>DAHVXI010000001.1:0-39477 GCA_027356795.1 Chloroflexota bacterium | reverse complement strand
TGACCCTGCTCTACTGGAGGCTACCGCACGCAGACTCTATCGGTCTGCATCGGCAGCCGGCCTCCGGCGGGTCGGCTCTCGACTATTTCTTTCGCTCGAAGGTGTAGCAGAGGGTGTCTTCGTCGGTGGTGGCCGGGGTCTGCTTGAGCCGCTCGGCGTTCACTCCATGCTCTTCGGCCTGCTGGACCGGCGAGGATGGTGCCATGACCAGGATCTGGTTGGCCCGGCAGTGGTTCTCGTCGCCCCAGTACTCGCAGTTGCTCACGGTGCATCGGATGGTGGGCATGGTGACTCTCCCCTTCTAGCTCTCTTCTCTTTCGGATTCCAACACGGCCTTGCCGCTTACTTGAAGAAGGCTGCAGGAAACGTGCCGGAGAAACAGCCCTGTGGGGCTCCTCAGCCCTCAGTTCGCGGGACTTGACGCCGGCCTACTGCGGCGCTCCTCAATTTCGCGACGTAGGGCGGCGCCCTGTGCGCCGCCGTATCCTTGCCGCCCGAGTACCGGGCGGCGGGGCAGAGCGCCCCGCCCTACGGGAACTACTTCAGGGACGACGCACCTGGTCCGGAGCCAGGGGCAGGCTGAAGTAGAAGGTGGAGCCCTTCCCCTCCTCGCTCTCGAACCACACGTCCCCACCGTGCTGCCGTACTATCTCTCGGGAGATGTACAGCCCGACCCCTAACCCACCGTAATCGTAGTGGGTCCCGATGTGGGCCCGGTAGAAGCGCTCGAAGAGGTGAGCCTGGCGCTCCTTCGGGATCCCCACCCCCTGATCCCGGATGGACACCACGGCCCGCCGCTCCTCGCGGAGAAGCTGGATCTCCACCTCTCCCCCCCTCGGGGAGAACTTGATGGCGTTGTCCAGCAGATTCTCCAGCACCTGGTTCAGCCGCTCCCGGTCCCCCAGCACCCCAGCCGGGTCTTTGCGCGTCACCACCAGCCGGTGCTTGGCCGCGGTGGCGGCCTTCCGGGCCACCGCCTCCGCCACCAGGGCCGTGAGATCGATCCACTCCAGGGACAGCTTCACCCGACCCCACCGCATCCGGGAGACGTCCAGGAAATCCCTCACCAGGGCATCGATCCGGTCGGATTGCTGCACCATGGTCTCCAGGGCTTTGCGGTACTTGGGGGCGCAGGCGTCGGGAGCCCGGGCGAGGGTCTGAGCGAAACCCTTTATTGCCGTCACCGGCGTCTTGATCTCGTGGGCGGCAACGGTGATGAACTGGTCCTTCAGCAGATCCAACTCCTTGAGTCGGGTGATGTCGCTGAGGACCTGCACCGCGCCCAGGAAACGTCCCTGGGGATCCCGCACCGGGGCCCCGCTCGCCAGGATGTAGCGGTCCCTCTGCAGCCGGGAGTCGTAGACGATCTCCTCCTCTCCCCGCACCACCTCGCCCCGAAGCGCCCTGGAGATCGCCAGATCCTGCCGGCGGATGGGCTGCCCGTCGACGTGGCGGGGCTGCAGGGCGGTGATGTAGTCCACCAGGTTACGCAGCTCGCCCGCACCGTGGTCCCCGATCATCTCCAAACCGGCACCGTTGATAAAGGTGATCTTGCCCTCGAGATCGCAGGCGAAGATGGCATCGGCGATGTTGGAGATGGTGGCCTCCAATTCGGCCGCATGCTGCCCCGCCAGGGTGGCCAGCTCGTTAGCCCGGATGCTGGCCTGAACCAGCTGCTCGTTGGCGCTCTTAAGGCGGGAGGTCAGCTCCTCCAGCTGACGCCGGGAGCTCAACTGCTCGCTGATGTCCAGCATCAGACTGATGACGGCCTCAACCTGGCCGCCCGGCCCTCGCAGGGGGGCGTACAGGAGGGAGAGGTCCCTGGCGCCGGCCGGCGGGCCGAAGTCGTAGTGGAACTCGGGGACCACCACGGTCTCACCGGTCCGGTAGACCCGCTCTATGGCCTGCAGCACGGGACCCCTCACCAGATCCGGAAAGAGCTCCTCCACGGTGCGGCCGACCAGCTCGCCCCGCAGGGCTCCGCCGATCCTCTCCCGAGCCGCGTTCACGACGACGTAGCGATGGTCGGGGCCCGCGATCACGGCTATGGCCACCGGGGAGTTGTCGATGACGGCCTCGGCGAGCAGCCGTCTCCGCTCGCTCTCCTCGTATAGCTGGGCGTTGAAGATGGCCGCGGCCAGCAGGTCGGCCAGGGTCTTGACCAGCAGCCTCTCCCCGGCGGGCCAACGATGGGGCATCATCTTGACGTAGCTCAGCACCCCCACCAGCCTTTCCCTGGCGACCAGGGGCACGTCGAGGAGCGACCGCATCCCCGTCACCGCGAACAGCCGCTTGGTGGTAGCCTGCGCCTCCGACAGCTTCTCGACGTTCTCCACCACCTGGATCTTCTGTGTGGTTGCCGTCAAGGAAGCCAGGGTAGGGGCGTCGAAGGAGAGCTTCCTGATCTGGGCGGTCACCTCCTCGGCGAACCCTTCGCTGGCCAGCAACTCCAGCTCCCGCTCCTCCAGGTGGGCTATCCACACGATCGCTCCGTCGGCGCCCAGCTCCTGGACGGCGAGATCGACGGCCGTATCGGCGATCTTGCGCACCTCCACCTCGCCCGCCAGCGCCGCCGATATCCTGCCCAGCGCCTCCAGCTGGCCGTGCGCCCTCTCCAGAGCCTGGATCGCGACCACACTGACGGCTACCCGATGCGCCAGCAGCTTCAGCATCTCCCGATCTTCACGGCCGTAGGGAGGCCGGGTCTCATCCTGGGAACAGACGACCAGGTAGCCAACGGTCTGACCCCCAGCCGCCATGGACGCGCTCATGAAGTGCCAGCACCGGGCCGGGGCCAGGAGGCGGTCCACGTACGGGTGGAGTTCCCTGCTGGACACCGGGGCCAACTCGGGGGAAGGGGCCTCGGGGAAGCCTGCCCAGGCAAAGGGCACCAGCCGGCCGCGCCGTTTCAGGAAGACGGCACAGCTATCCCCATGGAAGAAGGGTCCCATCTTGCCGGCCACTCCCCCCAGCAGCTGCTCCAGATCCAGGGTATCGGAAATGGAAGCGCAGATGGAGACCAGCTGGCTCCACCGGGAAGCCGTACGGTTAGGGGTTACAGCCATTCCCTCGCTCGCCACAAGATTCCAGGGCGCACCTACCCTGGACCGACGAGTGTGCACTCTTGGTGCCAGGGGACGGGGAGAGGGACAGCACTGCGCTAGTTGACGCCCAGGTAGAGCAGGACGAAGGCGGCGGCGTTGTTGACGGCGTGGGCGACGATGCCCGGGAGGATACTGCCGGTGCGATGGTAGAGGAAGGAGAGGAGCAGCCCCACGGCGAAAATGGGTATCAGCGCCGGCAGATCCAGGTGAACCAGGGCGAACAGCCCGGCGCTGAAGAGAAAGGCCTGCCAGATCCCTTTTTGATTCAGGTAGGCCCGAAAAACGTAGCCCCGGAAGTAGATCTCCTCGACGATCGGAGCCACCACCGCCCCGGCCAGCAGCACCAATCCGAACTGCCTGGGGCTGGCCCGTGTGACCGACTGGAAGACGGATGCCTGGGTCTGGTGAACCCCCAACTGCTCCAGCAGGAGCTCCAACGAGCTGCTCACGGCGAACAGCAACACCCCGTAAAGCAGGCCGATCAGCAGTCTGCCGGGCAGGCCGTGGAGGCTCAGTCCCATGGTCTGCCAGGAGACGGCGCCCGGCCGAACGATCCGCAGGTAGACCGCGGCCAGCAGGGCCACGTCCAGGGAGATCGCCGCAACGGCTATCCCCTCTGGGGAGAGGGTCTGCCCCGTGGACAACTCCCGAACCCCCGTTGCCCCTGAGACGAGTCGGGGGGTCAGGAAGAAGTAGAGGCCTGCCAGCAGGTTCCCCGCGACGGCGGCCAGGGCAGTGCAGGCCAGCACCACCCGGTGGGAGCCGTAGTCACGCAGGGCACGGCCGTCCCGGGAGAAAGCCGGCAACAGCACGTAGAGGGCGAGGCCCGACAGCGCGACCAGGATGCCGAGGACGGCGAGGCCGCCTCCCGCGGCCATCCCCAGCTCCCTGGCGAGGCGGGGCCAGTGAAGAGCGGGACCGTAGACGCCCTCCAGGCCGGTCAGGATGAAGAGGATCGTACCCAGGAGCGAGGCAACCGCTCCGGCCCCGATCATCCAGCCCGCGGTTTGGCTGCCGGTTCTCGTGGCCATCAGCGGGGCTTGAGCAGCAGGTGGAGTTCATCTTCGAAGGACTGGAGGTCCGCGAAGGCACGGTAGACCGAGGCGAAGCGGATGTAGGCGATCTTGTCCAGCGCCCTCAGCTTGTCCATGACCAGCTCGCCGATAGCGCTGCTGGGAACCTCCATGGCATCTCGGGAGCGGCAGGCAGTCTCCACCTCGTCGACCAACGACTCGACGGTCTCCGAGCTGATGGGGCGCTTCTCGCACGCCTTTTGGAGGCCGACCCTCAGCTTGCCGCGATCGAAGGGTTCGCGCCGGCCATCCTTCTTCACCACCACCAGGCTGGCCACCTCGGCCTGCTCGTAGGTGCTGAAGCGACGTCCGCAACGGGCGCACAAGCGACGGCGCCTGGTGGCTCCGGCGGTCAGGTCCCGCTTATCCACGACTTTCGTTTGGTCATGCGCGCAATAGGGACACTTCAAGGTATTGTAAGCCAGCCCACAAAATGCTAAACTATCGGCATCTTAGTTACCCCGCTTTGCCTTGTCAAGGCAAACCTCGGTTCGCTACTGTCCTGGTTAGTCCTGCTGATTCTGGACTGCGCCCGCCTTCCAGGCGCAAAGACTTTGCGACGGCGACGCCGAGCTGTGCGCCTGGCATCTTGTACTTGCATGAGGGTACAATATAGTGTACGCTACTGCCGGCAGCGTCTACTAGGGGTACTATACTGGGGAGGACGATTTGATAGGGGAGGTAGATCCTGTGGAGCGGATGATGACAGTCAAAGAGGTCGCTGCGTACTTAAAGCTGAACCCCATTACGGTGTATCGGTACGCAGCGCAGGGGAAGATCCCCGGCTTCAAAGTCGGTAGCTCTTGGCGCTTCAAGAAGGAGATCCTGGACGAGTGGGTAGTCAATGAGGCTCGGCGCTACTCCTCTACCTCCGTCTAGCCTTCGCAGGCATCCAGCACAGTAGCAGGTCGAGCCGACACAGCCCCACCCACAACTCTCAAGCAGTTCACACGAAAAGAGGCATCCCCAGGATGCCAATACCGCCGTCACAGGCCCCTCACATCTATCTCGTCGTAGAGAGATGTCCGAGGGCATTGGGGTTTACCGCCTTCGCGCCCTCAGCGACACCAGCCTGTTCCACAGATCGTAGCCCGTCCGGTCCTTGGGCACCAGACGGCTATCGGCCGGGGCCTCCATGTCCCCCCGAGCCTTGAACTCACCCCGCTCCGGACGTCGCAAGTCGAAGTAGGTAGCCCCCTGCTGCAGCCGGCTCCCCTCCGGCACGATTACCAGCTGCTTGAGCTCAGCCGGGTTCCAGTCCGGCAGCAGTTCCTGGATGTCCTTGTAGTCGTAAGCGGCAGCGGCCCCCTCCTCGTGCCGCTCCCCATCCAGGCCGTAGTTCTGGCCGGCCATGAAATCGGGGTTCAGATCCCTCTGATACTCCTCGGGATGCTGCGTCATCGTCGCTGTGTCCTCCCTGGGTGGTCTGCGTCGGTGGCCGTCGATTTCGACACCGTGGGGCTGCGGCGGCAAGATGCATACCGGGCAGGGTCGGGTAGATGTGCTACAATAGGGTTAGCCGCCGGTTGTGCTCGCTGGGTCTGGGCCAGGGGGTACCGCCCCCGGTAAGCCCAGAAACACACCGACCAGGAGGGTACACCATGTCCGAAGACAACGCTCCAAGGCCTCATTCCAGCCCGGAGAACCATGCGGCGGCCGCGCAGAACCCCGAGCAGCATCTGCAGGACGCCCACAAGCTGTCGATCCGGCTCCAGGGTAAGATGGGACCGACCGGCAGCGGCGTCTGGGCTCTGGTTCGCGAGGAGAAGGGCAAGGTCAAGACCCTGACCGTACACGAAGGCACCCATCGCGAGGCCGTGATCCGCTTCTACCGTTACATCCACCCCCAGAAGACCCCTATCCCTGCGGCGCCGGCACGCCGGCCGATGGGGCAGCGCACGGGGCCGCGACCGCCGATGAGAAGGCCCTCACGGTAGGCCGCGACCGTTCCCCTTCCCCCTCCCTGGGGGGAAGGGGTTTTCGTTTCCCGCCTCCCGTCTCCAGCTCCGAAAAGGTGCCCAGGACCGGCACCCGCTCCCCTTCCCCACACGACACGCCTGGTGTAACATATCGTCGAGATGCCAGGCGTGGGGCACGCCCTCGCGCCTTCGATCCGTCCCCGTGCTGTTCGCGCCCTTCGAGACCGACGTCGTCGGCAGGGAGGTAAATCGACAGCGCAGTCGTCCGATCGACGATCGATGAAGGAAGTTAGGAGGTCTCGCACCATGGCAAAGCCCCTCTCCACGAGAATCACCGGCATGTCCGGCTCCGCGACGGTCCAGGTCATGAACAAGGCTCGTGCGTTGAAGCAGCAGGGGATCGACATCATGGACCTGGGCGGCGGAGACCCGGACTTCGATACCCCTGAGCACATTCAGAAGGCCGCCATCCAGGCGATGCAGTCGGGTTTCACCCATTACGTGGCCAGCTCCGGGATCCCGCAACTGCGCAAGGCCGTCGCGCAGAAGCTGGCCAGGGACAACGGGGTGGAGGCGGATCCCGACAAGGGGATCATCGTGACCTCCGGCGGCAAACTGGCCCTCTACGCCACGCTGACGGCGCTGATCAACGAGGGGGACGAGGTGATCCTGCCGGAGCCGGCCTGGGTAACCTACCGGCCCATCATCCAGCTGGCGGGCGGCACCACCGTGCCGCTGAACCTCACGGCCGCGAACGGCTTCAGCCTGACGGCCGAGATGCTGAAGGCGGTGATAACCCCGAAGACCAAGGCATTCCTTCTCAACTCCCCTTCGAACCCGACCGGCAAGGTGCTGACCCGGGAGGAGCTGGAGACCATCGCCGCGGCGGCCCGGGAAAACGACCTGTACGTGGTCACCGACGAGATGTACGAGAAGATCATCTTCGACGGACGGCAGCACGTCAGCATTGCCAGCCTTCCGGGGATGGCGGAGCGAACCTTGGTCCTGAATGGCCACTCCAAGGCGTACGCCATGACCGGCTGGAGGCTGGGCTACCTGGCCGGACCGCCCGCCCTGGTCAAGGAGATCGGCAAGATCCAGGAGCAGACGGCCACCTGCGCCCCGTCCTTCGTGCAGATAGGCGGCGTGGCCGCCTTGGAGGGTCCCCAGGAGCCGGTGGCGCGGATGACCGCCGAGTACGAGCGGCGGCGGAACTTCTTCGTCGACATGCTGAACGACATCCCGCACGTCAGCTGCTTCAAGCCCGAGGGCGCCTTCTACGCCTTCCCCAAGTTCGACCTGGGGCTAGACTCCATCAAGGTGGCCGACATGTTGCTGGAGAAGGCGAGGGTAGCGGGCACGCCCGGCTCCGCCTTCGGTGCGGCGGGTGAGGGCCACGTGCGCTTCTCCTTCGCGACGTCGCCCGAGGTGCT
The DNA here is from genome assembly GCA_027356795.1 of Chloroflexota bacterium. GTDB lineage: Bacteria > Chloroflexota > UBA6077 > UBA6077 > UBA6077 > JAJYNT01. Next base: position 31,948 of record DAHVXI010000001.1, on the reverse strand, counting down.
GGAGACGGCGGCGAAGCGGATAAGGGAGATGCTAAGCTAGTCAGTATCGGAGACAGGATCGCCGGCAGGAGCCGGCTCCTACGGGACACACACCCCCTCTCGACGCCGAAAGGGCCGGGAGGGGGCTCCTCGTTTGCCCGTAGGGTTTTCGCAGTTTATAATGTACCAATATGGTAAATACGCGACATGCCGCGGCTACCCTGAGGTTGCCCTTGGATAGGATCCGGGCGCTCGCCGCCCGCACCACGCTCTTCTACCGAATACTGATCGCCAGCTCGGCCATCGTTCTGATCGGCGCCGTGGTGGGGACATGGGTGGTGCGGGCTCTCCCGGAGCAGTTCCCCCTCGACCTCATCGCCGGCTTCGTCCTGGGTGGGGTGAGCCTCCACGTGATCGCCAACTTCTGGATCCTGAAGGCGGCCATGAAGCCGCTGGAATCCCTCCAAAAAACTGTGGATGAGGTGTACTATCAGGGCAACCTGAAGGCCCGGGCCGTGCCCGAGCCCATGGGCGATCCCGCCACCAACCGGCTGGCCGAGGCCCTGAACAGCATGTTGGAGCGGCTCCAGGACAACCAGTCGGAGCTCCAGCGACTGCCGGCTCGGGTGCTGAGCGCCCAGGAGGAGGAGCGCAAGAGGATCGCCCGGGAGCTCCACGACGAGACCAGCCAGGCCCTCACCTCGGTGATCGTCGGGCTGAAGGCGCTGGAGAAGCCCGGCAGACAGTGCGAGATCCAGGACCGGGTTGCCGAGCTGCGGGCCACCGTCGCCGAGACCCTGGAGGCGGTTCACCGGATGGCGGTGGAGCTGCGCCCCAGCGCCCTGGACGAGCTGGGCCTCCTCCCTGCCCTGCGGGGCTACGCCAAGGAGTACAGCCGGCAACACGGGATCCAGGTGGGCCTCCAGGTCTCCGGCTTGAAGGGGAGACTGCCCTCCGAGGTGGAGGTGGCCATCTACAGGGTGGTGCAGGAGGCTTTGACCAACGCGGCCAAGTACTCCGAGGCCTCGCAGGTGGCCGTGAAGCTGAGCGTGGAGGGCTCCACCCTGACGGCCACCGTGCGGGACCAGGGCCGGGGCTTCGACCTGAACCGGGTGCAGCAGTCGAAAGACGGGGGGCTGGGCCTCTTCGGCATGAGGGAAAGGGTGTCCCTGCTCTCGGGCCAACTGGAGATCCTGTCCGCCCCCAGGGCCGGAACCACCATCGTGGCTCGGGTGCCCCTGGGCGGAGTTGCTGAGAAGGTGAAGGGGTGATGCGGAAGATTCGGCTGCTACTGGTCGACGACCACGCAGTGCTGAGGGCGGGGCTGCGAACCCTGCTGAACGCCGAGCCCGACATGGAGGTAGTGGGGGATGCCGCCGACGGGAGCCAGGCCCTCGGCCAGGTGTCCCGACTGCGCCTGGATGTGGTTCTCATGGACATCACCATGCCGGTGATGAACGGGCTAGAGGCAACCCGGCAGATCCGCAAGCTGTACCCCGACGTCAAGGTGCTGGTCCTGACCATGCACGACAGCGAGGAGTATCTCTTCCAGACGCTCCAGGCGGGCGGGTCGGGCTACGTCCCCAAGAAGGCGGCCGACACCGACCTGATCAGCGCCATCAGGGTGGTGCATTCGGGCGATACCTTCCTCTATCCGACTGCGGCTCGAAGGCTGATCCAGGATTACGTCGAGCAGGTGGACGCCGGCCGCGAGGCGGAGAGCTTCGGCCGCCTCACGGAGCGGGAGAAGCAGGTGCTGAAGCTGATGGCCGAGGGCTACACCAACCTGGAGATCGCGAATCTGCTGGTGATCAGCGTGAAGACGGTGGAGACCCATCGGGCACGCATCATGGAGAAGCTGGGGTTCCGCACCCGCGCCGAGCTGGTGCGCTACGCCATCAGCCGCGGGATGCTGGAGATAGGGGCATAGGCTCCAACTGAACGATCGCCTCGTAGAAGCCGGCGCACAAGCCGTGGCGGCTCAGCACCCCCGGCACCACCCGGTTGATGCCCACTCCGAACTTGAGCCATCCCCCCTGATCGCACTGGAGGACTCCCCTGCCCAGTGTGGCATCCAGAACCACCCGACCTTCCACCCGCCCCTCGCCGGCCGCCATGGCGATCCCATCGCCCTCCACGAGACCCAGCCCCGCAGCATCCAGGGGGTTCATCCGCACCGGCAGCGTCTTCCCCTGATCCTCGGGCAGGATCTGGGAGTGGATGGAGCCCTCCGGGTGGCCGGAGATCAAGACGAAGCTCCCGTCGCGGGCGGAGGAGGGGTTGGGAGGCACCTCCGAGGTGAAGCGGAATCGCCCGGAGGGGGTGGGGAACACCCGACTCTGGAAGGGCACCGTGGGCGCCGTGGGATGGCGTAGGGGCCCCTCCCGCAGCCTCTCCAGGGTAATCCCCAGGGGTTGCAGAGGAGCGGCCAACCGCCTCAGCCACTCGGTGGCGGTCCCCTCCATTCCCGCGAGGCCCAGCCTCTCCGCCAACCCCTGGAAGATCTGCAGATCGGTCCTGGCCTCCCCCAGCGGCCCGATGATCGGGTTCACCGGACCCAGCCACTGATGGCCGTAGCTCCCCACCAGGTCCTCCTCCTCGAAGGGGGAGGTGGTGGGCAGGAAGAGGTAGGCCAGATCGGCGGTGTCGGTCAGGAAGGAGTCGATCACCACCACGAACTCGGTCCGGGCGAAGGCCTCCCGCACCTTCAGGCTGTGTGGGGCCTGATTGGCCGGATTGGCTCCGGTGACGAAGATCATCTTGACGGGCGGGTCCTGCGCCTCGAGGATCCCCTCGCCCAGGGTGGCCTTGGGGATTCCCCGCGACACCCTGGCGGCCTCGGGAGCCTTCAGATCCCAATCCCAGTACTCCCGCTCCTCCATGCCGTGGTTGACGCCGCCGCCGGGGACGCCGATATTGCCGGTCAGGGCCACGATAGCATCCACCAGCCGGTAGATCTCGGCCCCGAACTCCCGCCGCTGCAGCCCCCACCCGGTCCAGATGGCCGCCGGCTTGAGGGTGCCGAACATCGACGCCAGCCGCCGGATCTCCTCCAGGGGAATGCCGCACTGGGCGGCCAGCCAGGGCAGGGGGAAGGACTCCAGGGCAGCATGGTACTCGGCGAAGCCTTCCGTGTGCCGCTCGACGAAACCCCGGTCCACCGCCCCCGATTCCAGCAGCAGCTTCCCGATGGCGGCCGCGAGGTAGCCGTCGGAGCCTGGGATCGGCTGGTAATGGAGATCGCACAGCTCGGCGCTCCTGGTGCGCACGGGATCGATCAGCACCAGGGTAGCGCCCTTCGCCCTAGCCGCCTTGAGGAAGGGCACCAGGTGAACGTTGGTGGCCATGGGGTTGCGGCCCCAGAGGATCACCATCCGGCTGTTGGGGATGTCCACCGGCTCGTGGGCGGTGCGATAGCCGAAATCCATGGTCTGCCCGGCGATGCCGGCGCCGCCGCAGAGCGTTCCTGATGCCGCCGTAACCCCACCGAGGAGGTTGAAGAACCGCGCGTTCAGCATCTTCAGGGCGGCCATGGAGCCGTTGTCCTGGTAGTGCATGAGGGAGAGGGTGCCGTAGCGATCCCGGTACTCGGCGATCTTACCGGCCGCCAGATCCAGTGCCTCGTCCCAGGAGACCCGCTCCCAGCCACCGTCGACCCTCTTCATGGGATGGAGGATCCGGTTGGGGGAGTAGACCCGCCGGACGTAGTCCCGGGAGCGGCGGCAGAGGAAGCCGCGGGTAACCGGATGATCGGGATTGCCCTTGAGGGCCACCAGCCGCCCGTCTCGAACGGTAGCCAGGATGCTGCAGCCGTCGGGGCAGTCCCTCGTGCAGGTGGTGACGACGGTCTTCTCAACAGGGCCGCTCACGAGCACCTCCGAAGCCAGGAACCGAGGGGCAAAAGAGAACACCGCACAGTGGCAAGCTTCAAACAGCAAACGGATTATAGCAGCAATTCGCTGCCAGGTACGGGCAAGATGATGGGAAGGAAAGAGAGAGTTTCCCGCCCAGGGACGGTCGTCTCTAGTTGGCCTCATCAACGCAGACGGTGCCGACAGGCATGGATCCACCGAAGTTGGGCACCGCATCGATCTGAGCACAAGAGCCTTGAGGGTCTTACGGGCCCGGGGTATTGACACGGCCTTCCCGGCACAATAGGATTTGCGTACTGTGATCTGACCACCTGATAATAGGGAATCTTGATAACCACTCGTATCCCCACCTAATCAGCCGATAGCAGGTGCCGCATGGGCAACCATCCCTATGAGAAACTCACCAAGACCCGCCTATCGGAGCAGATTGCCGGCCGACTCGAATCGCTCATCCTGAGCAATGAGCTAAGGCCAGGTGACAAGCTCCCGGCGGAAAAGGAGCTAGCCGAGCGTTTCGGCGTGAGTCGCGCCGCGGCACGGGAATCGATCAAACTCCTGGAAGAGCGCAAGCTGGTGGAGTCCCGTGCGGGTCTGGGCGCTTTCGTGACCTCCCCTGGGATGGCCAACGTCACCTCCTCGCTTCATGTCGCATACCGTCTGCAAGACTGCAGCTATCAACAGCTGCACGAAGCTCGTTGGCATCTGGAATCGCTCGTGACCAGGTTGGCCGCGGAGCGAGCCACAGCCAAGGACGTGGCAACGATGGAAGAGGCGCTGGCGAGAATGGATGCAACTGTCGACGATCCGCCAAGTTTTCTCCCAGCCGACATGGAGTTCCATACCGCTCTGGCTGCCGCCACTCAGAACCCACTCTTCGTCGTAATGACGCGTCCCCTCATCGACATGCTTCAGTACGTAAGCGCAGCATCTCTCCCCGCGGGCGGTAGGTCAGAGCGACACCAGTACCATCGACGGCTGTTGGACTGCATCAAGAACAAGGATGCTACCGGAGCTGTCGACGCAATACAGCGTCAATTGGATCTGTCCAGGTGTGCGATGGAGAAGGCTATGGGCGCTGGCCAGCCCATAGCGGACAGCGTGCAGGACTCGCCTCAATAAGGGTGGGACAGCACGAGAAGGCCCGCTACTGCCCCGACAAGAGCTGTCGCCGATTTGAGAGCTGACGATGCAAATAGCCGAAGTGGGAGGGCCAACAACAATCCATGTTGCCGAAGTCCCGGATGATATCGGTTCTACAGCACCAGGAACCCGATCGCGTTCCCATCGGTGAGCAGGGCGTGGACTGGGAGATCACCGACCGGGCCCTGGGAGTCCAAACCCTCTACCGAGCCAAATGGCGCAGCTACACCGCCCTTTGGCAGGGGCGGCGAGACGAGATCGCCGAGAGCCACTGGCGTGATCTGATCGGCCTGACCAGGAAGTTCGAGTGGGACTTCGTGGTGGTCCCCACAGTTCCGGCCAAGAGGGAGAGCTACTTCAAGCCAGAGATGCTGGGCGAATACAGTTGGCGGGACGAAAGAGAACGGGTCTGGAAGTACTCTCCGGACTCCGGCGGCCACGCCATGGTGGTGGAGCACCCGCCTTTGGCTATCGATGACCTGCCAGACCCTGAGAAGCCCGTCACCCTGGAGAGCTCGGAGTTCGAAGCCATGGAGCGGGTCGTGGAGGAACTGGGTAGCACCCACTTCATCGTCGGTCGGGCCCCGGACGGAACCTTCCCCTGGGAGGACACCGTCGGGATGGAAGCCTATCTGATGAAGATGATCGACGACCCGGAGTTCGTCCGTAAGGCCGTCGCCTCTGCCCTCCAACGATCCATCGCCTACATCAAGGCTGCCGCTGCTGTGGGAGTGGATGCCATCATCACCGGAACCGACTACTGCGATAACCGAGGCCCCCTGATGGGCCCGCACCTCTTCCACGAGTTCGTCTTCCCCGCCCTGGCCGCCACCGTCAAGGCGGCCCACGACGAAGGTCTCTTCTTCATCAAGCACACCGACGGCTACCTCTGGCCCATTCTGGACGATTTCGTCGCGGCAGGGGTCGACGGCTGGCAGGGGATCCAACCGCGCATCGGCATGGATCTGAGGCTCCTGAAGGAGAAGTACGGTGACAAGCTTACCTTCTTCGGTGGCGTCAACTGCGAGACGCTGACTCTGGGCACCCCCCACCAGACCGAGGAAGAGGTGAAATACGCCATCCAAACCGCCGCCGCCAGCGGCGGGCTCGTGATCACCTCCGGCAACACCCTAATGCCCGGCACCAGGTACGAGAACTACGAGGCGATGCTGGCCGCCACCAGAAGGTACGGCCAGTACCCGATCCAGGGCTAGAGACCGTCAGCGAACGACGTCGACATGCAGTCTCTACGGCGTTGGCAGGGGACTAGGATCCGACCGATCCGGCAACACGGGCAACGTCGGGTCTCAGCGTAGATGGTCCCGGTAGCTTTCCCAGGGCGAGCGCACTCAAAACAATGCTGAGCGTGGGGAGGGAACATGTCTAGCAACAGCGACAGTCGCATCGATCGGCGCCGATTCTTGAAGATGATCGGTGCTGCAGGCGGGGCAACTGCCCTGGGCAGCCTGGCAGTAGCCTGCGGATCATCCCAATCGGCTGCACCGGCGAAACCCGCCGACTCGTCGTCGGCCAAACCGGCGGGGACCCAGGCGCCCGCCTCCTCGAACCCAGCACCAGCGGGCAAGGGTAAGGTTGCCCGCATGGCGGCCATATTCCCGCCGACGGGTGCGGCAGCCAACGCCGCCACCGAGTTCACCAAGTGGATCGCCGACAAGACAAAGGGCGAATTGACGGTGCAGGTTTTCCCAGGCGGCCAGCTAGGCGCGGAGCGCGACATGGTGGAGTCCGTGCAGCTTGGCTCTGTGGAGATCGGGGTCTTCGGCCTCTACCCGGCCATGAACATCACCCCCGAGTGGGGCGGGGTGCTGGGCGTGCCCTATCTGTTCCGAGACCAGGATCACTTCCGCAAGGTGCTGGACGGCCCCATCGGCAAGCCCATGAGGGATGCCCTGGTGGAGCGCAAGGGCATTCACCACATCGTGTTTACCAACCGCGGCCCCCGATACCTGACCAGCAACCACGCTGTAACTACACCCGCTGACTTGAAGGATATCAAGATGCGGGTCCCCGAGATCGACGTCTACATGGCCGCTTGGAAGATGTTGGGAGCCACGGTGACCCCCATGGCCATCACGGAAATCTTCATGGCCCTCAAGCAAGGCACCATCAACGGCCAGGAGAGCAACTACGAAACCATCTATAACAACTCCTTCTTCGAGGTTCAGAAGTACCTCAATCTGACCGGCCACACTCGGGACGCCTACGACATTGCCGTCAGTGAGAAGTGGTTCAAGACCCTGTCCCCTGACCTCCAGAAGACCCTGACTGAGGGGCTGATGGAGATGGGCAAGCTGCAAGACAAGCTGCAGGAGCAGGACGAGGCCGGATACGAGTCGAAGCTGAAGGAGAAGGGGATGACCTTCCATCAGGTCGAGATCCCCAAGTTCCAAGAGGCCTTGAAGGATCTGCCGAAGCAGTTCACCTCGAAGTGGAAGGCCGGCTTCTACGACGAGGTAGCGAACCTGAAGTAGTGCTTCTCGGGGCCGGGGTTGGCTGCAGTTAACCCCGGCCATCTTCATCCCTGTTCTAAGGAGGTGGCTCCTTGTCCCGGCCTCTCAAGATGCTCGATCGAGTGTTGTTCTCTCTCGTCGGCCTGCTCATGGCGGTGATGGTAGTGGACGTCACGATCCAGGTGGTCTTCCGATACGTAGTCCACGACTCCCCTGTGTGGACCGAGGAGTTGGCCCGCTACGTCTTTGCCTGGCAGATATATCTGGCCACAGGGCTGGCATTTGGACGAGGGTCCCACATCCTGGTCGACGCCGTGATGCTCCTGGTACGGGGCCCGGCGCAGCGGTTCCTGATGATCGCGGGCAACGCCGTGACCCTGGTCTTCCTGGTTGTACTGGTGTGGCAGGGAACAAACATGGCCTTAGTGACCTCCGACACTTACACCGCAGCCATGTACTCAACATGGGCTTGGTATACGCGGCGCTGCCCGTTACTGCGGCCATTGGGGCTCTGTACCAACTGGCCCGACTGGTCCAGTTGATACGAGGGGTTTTCCCCGAAACCGGCGCAGACCAGCCCTTGGTGGTGGATTAGCCATGCTAGTCACTATGATGGTCATTCTAATTGTCATGTTTGCCCTGGGGGTACCCATCGCCATATCCATGGGCGTCGCCGGGTTTGTGGGCATCCTGCTAACCGGCAACATCCCCTTGGAGGTAACCGCCCAACGGTTCATGACCGGAGTGGATTCCTTCCCACTGCTGGCAGTGCCCTTCTTCATCCTCGCTGGAGCTCTGATGAACGCAGGTGGGGTCACCGAGCGGCTGGTGCGACTGGCCAATGCCCTCGTGGGACACCTAACCGGTGGTCTGGGCCACGTGGTGGTGGTAACCAACATGATCATGGCGGGCATGTCGGGTTCCGCCAGCGCTGACGCCGCCGGCACCGGCGCCGTGCTGATCCCCTCCATGGTCCGCGCCGGGTTCGCTCCCAACTTCTCAGCGGCCGTGACCGCCTCAGCCTCCACCATCGGCCCCATCATCCCCCCCAGCATCCCCTTCGTGATGTACGGGGTGTTGGCCAGCGTTTCCATCGGCCGGCTCTTCCTGGGTGGCGCCATCCCGGGCGTCCTCATGGGGATATACCTGATGGTAGTGGTCTATCTCATCTCCAAGAAACGCGGCTACGCCCGGGGTCAGAAGGCCACCTGCGGGAGCCTCACCAAGGCTTTCTGGGAGGGTTTGCCAGCACTGATGCTGCCCGTGATCATCCTGTGGGGCATCGTTGGGGGCGTCGTTACCCCCACCGAGGCTGCGGTGTTGGCGGTGCTCTGGGCCCTCTTCCTGGGACTCTTTGTGTACCGCGAACTCACCCTCGCCTCTATGCACCAGGTCTTCGGCGAGGCGGCGCTGACCACCGGCGCCATCATGTTCATCGTGGCCGCTTCCCAACTATTGGCGTGGATGCTGACCCGGGAGCAGGCGGGCCCCCTGCTGGTCAACTCCGTCACCTCTATCACCACCGACCCAAAGCTGGTGCTGCTGGCAATCAACATCATCCTGCTGATCCTGGGCTGCTTCCTGGAGACCCTCTCCATCATGATCATCCTGGTGCCGGTGCTGATGCCCCTCATCCACAACGTGGGCATAGACCCGGTGCACTTCGGCGTGGTGCTCACCCTGAACCTGATGATCGGCCTCATCACGCCTCCTGTAGGGATGGCAATGTTCATCGCATGCAGCATCGCGAAGATCAAGGTGATCGACTTTGCCAAGGAAATCGTGCCCTTCATGGTTGCCCTGATCCTAGTGCTTCTAGCCATCACCTACATCCCCGATCTGGTGCTCTTCCTACCGAATCTGCTGATGGGGAATTGACCTGGCTGCCAGCAGCAACCCCGTCCATTCAGGTTGCGGAAAGATTACCGATGCGCTCTGTCGACGGAAGCCCTCAGGCTGCGCCTGAGGGCTTCCGCTGACCCCCAACAATCTCCTCATCGTCTGGACATCGACCCATCTCCGGCAGAAACACGGCGCCAACCCACTTCTCGATGGTCGTTGACACCCCTCTTTCCCCTCTGCTATGATCGCCTTCAAGAATCGAATAGAGTGGTGTGGAGCCCGGGTGATCGGGCTCCAGGGGAAGTCCGGTGCGAGTCCGGCGCTGTCCCGCAACTGTGAAGGGCCCTGAGGGCCCCAAGCCAGGAACCCGCCACGACTGTGATGCCGTAGACCTCCGAGAGAGAGGGCGCAGGCTGGAGATGCTATCTAGAGCGCTCCACCCCTTGTCACCGACTCTGCGGGACAAGGTTTTTTGTTCCACCTCCTCGGACATGCGGCTCCGCAGACAGTACCCGAGGAGGTGAATCTTGCGTTCCGTCTCAGCGTGCGCCCTGGCTGTCCTGGCGATACTGGCCTCCGCCTGCAGCTCAACCCAGGCTGCCCCGCAACCCCAGCCCACCGTCCCCGCGGTCTCCAGCCCGGCTGCCTCGACCTTCCCTATGACACTCACCGACGATGCCGGCCGGAAGGTGACCCTGCCCAAGGAGCCGCGGCGGATCGTATCTCTCGCCTCCAGCAACACGGAGATCCTCTTCGCCCTGGGGCTGGGGGATAGGGTGGTGGGAGTCGATCAATACTCCGATTTCCCCCCTGCGGCCAAGGAGAAGCCCCAGGTAGGGAGCTTCGTGAAGCCGGAGATGGAGAAGATCCTCGCCCTGGAGCCCGACCTGGTGCTCGGCACCGAGATGCACGTCAAAACCACCCTGCCCGAGCTGGAGAAGCGCGGGCTGACCACCATGATCGTGACCCCCAAGGGTGTCAGGGCCGTACTGGAGGGCATCAAGCTGCTCGGCCAGGCCACCGGCCGGCAGAAGGAGGCCGAGACCCTGGTCGGAACCATGGGGAACCGGATAGCCTCCGTGGAGGCCCGGTGGAAGGGGGCTACCCCGGTTCGGACCTTCTTCGAGCTCTCCCCGGAGCTTTACACCGCCGGACCCGGCACCTTCGTCGACGACATGGTCCGCGCGGCGGGAGGGAGCAACGTCGCCGCCAATGCCGGCAAGGAGTGGCCGCAGCTGAACCAGGAATCGCTGTTCCTGGCGGACCCCGAGGTGATCCTGCTGGCCGACCACGGCTCGGCCGGTGGCCAGTCGCCCCAATCGGTGGCAGCGAGGCCGGGGTGGCAGCAGGTCACCGCGGTGAAAACCGGCCGCATCTTCGAGATCGACCCGAACCTCACCAATCGGGCGGGACCGCGGGTGGTGGACGGACTGGAGATGATCGCCAGCAGGCTTCACCACGGGAAACCGTAGGGGGAGATAGCCGAGGAATGGTGGAGGTCGCCGCGGCGAAGGTCGGAGTAACCGGAAAGAGAAGGGTGTACAGCGTTGGGCGCTACGGCGTCGCCCTCGCCGCGCTCCTGATGGCTTCGGCCGCCGGGGTGATGGTGGGGAAAGCCCGCCTGGACCCGGGCACGGTGCTGGCCATCCTGCTGTCCAGGCTCCCCTTCACCGACTTCACCCCCTGGTGGCCGGCCAGCTTCGAGGCCATCCTGCTGGAGGTGAGGCTCCCCAGGATAGTCATGGGCGGCCTGGCAGGAGCTGGCCTGTCGGTGGCGGGAGCCACCTATCAGGGGCTGTTCCGCAACCCCCTGGCGGATCCCTACCTGGTAGGGGTCGCCGCGGGGGCCGGGCTTGGGGCGGCCCTTGCCATGGCGATGCCGCTCCCCCCGGGTCTCTACTCCCTGGGGGTGGTCCAACTGGCCGCCTTCCTCAGCGCGCTGCTCACGGTGGGGCTGGTTTACTCCCTGGCCAGGGTCGGTCGATCCACGCCGGTCACGACCCTGTTGCTGGCGGGGGTTGCCGTCGGCTCCCTGGCCAGCGCCGCCACCTCCTTCGTCATGTACTCTCAGGGGGACAAGATACCGGTCATCTACGCCTGGATGCTGGGCGGCTTCAACATCACGGGCTGGCAGCAGGTGACGCTGGCGGCGCCCCCGGTGGTAGCTGCGGCCCTGGTGCTCTCCCTCCTGGGAGGGGTCGCCAACGTGCTGCAGCTTGACGAGGACCAGGCCCGCTCCCTGGGGGTCAACGTGGAGCTGGTGAAGGTGGTGCTGATCGTGTGCGCCACCCTGGCCACGGCGGCGGCGGTGGCCAGGGTGGGGCTGATCGGCTTCGTGGGGCTGGTGGTCCCCCACGCCGTGCGGCTGCTGTGGGGCCCCGACTACCGCTCGGTGATACCCCTGAGCGCCCTGCTGGGCGCCGCCTTCCTGGTGACGGCGGACGCCGCGGCGAGGCTCCTGCCCGGCCCCCAGGAAGTGCCGGTGGGGGTGGTGACCGCCTTCTGCGGGGCCCCCTTCTTCCTGTTCCTGCTGCGGCGGCAAAAGAGGTCGGTGTTCTGATGGAAAGCTCCCTGTCTCTGGATAAGATCGCCTTTCGGTTCGAGGACGCCCCGGTCCTCCAGGGGGTATCCCTGGAGCTGTCGCCGGGCTCCCTGCTGGGGTTGGTCGGACCCAACGGGTCGGGCAAGACCACGCTCCTTCGGCTGGCGGCGGGTCTGCTGAAGCCGACCAGGGGAAGGGTGATCCTGGACGGCGAGCCGATGGAGAGGATGAGCCGCAGCGAGATCGCCCGCCGCCTCGCCCTGCTGCCCCAGAACCCCAACCTGCCCCCCTCCTTCACCGCCTGGGAGGTGGTGATGATGGGGCGGACCCCCTTCCTCGGCTTTCTGTCGAGGGAGGGAGCCGCCGATCGGGCCATCGTGGGGCGGGCCATGGAGATGGCTCGCTGCCGCCACCTGGCCGAGCGGCGGATGGAGGAGCTCTCGGGGGGCGAGCGGCAGCGGGTGATCATGGCCAGGGCCCTGGCCCAGCAGCCCGAGGTGCTGCTGCTGGACGAGCCCACCACCCACATGGACCTGCAACACCAGATAGCCGTGGTCGAGCTGGTGGCGGAGCTGGTCCGAGGCGGATTGGCCGCCCTGGGCGTCTTCCACGACCTGAACCTGGCGGCCTGCTACTGCACCCGCCTGGCGGTGCTCTCCCAGGGGCGGCTGGTGGCGGTGGGGACGCCGGAGGAGGTGCTCACACCCGAGCTGCTCTCCGAGGTGTTCCAGGTCGAGCTGTGCCTGACCTCCCACCCGGAGGGAGGGATGCCGGCGGTGTTGCCGCCGGGGCCGCGGGGAAACGGCCAGGCTCGGTTGAGCCCACGCGAGGTCGCCGATCTGCCCGGCATCGGCCCTCACCCCGACCCTCTCCCAGGGGGAGAGGGGGTCGTCGAGTCACCTCTCCCAGAGGGAGACGGTCGTGGGGTGTGTGAGATGGACGGGAATCCCGAGCGTGGCAGACTGAGATGCTCGGTAAACTAGGGCTGCGCCTGGCGCGGGGGATAACGGCGCCCCTGGTGGCGGTCGGGTTTCTCACGGTGATCCCGGTCCCGCTGCCCCGCGCCCTGGCCCTCGGACCCATGGGCTGGCCCGTCGCCTCTTTCCCGCTGGTGGGAGCGGCCATCGGCGGGTTGGTGGGAGCGATGGGACTGCTGGCGGCGCCCTGGTTCCCCCCTTCGGTGCAGGCAGCCCTGATGGTGGCCACGTCGCTGGCGGTGACCGGGGCACTCCACCTGGACGCGCTGATGGACAGCTTCGACGGGCTGTTCGGGGGGAAGGACCCCACCGGCCGCATGACCATCATGCGGGACAGCCGGGTGGGAAGCTACGGGATCGCGGCGGCGGGATCACTCCTGCTGGTCGAGTACGCGACCCTGGCTTCGTTGCCGCCGGAGATCCGGGTCCAGGCATTGGTGGTGGCGGGGGCACTCTCGCGGGGAGTCATGTCGCTGACCCTGGCCGCGTTCCCAGCCGCCAGCTCAAAGGGATTGGCGGCTGGGCTGAAGCCCTATCTGCGTTGGTACCATCCCGCCACCACGGTCCTGGTGGTTGCCGCCATCGCGGTCGGGCTGCTGGAGTGGGTCGGTCTGTGGGCGGTAGCGATGGGCGGGGCACTGCTCTTCCTGGGTGGGCGGCTGGCCGTCGCGAAGATAGGTGGGGTCACCGGGGACGTCTGCGGCGGGTTGGGCCAGGTGGTGGAGGCCGCAACCCTGCTGGCATGCCTGGGGGTGATAAGGTGATGGCCACAAACAGAGGCAAGGTGATCGCCCTGGCGGTCGCCCTGGATCTGCTGATGGGCGAGCCGCCGGAGCGGTGGCACCCGGTCGTGGGGATGGGACGCCTGGTGGAGAAGCTGGAGAGGAGCTCACCCCGAGAGGGGCGAGCCCGACAGCTCCTCTACGGTGGCGCGATGGAGGCGGCCTCCCTGGCCGCCGCCCTGCTGCCGGCCTGGCTGCTGGAGCGGCTCCTTCCCTCGGGCTCGGCCCTCGAGACCGTGGCCCTGGCCCTGGCCCTGAAGCCCACCTTCGCCCTGAGGGCGCTGTTCCAGTTCACGGACCGGGTGACGCGGACCCTGGAAAGGGGAGACCTCCCGGAGGCTCGACGCGCGGTTGGGGCGATAGTGAGCCGCGACGTCGGGAGGCTGGACGAAGCGGGGGTGGCGGCCGCGGCGGTGGAATCCCTCGCGGAGAACGCCAGCGACTCGGTGGTGGCCCCCCTCCTCTACTACACGCTCTTCGGCCTTCCGGGGGCCTATCTCTATCGCATGGCCAACACCCTCGACGCCATGGTGGGCTACAGGGGCCGGTACGAGTATCTGGGCAAGGTGGCCGCACGGGTGGACGACGCCCTCAACCTGATACCTTCGCGGCTGTCGGCCATGGCCACGGCGGCGAGCTGCTGGGTTGCCGGAGGCTCCCCCCGCTGGGCCTGGCGGGGAGCGCTCCAGGACTCGTCCCAGACCGCCAGCCCCAACGCGGGCTGGCCCATGGCCGCGGTGGCGGGGGCTCTCGACCTGCGGCTGGAGAAGATCGATCACTACATCCTCAATGCCGGGGGGCGGCTGCCGGCCGCAAGCGACCTGTCCACCGCTCGAAGGGTGGTGGGCGCGAGCCTGGCGGCCGCCATGCTGGGGATGATCCTGATAGCAGGAGGGTTGCGACGTGGGACTCGAAGTTAGAAGCCATCTCCACAACGTTCAGCCATGCCCTCACGGCTCCTTCTCCTATCGGGAGAGCGCGGAGCGGGGGATACCCAGGGAGGGAGTGCTGGATTTCAGCGCAAGCTGCAACCCCCTGGGACCGGCACCGGGTGTTCTGGCCGCCCTGCGCCAACTCCAGGTGGGGCGGTACCCCGACGACGAATCGGCAGAGCTGCGGGGAGCCCTGGCGCGATCCATCGGCCTGGACCCAGGGTGGGTGATCGCGGGGAACGGCTCCGTGGAGCTGATGTGGATGCTGGCTACCGCCTACCTGGACCCGGGGGACCAGGTGCTGGTCTCGGGACCCACCTTCGGGGAGTACGCACGGGCCTGCCAGGTGGCGGGAGCCACCGTGGAGACGGTGCTGGCCAGCGAGAAGGCCCGCTTCCAGCCCGATCTGGCGGGGCTGATCCATCGGATCGGGGCCCTACGGCCGAAGCTGGCCTTCCTGTGCAACCCCAACAACCCCACGGGACAGCTTCTCCCCGCTCAGGCCATCTCTCAGCTGCTGGAGGCGTGCGAGGAGACGCTGCTGGTGGTGGACGAGGCCTACGTGCCATTCTGCCAGTCCTCGCCCAATCTCGTCCCCTACCTGCCGACGGGCAGGCTGCTGCTGCTCAGGTCGATGACCAAGGACCACGCGCTGGCCGGGCTGCGGCTGGGCTACGCCGTCGGCCGCCCCGACCTGATCGAGTGGCTGGATCGGGTCCGGCCCCCCTGGAACGTCAACGTCGCGGCCCAGGTCGCCGGCATCGCCGCGCTGCAGGAGAGGCGGTACCTGGAGGACTCCCGCCGGGTGGTGGACGAGGGTCGCAGGCTACTCTCCGATCAACTGACCAAGCTGGGGCTGAGGGTGATCCCCTCCGTCGCCAACTTCCTGCTGGTCCGGGTGGGGCGGGGAGCCAGCTTCCGGGCGGCGCTGCTGGAGCACGGGATCTGCGTGCGCGATTGCACCTCCTTCGGGCTACCGGCCTACGTCAGGATCGGCGTGCGGACGCTCCCGGAGTGCCGAAAGCTGCTGGATGCAGTTCGAGGGGTGCTGCAGGGTGACTGAGTACCTCCTGGTGAGGCACGCCACGGCGCGGTCCGGCCTGGCATCCGCCGGTTTGACCCCCCGAGGCAGGGCCGAGGCAGAGGCGCTGGCCCGGCGGCTGGGGGATTGGCCCTTCGACGCCATCTGGAGCAGCGACCTGGGGAGGGCAAACGAGACGGCGGAGATCCTGCTGGCCGGCAGAGAGGCCCCCGAACTGGTGCGGTCGCCGCTGCTGCGAGAGGTGGAGCCGCCCCCGGAGGGGCTGTTGGCCAGGGACCCGGCGGGGTACGCGGCCTGGGAGAAAGGGGTCACGACAGGGCTGGCGGAGCGGCTATCGGTATGGCTTCGGACGGCGGCGGAGGGTGGGCGGAACAGCCCTCACCCCGCCCCTCTCCCAGAGGGAGAGGGGATGGAAAACAACCGCACCGTCCTCGTCGTCTCCCACGCCGGCCCCCTGCGGGTGCTGATCTGCATCCTGCTGGGGCTGCCGCCGGAGGCTCACTGGTCCTTCCGCCTCGACTGCGCCTCCCTATCGGTGGTGCGACGAGGCGAAGGCATGGGAACGATCCTGCTGTTGAACGACCGCTGCCACCTGGGCAGCGTCCTGGGTCCCGTAGAGACGCGACATGTCGCGTCTCTACCAGGCCTGACTGCTGAGGACGCTGAGACCGCAGAGGCTGCTGTGAAGAGGGATCCTGTAGCATCGCCACTTGTGGGCGATGGGTACCCCATCGGGGACAAGCCCCGACGCTACGTTGACCGGGTACCCCATGGGAGGCTTCCGTGACCGCTAAAGTGCTGATGGTGCAGGGCACCAGCTCCTCGGTGGGCAAGAGCCTGCTGGTGGCAGGGCTGTGCCGGCTGCTGCGCCAGGAGGGCTACCGGGTGGCCCCCTTCAAGGCTCAGAACATGGCCCTGAACGCGGCCGTGACCGGGGAGGGGCTGGAGATCGGCCGGGCCCAGGCGGTCCAGGCCGAGGCCGCCGGCATCGAGGCCTCGGTGGATATGAACCCCCTGCTGCTGAAGCCGGAGGGGGACAGCCGCTGCCAGGTGGTGGTCCTCGGCCGCCCCCTGGAGAGCCTCGACGCCCGGGAGTACTACCGCGAGAGGGGCCGCTTCTGGACGACCATCCGCGACTCCCTGGAGCGGTTGCGAAGCCGGTACGACCTGGTCTTGATCGAGGGCGCGGGGAGCCCGGCCGAGATCAACCTGCGGGAAGGCGACCTGGTGAACATGAGGGTCGCCCTGCACGCCCAGGCTCCGGTGCTGCTGGTGGGGGACATCGACAGGGGAGGGGTGTTCGCCTCTCTGATAGGAACCATGGCGCTGCTGGAGCCCGAGGAGCGGGCGCTGGTGCGGGGCTTCGTGATCAACAAGTTCCGCGGGGACATCGCCCTGCTGGAACCGGGACTCCGCATGCTGGAGGAACGAACGAAGGTGCCAGTGCTGGGGGTGGTTCCATATCTGCACAACCTGCTGATCTCCGAGGAGGACTCGGCGGGTCTGGAGAGCGGCTCCACGGGCGCGAAGCTGCTGGACGTGGCCATCGTCCGGCTCCCCCGCATCGCCAACTTCGACGATTTCGACCTGCTGGGTGCCGAGCCCGCCGTCGGACTCCGCTACGTGAGCGATCCCTCGAAGCTGGGCCGGCCCGACCTGGTGATCCTGCCGGGCAGCAAGAGCACCGTCGCCGACCTCCAGTACCTGAGGGAGACGGGTCTGGCCCGCGCCATCATCGCCCTGGCTCGGAGCGGCACCCCCGTCCTGGGGATCTGTGGGGGGTATCAGATGCTGGGGGAGATGATCCTGGATCCGGAGGGGGTGGAGTCGGCGCAGCGGGAGACGGCCGGTCTGGGGTTGTTGCCCGCCGTCACCACCTTCGCCGCCGAGAAGCGCACCGTCAAGGTGTCGGCCCGGGTGCTGGACACGGCCGGGCCCTTCGCCCAGGCGGCCGGCCAGGGGATCGCCGCCTACGAGATCCACATGGGCTCCACGGTGCACGGTGGCGAGCCGATGTTCGAGCTGCGGGAAGGTGGGGAACTCCTTCGGGACGGCTGCGTGGCCGGCACGGGGCCGGTGATGGGGAGCTACCTCCACGGGCTTTTCGAGAACGAGAGCCTCAGGGCAGCGCTGGTCGACTGGCTGGCCGGCCGAAGGGGGATCCAGGCCCCCAAGGGTGAGGGAGCGGTCGCCGGCCGGGAGGCCGAGTACGACCGGCTGGCGGATTCCCTCCGCCGCCACCTGGAGATGGGGAGCCTCCTCCAAATCCTGGGGCTGAGGGGGTAGCCGATGGGGAGACTGGTGCTGATCCTGGGGGGAGCCCGCAGCGGCAAGAGCGCGATGGCGGAGCGCATGGCCGTGGAGATGGGGGGCAGGGTCACCTACCTCGCCACGGCCCAGCCGCTGGACGAGGAAATGAGGGGGCGGATCGAGAACCACCGGGCCGCGAGGCCCAAGGGGTGGCGCACCCTGGAGGAACCGCTGGAGCTGGCCGGTGCGGTGGAGAGGGCGGCGGCGGACAGCGACGTGGTGCTGGTGGACTGTCTGACCCTCTGGCTCTCCAACCAGCTCTGCCGGATCGAGGCACCGGAGTCCAGCCGGGAGTGGCACGCGGCCCTGGAGGATCTGGCCGGGCGGATGGAGCGGTCGACGTCCCGACTGCTGGAGGGCGTGCGCGCCGGCGAAGCGACGGCGCTGTTTGTCTCGAACGAGGTGGGGCTGGGGCTGGTGCCGCCGACACCCATGGGTCGGGCCTATCGCGACCTGCTGGGTGCGGTCAACCGGCGGCTGGCAGCGGAGGCAGACCAGGTGCTGCTGATGGTGGCCGGTCTGGCGGTGGACGTGAAGCGGCTGTCGGTGGGGCAACTGTGATGGGCGATAAGATACGCAGCCTGAAAGCGCGGGCAAAGCTGGAGACGGCGCGGCAGGCCCCTCCCGGCATCGGCACCGCCCACGTTCCCTGCACCTGCGGCGAACTGGTGCAGGGCGTCCTGGAGGGGGAGCCCTTCCTGGTCTCCTGCCCCATAGACCGGTACAGCCGGGTGCGAGTCTGCGTGGGGTCGCCCGGACAGCGTGGCGAAGTCGGGCTCAGCGGTCTCGACCAGGCCGTGGTAACGACCTCAGCCATTTCTGACCAACAGGGACGAACGACTGAAGTCGTTACTACAGGCGTCATGCCCGGCCCTTCGTCACCACGTACGACGCTTGCGGTTCACGGCGGTCGCGGACACGACAAAGCGCGGCTGGCGGCGGCGGCCACCCTCGCCCTGTTGGGATACCCCGAGGCCCCCTTCACCATGGAGGTCTCCCGCCCCCTGCCGCCCTCCAAGGGCTTTGGGACCAGCACGGCCGACGTGGTAGGAGCCATAGTGGCCGCGGCAGCCGCGGTGGAAGCCTCCCTCGATCCGGAGGAGGTGGCCCGGTTGGCGGCGGCCATAGAGCCCAGCGACAGCACCATGTTCCCAGGGTTGGCCTTCTTCAATCATCGCTCCGGTCGCCAGTGGGAGGTCCTGGGCCCAAGCCCATCCCTGACGATAGCTGTCCTGGAATTCGAAGGGGACGTGGACACCCTGGACTACAACGCCCGGTTGGACCTGTCCGTCCTCCGCTCCATGGAGCCGGCCCACGCCACCGCCCTGGAGATGCTCTGGCGGGGACTGAAGACAGGCCAGCCGGAGCTGATAGGCCAGGCAGCCACCGCCAGCGCTCGGATCAACCAGCTGCTGCTGCCGAAACCGGAGCTGGAGGGGTTGATCTCCCTGGGAGAGCGGTTCGACGCCCTGGGTGTGTGCGTCGCCCACAGCGGGACGGCCGCAGGGGTGCTCTTCGGGTCCGGCGAGAGCCAGAGCGCCAGGAGGCTGTTGGCGGAGGCGAGGGGCAGCCTGAAGGGGCTCCAGGGGGGCTGGCTCTCTCGAATGGTGGGCGGGGGACCGAGGGTACTATCCGTAGTTGGCGAGTCACGCCAGGTGGTGAGCAGCCGATTTGAAAGAAAGGTGTTTCCAGTAGATTGAAAGAGACAGCAGAGATCCGGCGTCTGGTTGAATCTATCCGTCCTCTGGACGAGGCAGCCATGGCCGCGGCCCGGGAACGACAGGGCCAGCTGACCAAGCCGCAGGGGAGCCTGGGGAGGCTGGAGGAGCTGGCCGTCCAGCTGGCCGGCATCACCGGCCGTGAGCGGCCGCTCCTGCCGAGGAAGGCGGTGGTGGTGATGGCCGCCGACCACGGGGTAACCGCCGAAGGGGTCTCGGCCTTCCCATCGGAGGTGACCCCCCAGATGGTGCTGAACTTCCTGAGGGGAGGAGCCGCCATCAACGTCCTGTCCCGGAGGAGCGGCGCTCGGGTCGTGGTCGTGGACGTGGGCGTCGCCGCCGAGATGGCCCCTGAGGAGGGGCTGCTGCTTCGGAAGGTCGCCCCGGGAACCCGGAATCTGGCCGTCCAGCCCGCCATGACCCGAGAGGAGGCGGTGAAGGCCATCCAGGTGGGGATCGACGTGGTGGAGTCGGAGGTGGCGCAGGGACTCGACCTGGTGGCCACGGGCGACATGGGGATCGGCAACACGACCGCCTCCTCGGCCCTGGTGGCGATACTGACCGGCAGGCCGGTAGCCGAGGTGGCGGGTCGGGGCACCGGCATCGACGACGCAGGTCTGGCTCGAAAGATCAAGGCCATCGAGCAGGGCATCCGGGTCAACCGGCCCGATAGCTCGGATCCCCTGGACGTCCTGGCCAAGCTGGGCGGACTGGAGATCGCGGGGCTGGTGGGGGTGATCCTGGGGGGCGCGGCCCACCGGCTTCCGGTGGTGATCGACGGCTTCATCTCCGGGGCGGCGGCACTGGTCGCTGCCAGACTCTGCCCGGCGCTGCTGCCCTACCTGATCCCCTCCCACCAATCGGTGGAGGTGGGCCACCGGGTGCTGCTCCAGGATCTCGGGCTGCGGCCCCTCCTGAACTTAGAGATGCGGCTGGGCGAGGGAACCGGCGCGGCAATTGCCATGCACCTGATAGACGACGCTCTGGCTATCCAGAGCGAGATGGCCACCTTCGCGGAGGCAGGAGTCAGCGAGAAGGGCTGAGTCATGACAGAGGAAGTTCGTAGGCCAAGGACCAAGGGGCTCGTCATCGTCTTCACCGGCAACGGGAAGGGCAAGACCACCGCAGCCCTGGGCATGGCGCTCAGGGCTGCCGGCCACCACTTCAAGGTCGCCGTCGTCCAGTTCATCAAGGGCACCATGCGGTACGGGGAGCTGGAGGGGGCCAAGATGCTGGCTCCCTACGTCGACTGGGTCGTGAGCGGCCGAGGCTTCACCGCCGGGCGCTGGAACAAGGCAACCCCCGAGGAGCACCAGCAGGCGGCCAACGAGGCCCTCCGAGTGGCCCGGGAGAAGCTGCTGTCGGGGGAGTACAGGCTGGTCATCCTGGACGAGGTGCTGGGTGCGCTCAACGCCGGCCTGGTCTCCACGGAGCAGCTCCTCGAGCTGATTCGGGAGAAGCCCCCGGAAGTCCATCTGGTGCTGACGGGCAGGGGAGCCCCGCAGCAGATCATCGACGCCGCCGACCTGGTTACCGAGATGCGGCCGATCAAGCACCCCTACGAGCAGGGGATAGTGGGGCAGAAGGGCGTGGAGTTCTGATGGATTGCGGTATCCCCAGGCTGGTGATCGGCGGCACCTCCAGCGGTGTGGGGAAGACGACCTTCTCAATGGGACTCATGGCGGCCCTCCACCGCCGGGGGCTGAGGGTTCAGCCCTTCAAGGTGGGACCCGACTACATCGACCCCAGCTACCATCAGGCCGCAACGGGGGTTCCCTCCCGAAACCTGGACAGCTGGATGGTGCCCAGGGAGGCGCTGCTGGAGCTGCTCGCCCGGGCCTGTCGGGGAGCCGACGTGGCCGTCGTCGAGGGGGTCATGGGGGTCTTCGACGGCTTCAGCGGCCGGGAGGAAGCCGGCAGCACCGCCCAGATCGCCAAGTGGCTCAACGCCCCCGCGCTGTTGCTGATCAATGCCGGCAAGATGGCCCGCAGCGCGGGAGCCATGGCCCTGGGCTACGCCCGCTTCGATCCGGCCCTCAGGGTGGCGGGCTTCGTCCTGAACAACGTGGCCGGCGAAACCCACTACGGCTACGCTCGGGAGGCCATCGAGGCCACAGGGGTCGGACCGGTGTTGGGGTACCTGCCCAGGGACGCCCGGATGGTCCTGCCCGAGCGCCATCTGGGGCTGGTCCCCACCCCGGAGCGGGCACTGCCCGAGGGGTTCCTGGATAGGCTGGTGGGGCTGGTCGAGGCCCACCTGGACGTGGAGGCGATCCTGAAGATCGCGCGGTCGGCCGTCGGCTCTCAGCTATCAGCTATCAGCTATCAGCAGTCAGCAGCCGGCCCCGAGGGCGCAGTCCCCAGTCCCCAGCCCTCAGTCCTCGCCACTCAGTCCCCAGCCCTCAGTCCCCTCTTCCCCGCGGAGCTCGTGCAGACTAGGGCCACCATCGCCGTGGCCCAGGACGAGGCCTTCAACTTCTACTACCAGGATAACCTGGATCTGCTGGAGGCCCACGGCGCGAGGCTGCTCCCCTTCAGCCCTCTGCGGGACCGAGCGATACCTCCCGAAGCCGACGCCCTCTACCTGGGGGGTGGCTTCCCGGAGGTGCACGCCTCCAGGCTCTCGGCCAACGGCTCGATGCTGGAATCGGTGCGGCGAGCCGGCGAGGCGGGCATGCCCCTCTACGCCGAGTGCGGGGGGCTGATGTACCTGACCCAGGGGATAGTAGATGGCACGGGGACGCGCCACACGGCGGTGGGTCTGCTGCCAGGCTACTGCTCCATGGAGGGGAGCCGGCTCCACCTCGCCTACGTCGAGGTGAGCGCCCTGCGAGCCACCCCTCTGGGTCCGGCCGGGACCTTGGCCCGAGGCCACGAGTTCCACTGGTCCCGCTGGGAGGGGCTCGATCCGGACTCAGGGGCCTATCTGCTGACCAACCGGTCGAATCGGATCGAGGGGTACGCCCGGGGAAGCCTGCTGGCCTCCTTCGTCCACCTGCACTTCGGGGCCAACCCGGCCCTGGCCCCGGCCTTCGTGGAGAGCGCCCGCGCCTGGCGAATGGGAACGTGATGGGAACGTTATCGTAGGGGCGGTTCGCGAACCGCCCCTACAGCGAGGGCAACGCGAACCCTGGTCCCCGGTAGGGGCGGCCCCGTGTGGCCGCCTGGCGCCGGCAGAGGTACTGGGCACCCACACGGGGGTGCCCCTACAACCGAACCATCCCGACCTGATGTGCATCAGGCGTTCGGGCCACATCCTACATCCGGTTGCCCCTCAAGCCGCCCTCGATCTCCCCTGATCCCCCGGCGCCACCTCCCGCAACTCCTCCATCAGGTGGCTCGCCATCCGCGTGTCGAACCGTGTGATCTGCAACCCCTGGTACACGTCGATCAGGGCGAAGAGGAAACAGGCCATGAAGGCGACGATCCCCGCTATGAAGAGAGCCACCGTGAGGGCGCTGTACCCTCCGGTCAGCTCGAAGAGGACGTTGAACACCAGGCTGAGGCTGGTGGCACCGAAGAGAGACACCCCCAGGAAGGCGAACACCAGGGAGTTTCGCGTGTAGACACCCCTCTGGAGCCAACGATCCAGGAGGGCGTTTTGGATCTCCAACTGCCCCTGGACCCACCGGAGGCGGCCGGCGGGCATCGACTCTCCAACTTCGTGCAACTCCTCCGTCAGCTCCATCCGCCGGAAATTGATCCGGTAGGTCCGGTCCAGCACCACCGCGTGGCGGTTCTGCATGACCAGCGCTATCAGCCCCACGGCGCTGATCATGATCACCGGCACCAGAGTGGTCTGGATCAGAGCGGCCACCTGGCCCGGCTCCAGTGGGATCACGGCCACGCCCTCGCCTCCCTACCAGGTAGATAGTCTCGGTAGTGCCTGGCACGAGCCATACCAGAGACGGGGTGAGGAGGTGCCAGCACCCGCCTCCCGATGACCCGGCCTATCGGGACCGCACCCCCATGACGAACAACACCACGGCCGGGAGGGCCACGAAGAGCCTGGGGGTGAAACCGAGGCTGGAGAAGCTCAGGTGGAGTCCCTGGGCAACCGAAGGGATGACCTCCGGCAGCTGCACTGCCATCAGGTAGGCGCCCAACAAGAGGTAGTACAGGTCCTGGCGGTGGCGACGGCGCCCGAGGGACCAGACGCTGTAGAGCAGGATGGCAACGGCCAACAGAAAGAAAAGGCCGCTCCAGAAGGGGAGTCGAGAGAAGGACTGTAGCTCCGGTGGCAGCATGTTAGATCTTCTTCTACCCGAGCTTCTGCTGCTCTTTGGGGGCAGGCTTTAGCTCCGTCCGCTTGCCGGCCTTCACCATGCAGCTATCCAGCTTGTGGGGCACCACCCCCTGGACGGTCTTGGACGCGGCGATCAGGGCATCCAGGTCGATCCCCGTCTCCACCCCCATCTCCGTGAGCATGTTCACCAGATCCTCGGTGGCTACGTTCCCCGTGGCACCGGGGGCATAGGGGCATCCCCCCAAGCCGCCGACGGCGCCGTCGAAGCTGGTCATGCCCGCCTGCATGGCGGCTATCACGTTGGCCATGGCCATGTCCCGGGTGTTGTGCAGGTGCAGGGTCCAGGTCACGTCGGGAAATTTGTCCAGCAGGTGAGCGCAGCTGTCGTACATCTGGCGGGGATTCGCCACGCCGATGGTATCCCCAAGGCTCATGTGGGCGATCCCCATCTCCCGGTATCGCGTGATGATGCGATCCAGCTGCGCGATGGGCACCTCCCCCTCGAAGGGGCACCCGAAGACGCAGGCCATGCCGGCCTCGACCCGAATGCCCACCTCCCGGGCCACCGAGACCATCTGTTCGAACTCCCGCATAGAGTCATCGATGGAGCGATTGGCGTTGGACCGGTTGTGCGACTCGGTGACGGACATCATCAGGTGAATCCCGTCGGGGTTGAGGGGTAGCGCCCGCTGCAGTCCCTTCAAGTTGGGCACCAGCACCTGATACCGAACGCCGGGCACCCGGTCGATCCTCGCCATCACCTCCTCGGCGTCGGCCAGTTGAGGCACCGCCCTGGGGTGCACGAAGGAGGTCGCCTGGATCTCCAGAATGCCGCTTCCGGACAGGGCGTTGATGATCTCGATCTTCCTCTCGGTGGGGATCCAGTCGTGCTCCGCCTGGAAGCCGTCCCGCGGCCCCACCTCCATGATGTGAACCCTCTTGGGTAGCTGCATCGCACCCTCCCGCAATCAGCTTTCGGCCGTCAGCTATCAGCAGCGCCTCGTAGGCTGATTGCTGATAGCTGACGGCTGATGGCTCCTAGATCACGCCTTCGGCTGCCAGGGCGTCCAACTCCTCGGGGCTCAGCCCCAGCTCACCCTGGTAGATCTCCCGGTTGTGCTCCCCGATCTTCATCGGGCCGGGGAAGCGGACCGCCCCGGGCGTGGCCGAGAACTTGGGGATGATCCCCGGCATGGTCACCCTCCCCAGGACGGGGTGCTCAACCTGAACCAGGTTCTCCCTGGCCCTGTACTGCGGATCCTCGAAGATATCGGCCATGCTGGGTATCGGACTCACCGGCACACCGTTCTCGTCCAGCAGCTTCATCACCTGGTCGTAGCCCTGGGTAGAGAACCAGTCCTGAACCAGGGCGAGGATCTCATCCCGATGCTCCACCCGATGGGGATTGGTGTCGTAGCGAGGGTCGGTCAGCAGATCCACCCGGCCCATCACCTCGGCCAGCCGGGCGAAGGTGCGATCGGTGCTGGTGACCAGGATCACCCACTTGCCGTCACGGCACTGGAAGGCGCCGGCCGGAGCCGACTCCTGGAGGGCGTGGCCCGCTCTCTCCCTGGCCCTGCCCGTCAGATCGTACTGGACTATGGCCGTCTCCAGCATACGGAACACGGCCTCGTAGAGGGCGATGTCCACCTGCTGCCCCTCGGCGCCTTCGTTGGCCCTCAGATGGTAGAGCGCCATCACGGCCGCCAGGGCGCCGAAGATGCCGGTCACGTAGTCGGCCATGGGGAAGGGCGGGCTCACGGGGGGTCTATCCGGGTAGCCCTGCATGTAGGTGAGTCCGCCGAAGGCGGTCGCCGGGGTCCCAAAGCCGGCCTTCTGGGAGTGGGGCCCCGTCTGGCCGTAGCCCGAGATGCGAACCATGATGAGCCTGGGGTTGACCCCTTTGAGCTGCTCGTAGCCGAGCCCCCAGTTCTCCAGGGTGCCGGGCCGGAAGTTCTCGACCAGAAGGTCGGCGCCGGCGACCAACCTCTTCAGCAGCTCCTTGCCCTTTTCCTTGCGGATGTCCAGGCTGATGCACCGCTTGTTCCTGCTGAGGGTGGTCCAGGGCCCGGGGACCCCCTTCACGACCGGGGCCATCCCGCGAACGGCGTCGCCCACCCCGGGCAGCTCGATCTTGAAGACGTCGGCCCCGAAGTCGCCCAACAGACTGGCCGCAAAGGGGGCCGCGAAGACGGTACCGAGATCTATCACCCGCACCCCCGCCAGCGGTCCCTGGAAGGCGGAAGCTCTTCTTCCCTCTGCCTGAGGCATCGACCCCCCCTCCTAGCCGACCACCACCGGGTTTTCCAGCACGCCGATCCCCTGGATTTCCACCACCACGTCGTCGCCCTCCTTGAGGTACACCGGAGGCTTCCGGCCGTCCCCCACCCCCGGCGGGGTGCCGGTGGCGATCACGTCGCCGGGCTCGAGGGTGATGCCCTGGGATAGGAAGGAAACCAGCTGAGGGACGTTGAAGATCAGGTTGCGGGTGTTGGACTGCTGCATGGTCTCGCCGTTGAGGCGCAGGGATATGGACAGGTTGTGCGGATCCGGGACCTCGTCCCTGGTGACCACGGCCGGCCCCAGGGGAGCGAAGCTGTCCAACGACTTGCCCCACACCCACTGTCCCCCGCCAATCCGGAGCTGAAGGTCCCTGGCGCTCACGTCGTTCATCAGGGTGTAGCCAGCCACGTACTCCAGGGCATCCTCTTCCGACACGCCTTTGGCCTCCCTGCCGATCACCACCGCCAGCTCCGCCTCGTAGTCGACCTCCTCGCTGATGGTCGGAAGCACGATTGGCTCGCCCGGACCCACCACACAGTTGGCGTACTTGGAGAAGAGGATCGGCCGCTCCGGCACCTTCATTCCGACCTCGTCCGCGTGGTCTCTGTAGTTGAGCCCAATGCACAGCAGCTTGCCTGGACGAGGCACCGGCGCCAGCAGCTTCACCTCGGCCAGGGCACTGAGCAGCAGCTCTCCGCGCGCCCCACGGGGGGTGTACCCCTCGGAGAACTGGTTCTCCACGTACTCCACGGCCCTTTGGGCGGCCACCGTTGCCCGTTCACCCGCCACCAGGAACCCCAGCATCTCGTTGGGCAGCTGCGCCTCGGCCAGCGGATCGGGCGCCGGGACCCTCAGCGAGTGAAGGTAGCTCGCGTAAGCCCTGGTCAGATGGACGATCTGGTCTCCAATCAGTGCCCCCACCGAGTCTACGCCATCGTGCCGAAAGGTAACCAATCTCATGGGTCAGCGCACGCCTCCTCCTTAACCGAGTCACAGGATGCAGAACAGGTGAGCGATCTCCGCTCATAATAGGTGGCGGCTATGGTAACGCCTTGAAGTGCAGGTGTCGAGGCCCGCCGGCACCCAGCCTGCAGCTGCTACAACCACTTGACAGCTCGGGACGGGGGCTGGTATCGTTCGTTCCCACACGATGCCGTCACCTGGAGGTACGCCTACTGTCCACTGGAATCCGTAGTTGAGCGCCGTCGAGGGCTCCCTCCGAAAGAAGGGAAAAAGAGCGGCGCACCACACGCACTGACAGGAGACAGAGACGATTAGCATTCAACGACAGCCAAACAGTCGAGGGACCGTTCCTTCGACTGCATCTCGAGCGGGTGGCGTCACCCGCCTCCTCCCCTTCGCTCCCCTCGGAAGACCGAGCCGGGGGATCGTGGCTCTAGCCGCAGTCCTGGCCGCGATCGGTCTTCTGATCGGCACAGCAGCGGCCGCGGCCCAAGGAGTATCCCCAGACCCTACTCTCCCCAACGAACCCCTCAAGCCGGTCTCGTACGAGGTGGTTCCTGGGGACACCCTGCTGGGGATAGCTCACAGCTTCGGCATCACTCCCGAGACCATACTCTGGGCCAACGGAATGAGCAGTGGGGATCTCCTCAGGATCGGGCAGAAGCTGACCATTCTGCCGGTGTCGGGCGTCCTCCACCAGCTGAAGGCAGGCGAGTCGGTGCTCAGCATCGCCGCGACCTACGGCGTGGAGGCCGGCAAGATAGTGGAGGCCAATCAGATCTCAGATCCCAGCCTGGTCCACGAGGGCGACCTCTTGATCGTCCCCGGCGGCGTCAAGAAAGCGACGCGCGGGGCTCCTCCTTCGAGGTCCGGTGGCGGAAACCCGATCGGCTACACGGTGAAGCCGGGTGACACCCTGTCCTCCATCGCCGCCACCTACGGTGTACAGCTTTCGGCCCTCCAATCGGCCAACGGCCTGGGCGATGGCGACCTGCTCGGGATCGGGCAGCAGCTATCGATCCCCGGCGGCCAACAGCCGGCTCCGGCCGCGCCGCATGCCGGCCAGGAGGCAGCCCAGGATAGGGAGTCCAGCAGTAGAGGCGACCAGAAGGACGGGCAGAGTTTCATCGCCAACGTGACGGCCTACACCATCCTGGGGCGGACGGCCACGGGCACCCGCACCCGATGGGGGACCGTGGCGGTGGATCCCAGGGTGATACCGCTGGGGTCGAAGATCCGGGTGGACGGTTTCGAGGAGACCTTCGTCGCGGAGGACACCGGCGGAGGCGTCCGGGGGAACTGGATCGACATCTGGTTCCCCGACTACGGTGATGCCCTGCGCTTCGGCATCCAGTCGCGGCGGGTAACCATCGTCGAGCCGTAGGACTACCTCCAGACGGCATCGAGCGTCTTAAGGGCGAAGTACCCCGTGGGGGTGCTTCGCCCTTTCGTCTCGACTCGACGTTGACTCCTTAACGCATTATAATGCCCAGAACCATCTTCCAGGAGCATTCCCATGAAGCAGGAAGTGAACGTCGGCCTCCTCGGCCTCGGCGTGGTGGGATCCGCCGTGGCGCGGACCCTCATAGAGAAGTCGGAGATGATCTCGACCCGCGTCGGATGTCCGGTTCGGCTGAGACGGGTGCTGGTTCGCCAGCAGGGCAAGGAGCGTTCGATCCCCGCCTCGCTGATCACCTTCGACCCCGCCGCGATCCTGGAGGATCCGGAGATCGACGTGGTGATCGAGCTGATGGGGGGGGAGATTCCGGCCCACGACTACCTGCTCCGGGCCCTCCGGCAGGGCAAGCAGGTGGTAACCGCCAACAAAGAGGTGATGGCCAAGCACGGGCCGGAGATCATGGCCGCCGCGGCCGAGACCGGCACAGACGTGGCCTTCGAGGCCAGCGTCGGTGGGGGCATACCGGTTGTCGGCCCCTTCCGCCTCAACCTGCTGGCCAACAACCTCCAGCAAATCATCGCGATCATCAACGGCACCACCAACTACATCCTCTCCCGGATGGCCCACGAGGGGATCGACTTTCAGGCGGCGCTGGCGGAGGCCCAGAAGCTGGGCTACGCCGAGCCCAACCCCCGCAACGACGTGGAGGGCATCGACGCCGCCTACAAGCTCGCCATCCTGGCCACCCTGGGCTTCCACACACGGGTGCGCCCGGAGGACGTCTTCCACGAGGGAATTGCCCGTCTGACCGCCAGGGACTTCCGATACGCCAGGGAACTGGGTTACACCATCAAGCTGCTGGCCATCGCCAAGCAGCACAACAGTGAGATCGAGGCGCGGGTCCACCCCACCTTCGTACCCGAGGGCTTCACCCTCGCCAGCGTCGATGGGGTGTACAACGCCGTCCACGTGATCGGCGATCTGGCGGGGCCGGTGATGTTCTACGGACGGGGCGCCGGTCCCGGACCCACTTCGAGTGCCGTGGTGGCCGACGTGATCGATCTGGCTCAGCGGCTCCACACCGGCATGGTGATGAGGCCGGTGCCTCCCCTGGACAGTCGGAAGCGGGTGAAGCCGGTGGAGGAGATCGAGACCCGGTACTACCTGCGCATCCAGGTGACCAACCAGCCGGGGGTCTTCGCCCAGATCGCCCGGGTGATGGGCGAGGCGGGGATCAGCCTCGCCTCGGTGATCCAGAAGGAGGAACGGGACGCCGGCAGGCAGGCTGAGGTGGTGCTAACCACCTACCTGGCCAGGGAGGCGGCCATGAGGCAGGCGCTCCAGGCCCTGTTGGAGCTGCCGGTCGTCGACGAGATATCCAACGTCGTTCGCGTCGAGGACTGAGCCTCAGCTATCAAACCACAGAGCCACGGAGATCACGGAGTCAATGAGAGAACGGGTTCCGTGTCCTCCGTGTATTCTACGAAAAGGCCCCATGTAGCGTAACCCACAAGCCCCGACGCTACAGGATCGCTCGTGGCTCGCCGGCGCCGAGAGTCATGCGCAACCCCGCGGTCAACCATTGCTAGGAGTTCTGAGATGGACACCAAGAAGCTGGTTTCGGCCCCACCCCACATCGGCGTGCTGAACCGCTACCGGGAACTGCTGCCCGTCACCGAGCAGACCCCGCTACTCACCCTGGGGGAGGGAGACACCCCCCTGGTTCGGTCCCCCAAGCTGGAGGACTTGCTCGGCTGCAAGGAGCTCTACCTGAAGCTGGAGGGGTGCAACCCCACCGGCTCCTTCAAGGACCGGGGGATGGTGATGGCCATAGCCAAGGCGCTGGAGGCGGGGAGCCACGCGGTCATCTGCGCCTCCACCGGCAACACCTCGGCCGCCGCGGCTGCCTACGCGGCACGGGCGGACCTCGAGGCCATCGTCCTGGTGCCCGAGCACTACGTGGCGCTGGGCAAGCTGGCCCAGGCCATCATCTACGGGGCCCGGGTGGTGATGGTGGACGGCAACTTCGACGACGCCCTGCGACTGGTGCGGGAGCTGTCGGAGCGTCACCCCGTTACCCTGGTGAACTCCGTGAACCCCTACCGACTCCAGGGACAGAAGACGGCGGCCTTCGAGCTGTGTGACTCCCTGGGAGACGCCCCCGACATCCTGGCGATACCGGTAGGGAACGCCGGTAACATCAGCGCCTACTGGATGGGCTTCAAGGAGTACCACCAGCGGGGCAAGAGCAGCAAGCTGCCCCGAATGGTCGGCTTCGAGGCCGAGGGAGCGGCGCCCATCGTACGGGGCGAGGTGGTCACCAAGCCGGAGACGGTGGCGACGGCGATCCGGATCGGCAACCCCGCCAGCTGGAAGCTGGCTGAGGCGGCCCGGGACGAGTCGGGCGGTCTGATCGACTGCGTCTCGGACCAGGAGATCCTGGAGGCCTACCAGCTACTGAGCAGCAAGGAGGGGGTTTTCGTGGAACCGGCCTCCGCCGCCTCCGTGGCGGGGCTGCGCAAGCTGGTATCCCAGGGGAAGCTGGATCTGCGGGACTCTCGGGTGGTGTGCGTCCTCACCGGCAACGGCCTGAAGGATCCCGACACGGCGGTGAAGCTGGCCACCGAGGTCCTCCACGTCCCACCGACCATCGAGGGGGTCGAGAAGGCCCTCGGCTGGAAGTAGCGATCCCGTAGAAGCCATGGAACGCGGCGTTCCATACCAGGGGCGAGGCATTGGCGCGTGGCGCCGATGGCCCCATAGAGGGCCGACAGCTCTCCGGAGGCCAGGATCGAGACGGCCGCAGCCCAGCCATCCAGGAGGGGGTTCACCGTGCCTTGCTTCGCCACCGAGACGTCGTAGTCCACGCCGGCCAGCCGGCGGGCGCCCACCAACACGGTCAACAGGGCGAACAGAATGGTGCCCGCGATGACGATAAGGAACCGGGGCTCCAGCGGTAGATCGCTGAAGCGGGATGTCTCGCGATCTTCAGTTCTCATCCGTCCTCAGGGATCGTTGGGGATGGGGTCGGTGTGGGGCCGGACTGCAAGAGTAGATCAGAGTAGATCAGCGCGGCGATCAGGATGGCGAAGCTTTCCGCCACCGTGTGGAAGAGGAGGTAGTCGTAACTGGCCACCGCATACAGGACAGCGGTTACCAGCAGCCCGATGGCCGCAACGCTGCGACTGGGCAGTAGATCGACAGGCTTATCAACTACCTTCAACGTCACCTCTACCGCATCGGAAGGCTGTTCCCACCAGCGATCTCGGCCATTCCAGGCTTCTCAGGGGCTTGAATGGAAGGGGCCTGTCCCCTGGAGTCTCTCGGGATGAGAGTAGACCGACAGCCGCGATCCTCGAGCGTAGCCGACGGCAGTGATCCCCAATTCCTCGGCGAGCCGCACCGACCGACTGGTAGGGGAGTTCACGGACACGGCGATCGGCACCCCCA
>DAHVXI010000094.1:0-8327 GCA_027356795.1 Chloroflexota bacterium | reverse complement strand
CGCCTCTTCCCGGCAGCCCACCTCCGATTACGTCGCTGCGGCCCAGAGGAAGAACAGGGCACCGCGCCTCGGTTTCGTGGTGGACGAAGAGAAGCGGGCTCAGCCGGAGGTGGCCGAGCACCTGAAGGAGATGGCGGCCCGCTTCGAGCGGGCAGGAGCCCAGCTGCGCGAGGTGCGAATGCCGCGACCGATGTCGGAGCTGCTGGCGGTCCGCGGCATCCTGTGCGAGGTGGAGGCCTCCGACCTGCATGCCCACCTGCTGAAAGAGAAGCCGGATGGCT
Source organism: Chloroflexota bacterium (assembly GCA_027356795.1). Classification (GTDB taxonomy): domain Bacteria; phylum Chloroflexota; class UBA6077; order UBA6077; family UBA6077; genus JAJYNT01. The sequence continues at coordinate 8,046 of DAHVXI010000094.1, read as the reverse complement.
ACGCGACGAGGATTCGGGACCTGGTGCAGGTGGGCCAACTCGTCCCCGGCGTCGCCTACCTCCACGCCCAGCGGCTCCGCCGGAGGTTGCGCCCGGAGATGGAGAAGATGCTGGAGGGGCTGGACTGCCTGCTGATGCCCACCGCCTCGGACGTGGCGCCGGATCCGAGCACCACCGGCGAGAACTGGTACCAGGGGGTGTGGTCGCTCTTCGGCTTCCCCTCCATCAGCCTTCCCAGCGGTCTCAGTGGGGAGCGACTGCCACTGGCCGTCCAGTTGGTGGCCCTCCCCTACCGGGAGGACACCCTGCTCAGCGCTGCGGCCTGGGCGGAGGCGGTCCTGGGCCCGATGCCCAGCCCGGTTCCGTAGAGGTCAGAGATCGGGGATCGTCCCTCGTTCCTCCAGCAGCGGCACCTTGATGAGCACCCTGGTGCCCTGATCGGGGATCGAGGTGACCGCCAGGGCCGCGCCGATCTGCTGGGCCCGGGCCCGCATTCCCGCCAGCCCGAAGTGCTTGGGATCCAGCCGGCGCACCCCGTCGGCGTCGAACCCCTTCCCGTTGTCTATCACCGATACCTCCAGGAGGCCGTCCCTCTCGGCAGCCTGCACCACCACCTCGGTGGCCTGGGCGTGCTTCACCACGTTCTGCAGGGCCTCCTGGACGATGCGGAAGACGGCGGTGTCGTGGGACGGGGCCAGGGCCGCCGATGCCTGCCACTGAGCCGAGATCTTCATGCCGAACCTCTCGGCCAGCCGCTGGCAGTGGCTCTCCACCGCGGGCCCAACTCCCTGTTGGGCCAGGGCCGGGGGCCGCAGGTCGTACATGAACCGGCGCACCTCGCCGACGGCCAGCCGAAGGTCCCTCTGAATGTTGACCAGCTCGTCCTTGGCTCGGAGCGGGTCCTTGGTGGCCAGCTTGGAGATGTACTCCAACTGGAGGGCCACGTTGGCCAGGATCTGGGCGGGCCCATCGTGGATCTCCCGGGCCAGCCGGTACCGCTCCTCCTCCTGGGCCTGGATGGCCACGGCCTCCAGCGAGATCTCCGAGGGCTTGCCGATGGGTCCCACCTGGCTCATCCTGCCTTCCAGCACCTCGGCGGCTGCATCCAGACAGGACTGAGCATCTACCAGCCTGCCGATGGCTGTGTCGAAGTCGCTGGCCGTCTGCTGCAGATCCTGGGATCGCCGAAGAGCGTCCAGCCGGGAGGCGAGGGACTCCCCATCCCCCTCAGGCGTGTTGGAGACCAGGGATTCCAGCTCTTTCAGGTTCCCTCGATACCGAGCTTTTGCCGTGTCGAGGAAACCCTGCAGCTCCGCCCGCCACGCGTCAAGCCGAAGGCGGACGTCGCTCACGAGTCTGGCGGCAAGGGGAGATGGGTCGTGGTCGTTCATGGCGCCAATTTACCCGCCGCGAGCAGCCTAGTCAAGCTATTGATGATCTGAGGCGGTTGTTGATGTATAATGGGCGAAGCCACATGCCCCGCGGCAATGGCGCCGCGATCCTGTACCAAGGGCGGGACCCGCGATCAGGGGGAGAGCTTCCGAAGATGGGCATGATGATCGCTCGTAGGATCCCCGCCAGGGAATCGGGTGGGGCGGAGACGCCCCATGGCTAGATGGTCCAGGGCGAGACGGATTGGACCTTCACCGATGCTACCCTGGGTTCCACCTTCTTTTCCCGATCTCGTCCCCGCATCGCTCTTACACCCACCGGTTGGCCGTCTAGGAGTTGAATCATGATATCCATCGAGGACTTTGCCAAGATCGATCTGCGCGTCGGCACCGTCGTCAGCGCGGAGCCAATACCGGGCGCCACCAAGATAATCAAGCTGGAGATCGACATCGGCGACAGGAAAGTCACCACCACCGCCGGCATCGCCCAGCACTACAAGCCCGAGGAGATGCTGGGGCGGAAGGTCGTGGTGGTTGCCAACCTTCAGCCGGCCATCATCCGGGGCATCGAGTCCCAGGCCATGATCCTCGCGGCCTCCATGGAGGGGCACAAGACGGTGCTGGTGACGGTAGCGGAGGAGATCCCCAACGGCGCCAAAGTCAAGTAGGACGAGGCCACAGGTCCCATCCTACCATCGATTCTACTGGAAGGTGTAGTCCAGTGCCTAGAGTTTCCGTGGTCATCAGGGCCAAGAACGAGGCCCGCTACATCGGCGAGACCCTGGCAGCGATCCAGGGTCAACGCTATCGAGACTTCGAGGTCGTCCTCGTCGATTCGGGATCGACCGACCGAACCCCCGAGATCGCCGGGCAGCATGGGGTGAAGCTGGTCTCCATCGACCCACGGGAGTTCACCTATGGCCGCGCGCTCAACCTGGGGGTACGCAATTCCGAGGGCGATCTGCTGGTCAGCTTGAGCGCCCACGCCACCCCGGAGAGCGACCAATGGCTGGGAGGCCTGGTCTCGCGCTTCGGCCATCGCGGCGTGGCAGGCGTCTACGGTAGGCACATCCCCCGGGACAACGTCTCCTTCTTCGAGTTGCTGGGGATGAAGCTGTCGGGGATAACCAGCTCGGAGCCCAAGATCCACCAGGGGAGCGCCCGCTTCTCCAACGCCAACGGGGCCTTCCGGCGAGACCTCTGGGAGATGGTGCCCTTCAACGAGGAGCTGCCGGGCGCCGAGGACATCTACTGGGCCCGCCAGATGCAGCGGCTGGGTTACCTGATAGCCTTCGAGCCCCGGGCGGCCGTGTACCATTCCCATGGCGAGCCGCTCCCCAGGCTGATCCGCCGGCAGCTTCACGATCAGCCGGTGATCCTTCGATCCTGGCTGATCGACATGGTCACCGAGCAACCGGCCAAGGGCAAGGCCGAGGTGAGGGGCGGCCAGTTCATCGCCAAGTAGCTATCAGAGGATCTCCATACTGCCCCTGAGGGCACACCCTCATGCACTCGGAGCAGGTCCCGCTGCCCCGCGAAAGACGCTGCAGGCGTACTTGTTGATGCTGTAGGGCTCGTCTCCCTCCGGTACGCTCAGGGCCCGGGCCGGACAGGCCGCTATGCACTCGTCGCAGCCGTCGCAGAGCTTCTCCTGGACCCGGTGGGTGGGCCTCAGCTCCGCCTCGGTCAGGAGGCAGGCCAGCCTGATCGGTTCTACTCCTCCTCAGACGATGGGGACGGCGCGGGGGCGATGGGCGAGCTGCAGAGGACGGACGCTCGAGCTTCCCCCGCAGCCACGGAAGGCTTCGACTCCCCCCCGATCCCTCGGTAGAACTGGCACGTCCGGCAGTTGCCCACGGGCACCCACTTCGCCCCCTCCACCTCCAGCGATACCGGCGCCGATTGGCCGGGCCAGGAGAGCAGGGGACAGATCACCCCCATCGCCACCCTGGGTGGAGCTCCCTCAACCAATCCCATCAGCGGCGTTGCGAACGACTGCCAGCGGGCCGGGAGACTCCGGCCCTCGCCCTCGAAGCCGCAATCCACAGCGTCGACCAGGTAGTAGGGGCCGCCCCGATCGTCGATGGCCTGGTGGGTCTCCAACTCCAGGGCGCAGGGGCACTGCAGGCAGGTGAACTGGGGGTTCACCTCGCCGCCGCGGCCGGGGCAATCGATCTGGGGTATCCCGTGAGGGTCGAGCTCCCCGATCATCGGGTCGATGCGGGTTGCCTGGATGCGCATGTTGGCACCTTTCAGCTGGCAGGCCCTGGGTCCTGAGTCCTGAGTGCTGTCAATCGCCCAACCCCAGGACTCAGGACTCAGCACTTCCCCTTGCGCACGAACTCCACCTTCGGACCCTCGGGTGTCAGCCGCACCAGGTTGTTCCCCAGCCACCCCTCCTGTGCGGCCGGGAAATCCTGCCGGAAGTGGGCCCCGCGGCTCTCCTGCCGCGCGAGGGCGGAGAGCACCACCACCTCCGCCACCAGCGCCATCAGCCGGGTCTCCTCGCGGCGCGCCAGGAGCGCTGCGGTGGGCGCGGAGCAGTTCTCCACGGCTGCCAGGCAGGCCTGGGCCGTCGAGAGGGTCGCGCGGAGCGAGCTTTCCGACCGGACGATGCCGGCGCCGTTCCACATCGCCTTGCGCAACTCCGTCCTCGCGGCTTCCGCCGACTTGCCCTCTCGGTCGCCGGACTCCAGCGCCAGCGAGGTGGCCGAAGGCTCCGGCACCAGGGATCTCGCCCGGGCATACTCCGCGGCGGCCTCGCCGGCCACTGCTCCGGTGGAGATCGTCTCCGTCAGGGCGTTGCCGCTGAGCCGGTTGGCCCCGTGCACGCCCCCCACGGCCTCGCCGGCCGCGAACAGGCCGGGAATACCGGTGAAGCAGCGGCGGTCGACCTGGGCCCCGCCCATCAAGAAGTGGGTCGTGGCCGTCACCCTGAGCCAGTCCCTGGCCGGGTCGACACCCTGCCTCCTCAGGTCTCGCACCAGGGGGAAATACTTCTTCTGGAAGGTGGCCTCGGACACGGCGGTGCAGTCCATGTAGATCTCCCCCTGGAGACCGTTGCCCTTCTGCAGCTCGTAGAAGATGGCCTGGCACATCACGTCCCGGGTGGCCCGATCCTGGTTGACCGGATCGTAGAGGGGCATAAAGCGCTCGCCGTGGCGGTTGCGCAGCACGGCCCCTTCGGAGAAGAGGGGGTTGGCGATGACGGTCTTGAAGGGGTTGTTCATCTGGCAGGGGTAGAACTGGACGAACTCCATGTCCCGTAGGGTGGCGCCGGCCTCTAGCAGCAGGCCGCAGGAGTCCCCCGCGATCCCCCGTGTGTTGTTGGTGTTGGCGAAGATTTGCCCCGCGCCGCCGGCAGCCACAAGGACCGAGCAGGCCTCGATCAGCAGCGGCTCCTCTCGGGCCAGATCCATAGCGATGGCCCCGCACACCTCACCCTCGGCCACCACCAGCCGGAGAACCGGGGCCTCTTCCAGGAAACGCACCCCCACCTCCTCGGCTTTCTTCCGAAGGGGGAGGGTGATGGAGAGACCTGCGGTGGGGACCGGGAAGGCGGCGTTGTCGGTCTGAAGGCCCCGAGGGTACCGATGGCCCGGCGGGGTGCGGCGGACCAGCTCCCCCTCGGAGCGCAGCAGCTTGAGACCCCACCCCTCCAGCCTCAGCAGCTGAGAGCCCCCGCGGGTAACCACCACCCGCAGCAGATCCTCATCGTTCACCCCCCTGCCACCGGCCAGGGTGTCCTGAAAATGCTGCTCCGGGGAATCCTCGCTCCCCGTGTAGGGCACCACGGCGGCGAACTGGGAGCCGGCGATGATGGTATTGCCGCTCCGGCCGGCCTTTCCCTTGCAGGCTACCAGAACCGAGGCGCCCCGCAACCTCGCCTCGATGGCCGCGGTTAGTCCGGCCGCGGCCGCGCCGATCACCAGCACGTCGCACTCAACAGACTGATCCGGTTTCACCAACACCGAACCTCACCGAGAACACAGTATGGTCGGCTTCCGGGCAGGCTTGCTCCCGAAGCGCATCCGAGGCACGGGGAATGGAAGGGAAGAAAGACAGGGCAATTGTAGCAGAGGGATCGAAGGTTGTGCCATCCGTTTCACCGAAGCCTGTGTCACGTCGTTCGTAGGGCTTCCAACTTCTCGTCTCGGCCGGCCAGGACCAGCACGTCCCCGCGACTCAGCACCTCGCTGCGGGAGGGGTTCACGATCAGCTCGTTGCCGCGCCGCAGGATCAGGGTGGTGATGCCGAAGTTGCCCTTCAGGTCCAGTTGCCCCAACTCTTTGCCGGCGAAGGACTGGGGAACCACCAGCTTGGCGATGCCGAAGCCAGGCATCACCTCCAGGTAATCCACCAGATTCGCGGCCGTGAGGGCGTGAGCCACCCGGACTCCGGTGTCTCGCTCCGGGTACACGACCCGGTCGGCTCCCACCTTCTCCAGGATCTCCCCGTGGAGGTCGTCCTGGGCCTTGGAGATCACCGTCCCCACCCCTAACCGCTTCAGCAGCAGGGTCACCAGGATGCTGCTCTTGATGTCGTTCCCGATGGCGACCACCCCGACGTCGAAATTCCTCACCCCCATCTCCCGAAGGGCATCCTCGTCGGTGGCGTCTACCTGGGCGGCCTGGGTGGCGAACTCCGCCACCTCCTCCACCCGCTTCATGTCGGTATCCAGCCCCAATACCTCGTACCCCCGCTCAGCCAGGGTTCGCGCGAGGCTGCTGCCGAACCTTCCCAGTCCGATTACTACCACCTGCCTCTTGGGCATCTGGCATCACCTACCCTATCTTGAGTCGCCCCTCAGGACACCTATGGCGGACGTGCTGCTCCCGCTGGGCCAGCGCGAGGGCCATCGTCAAGGGACCTACCCGCCCCACGTACATCGTGGCCGTTATCAGCAGTTTCCCCGGGAGGGAGAGATCCGGGGTTATCCCCGTGGACAGCCCCACCGTGCCGAAGGCAGAGGTGGTCTCGAACAGCAGTTGCAGGGCGCTGAAGGGCTCCGTGATGGCCAACAACAGGGTCACGACAAATACCAGTCCCAGGGCCAGCAGCGCCACCGTAAGGGCCCGATAGACGTGATCCTGAGGAAGTTCCCTGCCGAAGGCCGTTGCCACCGTTCTCCCTCGGATGGAGGAGATAACCGCGGCAGTGAGCACGGCGAAGGTATTCACCTTGATGCCGCCGCCGGTGGAGCCCGAGGCGGCGCCGATGTACATGAGGGCGATGGTAAACAGCAGCGCCTCCGGGGTCATCTTTCCCACCTCCACGCTGTTGTAGCCTGCGGTTCTCGGCGTGACGGAGGCGAAGAAGGCGTTCATCAGCTTGGCCGGTAGGCCCATGGCACCCAGGGTGTCGGGGTTGCTGTACTCCATTGCCAGCAGACCCAGGGTGCCGAAGAGGAGCAGCGCACCCGTGGTCACCAGCACCATCTTCGTGTCCAGCAAGATGGAGCGGAACTTCCTCACCCCGACCGAATCGATGATGGCGGTGAAGCTGAGTCCCCCCAGGATGATGGTGAAGGCGATGTCCAGCACCACCACCGGATCCTGATTGTAGACGGTCAGGGAGCGGAAGTCCCCGATGATGTCGAAGCCCGCGTTGTTGAAGGCCGAGACGGCGTGGAAGACCCCCATCCAGAGGGCCCAGTCCGGCCTGAACTCTGGAAGGAAACGGAGGAAGAGGATCAAGGCACTGATCCCCTCGATGATCGCGGTGACCATCAGCACCCGGCGGGTGAGCCTGAGGATCCCCCCCAGGGTAGTCACCCCATGAGCTTCCCTCAGCCAGATCCTCTCCCTGAGACTGAAGCGACGGCCAATCAGCAGCAACAGCAGGGTGGAGCTGGTCATGAAGCCCAGGCCACCTACCTGGATCAGGAGCAGGATGATCGCCTGCCCGAAGGGTGTCCAGTAGCTCTTTGTGTCCACCACCACCAGGCCGGTGACGCAGACGGCGGAGGTGGCGGTGAAGAGGGCGGTGATGTAGGGGGTAACGATGCCCTCCCGGTTGGCGATGGGCAGGGTGAGCAGCAGTGAGCCCGCCAGGATAGTAGCAGCAAAGCCCAACGCCAGCAGCACGGGTGCCCGAGCTGGAGGGCGAGGAGTGTGGTTGCGCGGGAGCGAGATCTTCTCGGGTCTGGTTATGGGAACCCTGACAACCTGCTCCCAGGGATGACGGACCGGCCTGCTGGGTGGGGGGGGCATCAAGTCCTTTTCTCGGCGCCAAAGATACTAATGGTCTATGACAGGCGGGACGGTGGAACTGTCACCCTGAGCGAAGCGAAGGGTCTCTCCGGTGACGTGGAGATGCTTCGCTGCCGCTCAGCATGACACCTTCGAGTCGGCCGTCACACGGCACTAGACCACACGTCGTGGTGTAGAGCGCGATGGCACATATTAATCCGCCGCCGGCTTTCCCGCAACGGGAAATGATCCGGCGAATGGCTACCTCTGCTCGCCGGCCGCGACCACGTGTACATCTATGTCAGGCGCCAGGCGGAGCAACCTGCTCACCGTGGATCCGCCGAGCATCTCCTGGAAGCGCCCTCCCCTGGAGTGGCCGATGAAGAGGTTGGCCACGTTCTCCTCATGGGCGATCCGCGCCAGCTCCTTCGCCGCGTCCGAACCGCTCGCTCGCACGACCTTTG
>DAHVXI010000088.1:0-19985 GCA_027356795.1 Chloroflexota bacterium | reverse complement strand
CGACCGGCGACTGATAGTTGGGAAGCGAGATGGTTGTTCATTCATTGGTTGTCACCGCCCTCCATTTCGCGCTACAGTCCCGTGCCCGAAGCCCCTCGGTTGGGCCAGGATGGGCTCCTGCCGCGAGTCAGCTCCCGAGGTACACCTCGCGCACGGCGGCGCTGCTACGAATCTCCTGGGGGTGCCCTTCTCGAAAACAGCCCCCTGGTTCAGCTCGCTAATGCGATCAGCCAGGGCGAACACGACATTCGTGCGGTTTTCTCTATCCGTGGCCACCTCCTCTCGAACTCTGCCCCCATGCCTTGGGCCACGCCTTGTGGCTGTTTCCCACTGCTCCACCAAGGGTTCCGAGACGTAGGGCAGGGCGCTCTGCCCTGCCGCCGGCCTGCCATCGCCCCGCGGGCGGCGGGGCACAGGGCCCCGCCCTACATCGTCGCCGCTACCGTCGCGCCGGGCGGCGGGGGCACAGGGCCCCGCCCTGCTGCTTTGCCGAAGGACCTTCAGACCAGGTAGGGAACCGTCTCTCCTCCGTGAGTGATCACAGCGACCCTGGTGTCCTGTCCGTGCTCCTTCAGCGCGGCTCTAAGGGCTTCGTCCACGCTTTCGAAGGGCGTGAAACCCATGGCCCGCAGATCGTCTCGGGCGAGGCCCTCGGACACCACGGACACCCGCGCTCTCTGCATGACCTGCTTCACCTTGGCGCAGACGGCGGCCGCGATGGGATCATCCACCTTCCGCGCCGCGATGCGCCTCAGCAGTTCGCCGACGTCGAGCCCCAGGTACTCCACCTGCTTCGGGTGGGTCACTCCGACCCCCTCCGGACAGGGCGTCGTCAGTACGATCGTTCCGCCCGGTTCCAGAATCAGGTCGGCGGAGAAGATCCCTTTGCCTGCCTGCCAGAATTCGAGAAAGGCCGGGTAGGAGTTGGACAGCACGACTCTGTAGGGATGCTTGACCCGCACGCCGTAGACGGCCCTGGAGGCACGTTGGGCGGCTGCCTGTGCCTGGCGGGGGTTGCCGCAGTACACACCGTACAGCCGATGGTCTGCCGTCAGGACGGTGTCGACTATGAAGTTCAGCCCGGCGGTCTCGGCCAGGGTTTCGAGGCTCCGACGCGCGGGCGCATCCTCCCTTCCAAGGTAGTTGGTGGGATCTTCGGCGCCCACCAGATGGAAGGCGGCGATGGTCTCGGCGCCGGCAACGCCGGGATACAGGATCTTCGCCCCGCCGGACCAGCCGGGCTGGGGATGGGGCACAACGTTGCCGATGCCGAGGATGAAGTCTGCCTCCAGCAGCTTTCGGTTTAGCCAGACCTCGACGCCGTCGGGCGTCGTGCCGGCTCGGAAAAGGTCGCCGCGCTCGCCGCATCGATGGCACGATACCGGGATTCTCCGCGCCACCTCGGTGCCCACTTTCGCCTGGATCTCCTCCGGGGTCACCGGCCTGTGGGTCCCCGAGGCGATCAGGATCTCCACCTTTCCTTCCTCCACGCCGGCCCGTTGGAGGCGCTCCAACAGGTGGGGGAGGATCCTCGCCACCGGGGTCGGGCGGGTGTTGTCATCGCTCAGGATCAACACCCGAGACCCCGGTTTCACGGCATCCTCCAGCCGCTGTGCCCCGATCGGGGCATCGAGAGCGGCCCGAATCGCGGCGTCCTCGTCCCCTACCGGCTTCACCCTCTGGGGGCTGATCACCTCCCCCAGGATGCTCTCGTGGAGAGCAAGGGTCAGCGAGGCCGAATCGCTGTAGGGAAGGGTTAGCTGGACCTTAGACATGAGGCACTCCCCCTCGGACGGCAAACCGCTCTACAGGTGCTTGATCTTTCCGGAGTACTCTGCGATGTACCGCTTGTTCGCCTCGTCGCCGCCGGGCGCGTTGGCGCTCTTCCAGACGGGCGGCTTTACCCCTAGCCTAACCATGTGCTCCACCGCGGCGATGACCATGGAGTGCAGGATGAAGGCGTTGGTGATGGTCGAGCCGGGAGCCACCTTCTGGTCGCAGCCCTCGACGGCTACCAGCGCCTCGCCCACCGGCACCTTATCGTCGATGCAGAGGTCGGCGACCTCATAGAGGCTCTTGCCGGAGGGGTGGCGGGCAGGATGGCCGGCGGGAATAGCCCTGGAGCATTCCGGGGAGGTCAGCGCTATGACGGTCAGGCCTCGGGCCTTGGCCTCGAGGGCGGCGTCGAGGGTCGCGGAGTTGACCCCATTGGCGTTGACGACCACGATCACGTCGCCGGGTTGGAGGGAGTAGCTGTCCAGCACCGCCTTAACCCACCCGGCCGACCTCTCGACCTTGGTGGACCGGATGGCGCCGTAGGCGAGGGAAACACCCGGTTCCAGGATGGCGTTCACCGGCACCAGGCCGCCGGCCCGGTAGAACACCTCCTCGCCCGCAATGTAGGAGTGGCCGCCGGTGCCGAAGACGTGCAGCAGACGCCCCTTTGCCAGACTCTCGCCGATTAGCTGACCTGCCTCGCGGATCTTCCCCGTCTCCTCCTGCCGGATCTGCTTCAGGGAGTCCAGAACTGCCGAGTAGTAGCTCTCCAACGGGTCCATAAGCCTGTCCCCCAATTCGTTAGTGCTGCCCTGTGGCAGGGCCGATAGCTCAACAACCGCCGGTCGCCGATAAAGCTCTCTTGGGGCCGCCAATGGGTTTCCGTGATCGTCTGCCTGCCCGGTCTAAGGGGCTACCACCTTGGTGCCATCGTACAGGCCCATCCGCCTCTGGTGGACGAGCCCGGCGGCCCCAACCGCACCGGCTAAGAGGCCAAGCTGGGCCCGGACGATGGGCATGGCGCTGACTCGGTGGAGCGGGGGCAGAGCCCGATTCTGGACAACTGCGCGTACGGTCTCGAAGAGCAGTTGGCTGGAGTGGACCAGGCTACCCGATAGCACCACCATCGTTGGGTTCAAGAGGATCACGGCGTTCCTAACTGCCGTGCCGATCATCTGACCTGCCGCTCGTACTACGCTGGAGGCCAGGGGATCGCCCTCGTCCGCGGCGTTCACCACCATGTCCAGGGTGATCCGGCGGGGATCGCCGTTGGCGGTCTCTGCCAGGGAGGAGGCCATGCCCCGTTGAAGGGCATCGACGGCGTTCCTGAGGATGGCTCCTCCCGCCGCCTCGGCCTCCAGGCATCCCCTGCCTCCGCAGCGACAGGGGGCACCGTTGGGCACCACGGCGGTGTGGCCAAGCTCACCCGACTGGGCATCGTCGCCCACGTACAGCTTTCCGTCGATGATCAATCCCATCCCGATGCCCATGCCGATGTTGATGCAGAGGAGGTGCTCCGCCTCGCTCGCGGCTCCAAACCACCGCTCGCAAAGGGCGATGGAGCGCGGGGTGTTCTCCAGGTAGACGCCGGTTCCCACGGCCTCTTCGAGGAGTCGAGCGAAGGGAACGTCGTGCCAGTTCAGATTGGTGGAGGTGATCACGTGGCCGGAGTCGGCTTCCAGCAGGGCTGGAATGGCGACGCCCAGCCCCGCCAACTTGGACGGATCCAGCGCGGGGGAGGATCGCATCTCCTGCGCGAAGGAGGCGATCCACTGGATAACCGCGGACACGTCGGGAGGATTGGGCCTCGCGACCCTGCGGGTTTCCAGAACCCGAGCCGAGAGGTCGATCAACACGCCCACGAAGGACGCCCCGCTGAGGTCGACGCCGAGGCTGTAGGCAGCCGCTGGGTTGAACTGGAAGATAGCCCTGGGGCGGCCCGGCGAGGATCGGGAAGTCGCGACGCAGCGAACGAGGCCTGCCGCCACCAGCTCGTCAACGATGGCAAACGAGGTGGGAGCGGTCAGCTTGGTGGCCCTGGCGATGGCCGTGCGGGGCATCGGGCCCTCGCGGCGCAGCAGCTCCAGGACGGCACCGCGGTTGACCTGTCGAACGACCTGGACATCCTTGATGGGTTCCATCGCGCGAGCACCCCGGGGTGGAGATGGGCGGAAACTCAGTCGCAGGGGTTCTTAAGGGATCTTTATTATGGGGGCCATAATAAGGGCCCCGATGGGGGATGTCAAGCCGGATTCTCGGGGATTTTCCGCAGATAGGAAGGGGCCGGCGGCTCCGCCGGCCCCTGCATTAGTCCGTGGTAGCCATGGGAGGGGGCGGCGGGAGGGCGAGCCTCCCGCCCGGTCCGGCTACCCCTCCACGCCGCTCTTCAGCAGCCCACGGGAGGCCAGCTCCTCCGCCACCCACTCGAGGCCCAGCGCCGCCAGGGTCTCCCGGGTCGGCACGCCCGTCGCCGGGTCCCACCCCTGGTAGTAGTAGTAGCTGCTGATCGCCCCCTCCATCGCCTTCGCGTCGATGGCCACCTCCTTCTCCCGCAGGGAGCCCTTGAGGGGCGGGGAGAAGAAGCGCTTCGGCAGCTGGTCGTCGGCCCGGGTGAAGCCCTCCCGCAGGTTGAAGGCGCGACCCATGGCGATGGCCCGCCTGCCCACCGTCACGATCTCCTGGAGGGTCGCCTTCCAGCCGGTGCAGCCGTTCAGCAGCTCCGTCAGCTCGGGGTAGCTCCAGGGCACGAAGAGGCACTCCACCAGGCTGTCCATCCCCATCATCCAGCTGTGGCGCTGGGTGAAGAGGTAGGCCTTCCGGTCGGACAGCTCCGTGGAGGGCATCGGCTCCTGGCAGCCGAGGCCGAGGGCTGCCTCGAAGGCCGGACCCGCCTTCTCGAAGGCCGTGTCGTGGAAGCCGATCTCGTGGTCGCCGCCGTGGTTCGCCACGGAGTAGCCGATGCCGAGCCCCTGCTTCAGCCTCGGCTCGTGCATCCCCAGCTCCAGACCCTTCACCGACATCGACAGCTCCTCGGCCCCCCGGCCGATCTTCTGGCCGGCCCTCCTCGAGCCCTCGGCCAGCAGGTTGCCGATCCCTTCGCGCCGGGCCATCATCTCCAGGAGCTGCAGCATAGCCTGGGCGTTGCCGAAGCGCAGCTCGATGCCGCCGGTGTCCTCCTTGGTCAGGAGACCCCGTTCGAAGCAGTCCATGGCGAAGGCGATGGTGGCCCCTGCGGAGATGGTATCCATGCCGGTAGCGTTGCAGATCTGGTTGGCGTAGGAGATCGCCTTCAGATCGTCGACGCCGCAGTCGCTCCCAAGGGCGCCGAGGGTCTCGTACTCCGGCCCGCCATACTTGGGATCCACCTGGTAGGGGTCCTCCACCCGGACCACCTTCTTGCAGCGGACGGCGCAGGCCCAGCAACCCTCCATGCCGATGCGGATGGTGTCCTTTATCGTCTTGGCGCTGATCTTCTCGCACCCCTCGAAGTAGCCGTCCTGGTAGTTGCGGGTTGGGAGGTTGCCGGCCAGGTTGAAGGCCTCCATCACGGCGCCGGTCCCGAACTGGTGGAAGTTGGCCGCCCGGGTGTCTACGTCGGCGGCCATGGAGCGGGCCAGCCGCTGGATCGTCTCCGGGTCGGCGAAGGGAACCTTCATCTTGCCCCGGGCGACGATCGCCTTCAGCTTCTTGGAGCCCATCACGGCCCCCATGCCGGTCCGGCCGACGATGTCGTGGAGGTCGTGGACGACGCAGGCGAAGCGCACCAGATTCTCGCCGGCCGGGCCGATGCTTGCCACCCGGGCGAACTTCTCGCCGGTCTCCGCCCGGAGGGCTGCCTCCGTCTCCCGGGTCTCCTTCCCCCACAGGTAGCGGGCATCCCGTATCTCGGCCTTGCCGTCCTGGAGCCAGAGGTAAACCGGGCTGTCGGCCCGGCCCTCTACGATGACGGCGTCGAACCCTGCCAGCTTCATCTCGGTGCCGAAGTAGCCGCCCACCTCGCCCTTGCCGATGCCGCCGGTCAGGGGGCTCTTGGCGCCGAAGCCTATCCTGGCGCTGCCCGAGAAGGCGGCGCCGGTCAGGGGCCCGGCAGCCATAACCAGCTTGTTATCCGGCCCCAGTGGATCTATGCCCGGTGCCAGCTCCTTCAGAAGGAAATATGAGGTCATCGCGTAGCCGCCCACGTACTGCCGGTACCAGGCAGGATCGTACTCCTCTACCTTGGTAGTACGATCGGTGAGATTGACGCGCAGGATCCTTCCCTGAAATCCGTAGAGCACTCCACACCTCCTCGCGGCATCGCTCGCGCCGCCCTTGGGACTTGGTGATCCAGGGCGATTATACCTCTGGAGGCGTGGCGTAGTCTCCTGGCCCCGGTCTAAGAGCCGCAAAACTGCTCCCCGAAAGTACTTAACTACACGAACGAGATCTGCTATCCTATATTCCCGGCGCGCGATTTCCGCAATCGGGTGCCCCCCCTCACTTCAGCTTATTTCCTTATCGGGAGAATCGATGAGCCGTCCCTTGAGGTCTCTTGTGCCTGGTTCAGAGCGGATCGCGGGCGAGGACACGGATCGAGCCCTGCTCAAGCAGGGTGGCGTCACCATCCTCGAGAGGCCCCGTTCCAGAGAGCTGTTCGTCCGTTACCCTGGTAACCCGATCCTTACCGCCGGCGACTGGCCCTATCCCATCAACGTGACCTTCAACCCCGGGGCGACCCTGCTGGCCGATGGGACGACCCTGCTGCTGTGCCGGGTCGAGGATCGGGAAGGCTCCTCGCACCTGTGCGCCGCCCGATCTCGAAACGGGCTGGACGGCTGGGAGATCGATCCGGTGCCCTCCCTGGCGCCCGACCCGGAGGGCCACCCCGAGGAGGAGTGGGGGATCGAGGACCCGCGCATAACCTATCTTCCTGAGGCGGGCCAGTACGCCGTCGTCTACACCTCCTACTCGCCGACCGGCCCGGGGGTGTCGCTGGCCTTTACCAGGGACTTCCACCACTTCGATCGCTTCGGGCAGATCATGCCGCCCGAGAACAAGGACGCGGCCCTCTTCCCCCGAAAGATCGGTGGCTACTGGGCCCTCATCCACCGGCCGGTGATCGGTGGGAGCCACGCCCACATCTGGATCTCCTACTCTCCGGACCTCACCTTCTGGGGCCGGCACAAGATAGTGCTGCCCGCCCGACCGGGTCCCTGGTGGGACAGCGCTCGGGTGGGGCTCGCCTGCCCGCCCATCGAGACCGAGGAGGGCTGGCTGGTGGTCTACCACGGCGTGAAGAGGACCGTGGCCGGCGCGATCTACCGGGTGGGCCTGGCTCTGCTGGACCTGGAGGATCCGCAGCGCTGTCTCGCCCGATCCAAGAGCTGGGTGATGACGGCGGAGACCTCCTACGAGACGGTGGGGGACATCCACAACGTGGTGTTCCCCTGCGGCTACACCCTGGACCCCGCCGACGGGGATACCCTTCGACTGTACTATGGTGGCGCCGACAGCTGCGTTGCCGCGGCGACCTCCAGCGTGAGGGACATGCTGGCGTTCCTGCGCAGCGGCCGCTAGGACCGAAGCGGGCCCAAAAGGAGCGCCGTTGCGGCCCTCCCCCGGGCGCCGCCATACGAGCACCCTCAGATTCCTCGGGATCTACCCCATCCGGAAGGAGCATGCCGCGCAGTGAGGGCAATGGTGCCGCAAGGGGCCTGGTTGGCTTCGAAAGGGATCCCGCCCGGCGGGCGGTTGGGCGCCGTCGCCCAGGAGATCTGGCGGCTGATCAAGTACGGGCTGGTGGGGCTATCCAACGTGGTTGTCAGCCTCATAGCCCTAAACCTGTTCTTCTTCTTCGTCCACCCCACCTCCCCGCTGACCCTGGTGATCGGGAGCAGCATCGGCTACCTGGCGGGGGACGTCAACAGCTACTGGTGGAACCGGGGCTTCACCTTCGGCCTGCCCAGGGCCAGCTGGGGCTCCTTCTTCCGCTTCGGAGTGGTGAGCCTGGCGGCCATGGCCCTCAACGCGGGGGTGGTGTGGGGCTTCTCCGATCTGCTGCTCCACTCCTTCCTGCCGGCCTGGCTCCAGACGAACCTCTCCCAGATCTCCGCCACCCTTTCCGGCAGCCTCGGCTACGTGGTCTGCCGCCTCTGGGTCTTCAAGACCACCGGCACGATGTAAAACCTCCTACACCTTTACCCGCTCGATCCGGGCGCCCAGGGCCTGCAGCTTCGTCTCGATCCGCTCGTAACCCCGATCGATCTGGCCGATGTTGTTGATGATGCTCTGACCCTGCGCCGTGAGGGCCGCCAGCAGCAGCGCCATGCCGGCCCGGATGTCCGGGGACTCCATCCGCTCCCCGTGCAGCGAGCTGGGGCCCACCACCACCGCTCGATGGGGGTCGCACAGCACCACCCGAGCACCCATGTTCAACAGCTTGTCCACGAAGAACATCCGCCCCTCGAACATCTTCTCGTGCATCAGGATCGTCCCCTCGCACTGGGTCGCCACGGTGACGGCGATGCTCATCAGGTCCGAGGGAAGGGCGGGCCAGGGGCCATCGTCGATCTTGGGGACGGCGTTGTGGACGTCGCTCTCGATCTTCAGGGGCTGCTCCGCCGGCACCAGCACGTCGCGCCCCGCAGTGAGCCGGTGGTAGCAGGTCTCAGCCTGCGGCGCGACGGACGGCTCTCCGGCGTCGGGGTGGCCCAGCACCCGGCACCTTATCCCCAACCGTTCGAAGGCGACGAACACCATGGGCAGATGGCGGGGGGCGGCGTTCTCGATCAGCAGCTCGCTGTGGGTCGTGGCGGCCAGGCCGATGAAGCTGCCCACCTCGATGTGGTCGGGGCCGATCTCCACCTCGGCACCGTGCAACCGATCGACCCCCTCAATGGTCAGGGCGTTGGAGCCGATGCCGCCGATTTGGGCCCCCATCTGGTTGAGGCAGCGGGCCAGCTCCTGCACGTGAGGCTCGCCGGCGGCGTTCAGCAGCACGGTGGTGCCCCTTGCCAGGGCGGCGGCCATCAGGGCGTTCTCCGTGGCGGTCACGCTGGCCTCGTCCAGGAAGATCTCCGTGCCCAGGAGGTTGGCCGCGCGCATCACGTAGCCCCGGTCGACGCTCACCTCCGCCCCCAGGGCTCGCAGCGCCGCCAGGTGTGTGTCCACCCGCCGGCGCCCGATCACGTCCCCGCCGGGCGGGGGCAGCTTGACCTCGCCTGCCCGGGCCAGCATCGGCCCGGCCAGCAGGATCGACGCCCGGATCTGCGCGCAGATCTTCCGGTCGAGCTCGGTGGTGCGCAGGTCGCGAGCCCGCAGGACAAGGTCGTGGGGACTCGGCTCGGTGACCTCGACCCCCAAGGCCGCTAGCAGAGCCAGCATGTCCTGAACGTCGCGAATGCGCGGGACGTTGCGCACCGTGAGGGGCTCGTCGGTCAGCAGGCTCGCGGCAAGGATCGGCAGCGCCGCGTTCTTGTTGCCGCTGGGCCTGACCGTGCCTCGCAGTTGTGCACCGCCCTCGATGATGAACCTTTCCAAGGTCGTCTCCAGTCTCCATGAGGTGAGGTCTCGTCCACGCGCCACCGGGCCTCGAAACCGGCAGTCTTCGCCGTTCCGGTGGCCGCCTTCAGCCGTCGAGGAAGCGCCTTCGCGGGCTCCCCTCCCGGTATGGCGGCAGCCTACTATACCCGGCGGCCGGAAGCAACATCACGGTGGTATACTTACGTTATGTTGAGTAACGTCCGACGGCGATTTGCCGTCCTACTGATGCAAGTCCTGGCTGCTTTCCTGGGGCTGCTGTCGGCGGCGGTCCTGCTAACCGGGTTCTTCGTCGTGGCGGTCTTAGCCCTCGCCCTGGCCTTCCTGGTCCTGGCGTACGTGGCGCTGTTCCACAGGCGAAGAAGGTGGCAGTACTAGGGAGCGGGAGGCTCATAGTTGTCCGCGTCCTCCGCGTCTCCGCGTGGGCCTACACCACCTCGGCGCGTACAACTCGTCGGTTCGAGGCGAAGCCTCGTTAGTGTTCTGCCACGGGGAAGGGTGGGGAGAGCTCGAGGCAAGACAGGGGGACAAAGGACTCCAGGCCGGGTGCCGGCCGCTAGGCCGGCACCACCTCTACCTCCATGTCCTGGTTGAGCCGGAAGCGGGCTCGATGCATCGTGTCGGTCACCTGGTAGTGGGCAGAGCCGATGGTGACCCGGACCCCCGCGAAGCAGTTGTCCTTGGCGTGAACCCAGGCGATCCGCGCTTCTCGTGTGGTCTGCTCCAACTCCAGCTTGCGCGCCTTCAACCGCTCCTGGCGGGCGAACAGCTGTTCCTGAGCCTGCACCAGCTTCGACAGGGTCGCCCGCTTCCCCGGCGGCAGCATCCCGCTCCGCTGCTGGGCCGTCAGGAACTGGATGGCCTGGTCGGTTCGCTGGAAGTTGGCCTCCAGCTCGGCCAGCCCTTTGTGGATCTCCGCCATCTCCTGCCGCACCTCGGGTATGATGCCGACGGTAAGCTCGGTGGGCGCTCCCATCTCGGAGCCGATGTTGCGGGCCGAGACGCCGTTCTTGGCGGTCACGTGGCCGCCGATGATGGCCCCGCGCCGGCCCATCACCTCCACCGTGGCGCCCGCTTCCACGCGACTCTGCAGGATTCCATCTGATGCCCAGACGCTGGTGCCCGCCCGTACCTCTGCACTCTCGATAAACCGGGCCTTGACGGCACCTCCGGCTACCACCCCCGCGTGGCCGCCGCCGCTGATGCCGTACTGCACGGTAACGTTGCCCGCCGCCTCCACGACGCCCCCGTCGACGCTGCCGTGAACCTCCACGTCACCCACGGCCTTCACGCTGAAGCCACGATGGACGTTTCCCCGGATCACCACGCTCCCGACGAACTGGATGTTCCCCGTCTCAATCCCCACGTCCTTGTTCACGTTGTAGACGTTGGTGACGGCGATCTCGCCGTGCATCAAGGTGGCATGGCCGTCGACGGCCGCGGTCACCGTCAGCCTATCCTCGCTGAGAGTGGCCCCGCTGCCCGCCTTCAACCACACCTCGTGGCCCAGTTTGCCCGGGGTCTCCACCCCGAGCACCGTCATGCCGGGCTCGCCACAAGCCGGAGGGGTCATCACGGCCAGGACGGTCCCCTTGCTGACGTTGTGGACCAGGCTCAGATCGAAGAGGTCTACGGTTCCATCGGGACGCTCCTTGGGACGGCCGCTGGCCTGGGTGAGGCATGCATGGTAGTCGATCTTGGCGTCGGCACCGGTGGTCGGTTGCCTTCCCTGAGCGACCTTCACCCGCTCCAGGGTCCTGGACGGATCGGGAGGCAGCGTGGCGTCCGCGATGGCCTGCTCCACCGCTACCACGTCGATCCCGAAGGTGACGCCGGCTTCCTTCAGGTGGGCCAGCACCTTCTCCACGGTCGCGACCTGTCCGCCTTCCGCCGGGGCCGTCACCAGCACCTCGGCCGACATCCGATCGGGGGCAATCAGCACCGTAACGTGGCTATCGGGAGAGACAGCCGTAGCCTGGTTCTGCGGTTGTTCTTCCATCAAAACCATATCAGGTACCTCGACTTTCGGTCTGCTAAGGCGGGTCAAAGATCGTTTCCCCCTACTCCTATTATCGGAAGTTCCCCTGCGTTTCTTAATGGGTGCGAGCCCCGCGCAACCTTCTCATAACACCAAACGCCGGCTGCCGGCCGTGTCGATAAGGTCGATGGTATAGACAGCCTCGGTCCTCGCCGCTATCCTTTGAGGGTGGGCCACGCGACCCGGTGCGGGCCGCGCCCAACCGCCTTTGCAGGAGGAGACACCATGTCCAGCGAGCTTGGCAGAATCGAGAAGCCCCCGGCCGAACAGTTCCGGGGTGAGCGGAAGATCTACCTGGTACCCCTGGTGTTCGCGCCTCCCAAGCCCTCCCACGGCTACGCCGACCTGTACGAGCGGTACTGGACGGGCGTCCGCGAGCACCTGTTGAAGCTGGAGAACAGCATCGGCGCGGTAGCCCGGGTGTACCACGAGTCGGTGGGCCAGGCAGGCGAAGAGGGGCTGCAGGAGGCGGAGAGGCTGAACCCCAAGAGCGCTTCGATCGCTCGGGGCAAGGTGGATGCCGGAGCCGCCCTCGAGGCGCTGGAGGACGAGGATCTGATGGCCGAGGCCTTCGACTGGCAGCGATGCCTGATGGTGGGACTGGAGAGCCGCAAGGTGGCAGAGCTAGCCCTGAACGGCTACAACGAGGCCACCCGACGCCGGTACGAGGTGATGGCCCAGCGGATCGACCAAACCCTCCAGTCGAAAGAGGCCGGACTCCTCTTCGTCTCCGAGGATCACCGCGTCCAGTTCCCCTCCGACGTCCGGGTGTTCTACGTCTCCCCGCCCGCCCTGGACGAGATCCATCGGTGGCTCCGAGACCAACGGATGCGGGCACGCCAGGAGCCGCCTCAGGAAGCGCCGGCGGAAGGCGGGCAGCCCGAGTCGTGACGGGGTGACGGGGAGACGGGGTGACAGGGTGAAAACCCATCTGTCACCCCGTCTCCCCATCTCCCAATCGGTCGGTAGTGGATTCGGAATCCGGCTCTCGACCCTTGCCCCCTACAACCGGTTGGTCGCCCCTACCGCTGATAGCTGATCGCTGATAGCTGATAGCTAGATGCGGTTGATCACCAACCCCGTCACCGGCTTCGGGTAGAAGTAGGTCGACTTCTGGGGCATCTTCCCCCTGGCGCGGGCGGTCTCCATCACCTGCTCCACCCTGGTGGGGTTCAGCAGGAAGACCACATGGGCGCTCCCCTTGTCCACGGCCGACACCGCCTCGGCAGCATCCCGGGTGTAGAGGACGTGGGTGCCCGCCCTGAGCTGCTCCGGACCGATCCCCATCAGGGGCGCCAGCAGCCCCTCGTGGAGCAGGTCCACGTCGAGGAGAGGCCGCTTCTGGACGTCGCTGCCGTCGGGGGAATCGCTCGGCACCAGCCTGTCCCCGACCCCTGGGCGCGGGCTCAACACCGCGGCTCCATCCGGCCCCGGGCGATAGATCCCCAGGGCTGGGCCCTCGTCGCCCAACTCCCCCATCCGGCGCAGCAGCGCCTCCGCCACGCCGGCCGCGTCCAGCCCCTCCACGGCCACCCTCTCCACGTGGAAGGCGCCGGCCAGCCCGGCGTCCAGCCCCCGCACCAGCGCCGGATCCACCCCGCGAATCATCCGGTGGGTGGGCAGCACCACCAGCCCGGGGTCCCGCGCATCCACCAGCAGCATCATGCCGAAGTTGTAGGGGGCATCGGGAGAGGGGTGAGGATCCGCCGCCCTCCTCTCGTCCCGGTAGGCCAGCTCCGTCTCGTACCGGTGGTGGCCGTCGGCAACGTACAGCTGCGGACCCTGAAGCGCCGCGGTCAGGTCCCCATGCTGCGCCCCCGGCAGAACCCACAGCCGGTGAAGCTGGCCGTCGCCGGTATCGGCGGTGGCGTCGGCCGGCTTTCGGGCCATCTCCGCCATCAGTTGGGACAGGTTGCCCGAGGGATCGTCGAAGAGCAGGAAGATGGGGCTCAGATCGCAGGCGGTCGTCCGCATCAGATCCAGCCGGTCGGCCTTCGGCTTCGCAAGGGTCTCCTCGTGGGGAAGCACCACCCCCTCCTCCCAGGGAGCCAGCCGCAGGTTGGCCAGCAGCCCCCGCCGCACCATCGTCCGCCCCTCGTGGACGAACTGCTGCTCGTATAGGTAGAGGGCCGGCTCCGCCTCCTCCCGCAGGGCACCCTCCGCCAGCCACCGCTGAAGGGTCGAGGCCGCTCGGGTGTGCCGGTTGCTGGAGGCGTCGTCCTCGGGGAACTCGAATCCCAGCTCCAGCCGCACCACGTTGTGGGGATTCCGGCCGTGCAGGCCGACCTGCTCCTGTGCGGATATCACGTCGTAGGGCGGGCAGACCACCCTGCCGAGGGGACCCACCAACCGATCGTCGAACCTGAGCCCCCTGAAGGGGCGGATGTCGTTCATGCGTCCTCCAAGCCGTCAGCTATCAGCTATCAGCTATCAGCAGTTGGCTACCAGCAGCCCGCTGGTGGCTGAACGCTGATCGCTGAACGCTCCTCCATAGCCTACCATCCTGCCTGCCTCCGTTCAAACCGGCTGGCACCCATCCCAACGCGGCCCGGTCCATGCAGGTATAATGCTGATGCATTCGTTGGGTTGGCGGGAGTGACGTCCGCCACCCGACCGCAGGAGGAGAAGGTTGAGCGACGACGAGTACCGGTTGACCCTCACATACGACGACGTGCTGCTGGAGCCGAAGCACTCCACCATTGCTTCGCGCCGAGACGTGGACACCTCCACACGCTTCTCCCGCCACATCACCACGGCCATCCCCATCGTCAGCGCCAACATGGACACCGTCACCGAGTCCGCGATGGCCATCGCCATGGCCCGGATGGGGGGCATCGGCATCATCCACCGCTTCATGCCGATCCAATGGCAGGCCGACGAGGTGCGGAAGGTGAAGCGGGTGGAGGGTTGGATGATCGAGGATCCCTACACCATCAAGCCGGAGGACAGGGTGGGGGACGCCCGCGGCTCCATGTCCCGCCACAGTGTGAGCGGACTGCCGGTGGTGGACGACCAGGGCCGGCTGGTGGGGATGCTCAGCCGCCGGGACATCCTGTTCGCCCCGGACTCGGAGCTGGTGAAGAACCGGATGACGCCCCGGGACCGGCTGGTCACGGCGCCGGCCGGCAGCGGAACCGCCATCGCAAGAAACCTGATCGAGCAGCACCGGGTGGAGAAGGTGCCGCTGGTGGACTCCAACGGGATGCTGCGGGGACTGGTGACGGCCAAGGATCTGGTCCGCAGCCTCCAGTTCCCCTACTCCACCAAGGACTCCAAGGGGCGGCTCAGGGTAGGCGCCGCCATCGGAGTGGTGGGGGACTACCTGGAGCGAGCCCACGCCCTGGTGGAGGCCGGGGTCGACGCCCTGGTGATCGACATCGCCCACGGCGACGCCGACCACACCCTCAGGGCTGTGGAGGGGGTTCGCGGCGCCCTGGGATCGGTGGAGTTGGTGGCGGGCAACGTGGCCACCGCCGGCGGCACCGCCAACCTGGCGGCGGCGGGCGTCGACGCCGTGAAGGTTGGAGTGGGTCCCGGGTCCATCTGCATCACCCGCCTGGTGGCCGGGGTGGGGGTGGCCCAGCTGAGCGCGGTGGTGGCCTGCGCCCGGGAGGCGGAGAAGTACGACGTGCCCATCATCGCCGACGGCGGGATCCGCAACTCTGGGGACGTCACCAAGGCCCTGGCCGCCGGCGCCGCCTCGGTGATGATGGGGAACCTGCTGGCAGGCACCACCGAGAGCCCCGGGCTGATCATCCGCCGGGGCGGCCGTCCCTACAAGATCAGCCGGGGCATGGCTTCTGCCGAAGCCGCCCTGGAGCGGATGGCCCGGGAGCAACCCGAGCGGGGCTGGGCCGAGTGGGAGGAGGAGATCGAGCAGGTGGTCCCAGAGGGGGTGGAGGCCGCCGTGCCCTACCGGGGCGACGTGGGCGAGATCATCTTCCAGCTGGTGGGCGGCCTGCGCTCCGGCATGAGCTACTGCAACGCCCGCAACCTGGAGGAGCTGCGCCGGAACGCCACCTTCGTTCGGATCACCGAGGCGGGGCGGCGCGAGAGCGGCCCCCACGATATCGAGGTCATGGGATAGAGGGAGATCATGGCACCCGAGAGCTACGAGGGAACGATCCACGCCCCGGACTTTCCGGCGGGGCTGGACTGGATAAACGTGGACCGCCCGCTGAGCCTCCACGACCTGCGGGGCAAGCTGGTGCTGCTGGATTTCTGGACCTACTGTTGAATCAACTGCATGCACGTGCTTCCGCAGTTGCGGAAACTGGAAGAGGCCTTCCCGGGGCAGTTGGTCGCCGTAGGGGTTCACTCCCCCAAGTTCACCGGCGAGCGCCCCACCCGCAACCTTCGCCAGGCGGTGCTGCGGCTGGGGATCCATCACCCGGTGGTCAACGATTCCGACATGAGGATGTGGTCCGAGTACGGCGTTAGGGCGTGGCCGACCCTGATGCTGGTGGACCCCGCGGGCCGGGTGATCGGCAGCCACGAGGGGGAGTTCCGCTTCGAGGAGTTCCAGCCCCTGATCGCCGGCATGCTCTCCGAGTTCGACGCCAAGGGGCTGCTAAACCGGCAGGCCATCCCCCTGCGCCCCGAGCAGCCCCCCGAGACCCCTCTGTTGTTCCCCTGCAAGGTGCTGGCCGACGAGGCCTCGGGGCAGCTTTTCGTCGCCGATTCGGGCCACGATCGGGTGGTGGTGGCAACCCTGGACGGCCAGCTGCGGCAGGTGATAGGGGGCGAGAAGGGCTTCCGGGACGGGGGCCCCGACGGGGCAGCCTTCGACACCCCCCTGGGGATGGCGCTCGAGGGGAACAGCCTCTACGTGGCCGATACCTGGAACCACTCCATACGGCGGATCGACCTCTCCCGCCGGCAGGTAACCACGGTGGCGGGCACCGGCGAGCAGGCCCGACGGGTGAAGGAGGGGCAGGGCACTACGTCACCCCTCAACTCCCCCTGGGACCTGGTCCTCCACCAGGGGATCATCTACGTCGCCATGGCCGGCTCCCACCACCTGTGGAGCTTCGATCCCCGCTCCGGCGAGGTCACCCGCTACGCCGGCAGCGGTCGGGAGGCGCTGGTGGACGGCCCCCTGGCCCGCGCCACCCTGGCTCAGCCCAGCGGCCTGACGACCGACGGCAGGGAGCTGTACGTGGCCGACAGCGAGTCCAGCTCCATCCGGGAGGTGGACCTGCCGGGAGGCACCGGCCAGGTGAGGACCCTGGTGGGGCTGGGGCTGTTCGAGTTCGGGGACGTGGATGGGGTTCGCGAGGAGGTGAGGCTGCAGCACCCCCTGGGCGTGGCTGTCAGTCCCGACGACGATGCCCTCTACGTGGCGGATAGCTACAACAACAAGATCAAGAGGCTGGACCTCCAGACCACCCGGACCGTCTCCTGGGCGGGTAGCGGCGACCCGGTGCTGATGGACGGTCCCGGCAGGGGCGCCTCCTTCTGGGAACCTGGCGGCCTCAGCCTGGCCGGCAGGAAGCTGTACGTGGCCGACACCAACAACCACGCCATTCGGGTGGTGGACGTGGACACCATGGAGGTGTCCACCCTGGAGATCGTGGGGTTGTAACGGAGAATGGCCCGGCAGCCCCTACACGCCTCTACCGCCGCACAAGGGCCTGCCTCAGGATGCCGGGCAGCCTCGCCTCCTCCAGCCGCAGCCGCCAGACGGCCACTACCGCCTCCAGGAAGATGGCCGTGGACATCTTGGAGACCCCACTCCGCCGCTCCACAAACCGGATGGGGATCTCCACCACCCGCTTCCCCGCCCGGGCGCAGCGGTAGGCCATCTCCAGCTGGAAGGAGTAGCCCTCGGAGCGCACCCGCTCCAAGGGGAGATCCAGCAGGGTCTGCCGCCGCCACCCCCTGTACCCTCCCGTGAGGTCGCGGACCGGCAGCCCCAGCACCGCGCGCGCGTAGAGGGAGCCTCCCCGACTCATGGCCAACCGCCAGCGGGGCCAGTCCTGGGTCCCGCCCCCCCGCGCGTAGCGGGAGCCTATCACCAGGTCGGCGCCCCGCTGCAGCTCCGCCAGCAGTCGGGGCAGGTCCGCCGGATCGTGCGAGAAATCGGCGTCCATCTGGAACAGCTGGCTGTGCCCTGACCGCAGGGCCACCCGAAAGCCCTCCAGGTAGGCGGTGCCCAATCCCAGCTTCCCCGACCGGTGCAGCACTTCGATCCGTCCCGAGAAGCGGCGGCGCAGCCCCTCGGCCAGGTCGCCGGTGCCGTCGGGGGAGTTGTCGTCCACCACCAGCAGGCTGAAGTCGGGCAGCTCCATGATCCGCTCGGCCAGGGCGGGCAGGTTCTCCACCTCGTTGTAGGTAGGCACGACCACGATGGATGACATGGTTACTCCCATCCCCAGGTCCACAGCAGGCTCGTCGTGAAGTTCCAGAGGGTGGCCAGGGCGATGCCGGCCAGATTGGCCAGCAGGTAGTGAACCCCGGCGTAGGCCACCAGCAGGTAGAGGACGCCGGAGGCGATCGCCAGCCCCCCCAGGGAGGTGAGGTTGAACTTCCCCAACCGCCGGAGGGAGAAGCCGGAGGCGCGGAAGGTCCACCGGTCGTTCCAGGCGAAGTTGTGGAGAACGGCCACCTCCACGGCCAGGGGTGAAGCCACCAGCAGGGGCAGGCCGGCGATCCCGTGGGCCAGGAAAAGGGCCAGGCTGTTCACCACCACACCGAGGGCCCCGACGGCTCCGAAGCGGGCCATCCTGGCCACCACCGGCTCCCAGGGGCGAGCCGCGTCTCTCATGGTCCTCCCATCTCCATCGGTGTGCGATCCGTCGCTCTCCCGGCGCCGTCGATGTGCGCGGGATCATCGCGGCCGGACGGCCGCCCGCCGCAACCCGATCGACGCCTCACGAAAGCGGGCGATGGATGCAGGATAAAGACCAGGAGGGAGGGGGAAAGGGTAGAGACGCGACATGTCGCGTCTCTACGATTCGTCGGCATTCGGGTCGCCGGCGGGAGCCGGGTCCTACAGGACCGGGTTCGCCGTCCGTGGGGAGACAGCCAGCGGGTTCTCCGGGATGGGGAACCGCCGGCACAGCTCCAGGGAGCGGGCCCGCGCCTTCCGGATGGTCTCCTGGTCGCTCCGGTGCGCGATGGTGGTGCCGATCAGCTCCGCCAGCGCATCCATCTCGGCCTCGCCCATCCCGCGGGTCGTCACCGCCGGCGTTCCCAGCCGGATGCCGCTGGTGGTCTGTTGCGGGGCGGGATCGAAGGGGAGGAGGTTCTTGTTCACCGTGATCCCCACCGTGGCCAGCAGATCCTCGGCGTCCGCACCGTTGATCCCGACCGGACGGAGGTCCACCAGCATCAGGTGGTTGTCGGTCCCGCCGGAGACTATCCGGAAGCCGCGCCGCTCCAGTCCCCGCGCCAGGGTCTGGGCGTTGGCCACCACCTGGGCTGCGTAGGCGCGGAACTGGGGGGTGCCGGCCTCCTTCAGGCAGACCGCCTTGGCAGCGATGACGTGCATGAAGGGTCCGCCCTGGGTCCCCGGGAACACCGCCCGATCGATGGCCCTGCCGTACTGGGCCTTGGAGAGGATCATCCCGCCCCTGGGGCCCCGCAGCGTCTTGTGGGTGGTGGTGGTGACCACGTCGGCGAAGGGCACCGGCGAGGAATGCACGCCGCCCGCCACCAGACCGGCTATGTGGGCCATGTCCACCATCAGCAGGGCGCCCACCTCGTCGGCGATGGCCCGCAGCGCCGCCCAGTCGAAGATGCGGCTGTAGGCGCTGGCGCCGGAGACGATCAGCTTGGGACGGAACTCCCGCGCCTGGCGGGCGATGGCGTCGTAATCCAGCATCTCCGTCTGGGGATCGACGCCGTAGTGGGCGAAGCTGTACAGCTTGCCGGAGAGGCTGATGCGGGCCCCGTGGGAGAGGTGGCCGCCCTGGGCCAGATCCAGCGCCAGAACCCGGTCGCCCACCTGCAGCAGCGCAGCGTAGGCTGCCAGGTTCGCCTGGGTGCCCGAGTGGGGTTGCACGTTGACCTGCTCAGCCCCGAAGAGAGCCCTGGCTCGATCGATAGCCAGCTGCTCCACCCGGTCCACCACCTCGCAGCCGCCGTAGTGCCTGTGGCCGGGATAGCCCTCGGCGTACTTGTCGTTGAGATGGTTGTTGGAGACGGCACCGCCGAACTCCACGGGGCACGACATGGCCTCCAGCACCCCCTGGCTGGCGTAGTTCTCCGAGGCTATCAGCTTTATCGTTTCCTCTTGCCGGCGACCCTCTTCGACGATCAGCCCTGCCAGCTCGCTATCGATCCGCTCCAGTTCCCTCAAGGCCACCACCTCTCAATAAAAGCATCAGCCACCAGCAGCCAGCTATCAGCTTCGGTAACGTTGGCTGAAAGCTAGCCGCTGATGGCTGATGCTCGTCCTGTACCTATATTATACTGCAGGATGGGGCGCCGTGCACCCGGCCCCTACTCCAGGTAGCGCAGCCATCGCCTTCGACCCCTTGTGCAACCGGGACGGCGATGGTATAATCCCTTGTGCGCTGGAGATGGCAGCCGAGCCGAAGTGGCGGAACTGGCAGACGCGCTACGTTCAGGGCGTAGTTCGGTTTACCCGAGTGGGGGTTCAAATCCCCCCTTCGGCACCAGGGCAAGGGACCGCTCGACCGAGCGGTCC
>DAHVXI010000080.1:0-17544 GCA_027356795.1 Chloroflexota bacterium | reverse complement strand
GCCTACCTACCGGCCTGGAGCCACGCGGGCAGCTCCGCCTCCTTCACGCCCTTGAAGCGGCAGGAGTAGCGGCAGGTCTCGCAGTTGCCCTTCAGGCTGGCCACCGGCTTCTCACCCTTGATCCCCTCGATCAGGTCGATGGCCCTCTTCACGTTCGGCTCGTCGCCCCAGGCCACCAGCACCACCGACCCCTCGGAGCCTCCGATGCCACCCGAGGCCACGTGCTTGGCTTCCAGGTCGAAGAGGATCTTGAGGGCCTGGATCTCGGTGACCACGTTGGCCCTTACCAGGTGGTACATGCCGAAGTCGGCGCCCAGGCTGTAGTCGAGGGTCTTGGCACCCGCGTATAGGGCACCGTCCTTCACGGAGGCCACCATCTTCTCGAGGCCCACGGGCACGATGTAGTTCAGCCCCTGGGAGGTAATGGTCCCGATGGTAGCCGCCACGGTGCCGCCGTCGAAGCCGGAGGTGATGATGCCGACGTTCCCCTCGGGGTCGACGGCATTGGCCCCCTTGATCACCACCGTCTCCCGGTGAAAGTCGTCGAAGGCCTCGCGGACGGTCTTCTGGACCAACTCACCCTTGTGCAGGATGAGAGGGAAGGGGATCCTGTCGGGAGCAGCGGTGGTGCACAGTATTCCGGCGCTGTTGATCCCGGCGGTGAAGCGACCCGGCTCGAAGTCGCGACCGAACAGCTCCTGGGCGACGAAGGCGTTCGTGGTTCCGCCCCCCAGGATGACGTAGGCCTTCTCCAGGGCAGCTCTGACCTCGGGCATCCGAACCACTGCCTTGGCGATCAATCGCTTGGATTCTGCCGGAGTAAGCGTAAACGCAGCCTTCACAGTCTCTCTCCTTATCTAGCCCACCAGGGGACACGGACTGAAGATCGATGGGTGGAATTGGACCTTCCTAGGCCTCGACCGCACCCCTGGTCTTGGCGATCTGCTGAGCGTGATCCCGATCGTGGCGGATCAGCAGCTCGACCAGCTGGCGGCCGGTCATCGGACCGTACCGGGCGTGGCGGCCCGTCTTCACCAGATCGGCCTCGGTCAGCTTCGAGACGGCTTGCAGCGCCCCCAACCGGACAGCGCAGAGGCGCAGATAGATTCCGGACAGGCCATTTCGCTCCGCCGCGGTCCTGTCCCCCTCCCATTCCGCAGCATCGTACTTCGACAGGTCGGCTTTGCCCTGCTGGACCTCGTCGAAGCGACGCAGCTGCAGGCTATCCACGTCGGCCACATGCTGGAGCACTTCGACGGTCGACCATTCGGCGGGCTCGGGCCGCATCCAAGCCGTCTCCTCCCGAAGCCCCTCGAGCGACTTCAGCAGATCTCCCCTGGCCGCCAGCATCTCACTCAGCAATCCCGCGTTTCCCTTTCCCATTCCTCCTCCTCCCTGTGGGATGGTGGCATCCAGTCTATGCCTCCGCACCGCTACTGTCGAGTAGCTGAAGACGCCGGCTTCGGCGTCTCGAGGGATGCCAGCGACCGGAATCGCGTATAATCTGCACCACACAGCAAGCTATGGGAGTTCGCACCGTGGCAAACGTGTACGACGTGCTGGGGGGGCGCGGCTTCGTGAAGGACGTCTCCGACGAGCAGGGGCTGCGCGCCGCCCTCGAGAGGCCCATTACCTTCTACATAGGATTCGACCCGACGGCCTCCAGCCTCCACGTGGGCAACCTGCTGGGCGTCATGGCCATGACCTGGATGCAGCGGTACGGCCACCGACCCATCGCCCTCGTGGGCGGGGGGACCGGCCTGGTGGGCGATCCGACCGGCCGAACCACTGGAAGGCCGATGCTCACCTACGAGCAGATCGAGGAGAACATGCGGGGCCAGAAGTCCCAGCTCCAGCACTATCTGGACTTCTCCGAGGGCCGGGCCCTGATGGTGAACAACGCCGAGTGGCTGACCAAGCTGAACTACATCGAGTTCCTGCGGGACTTCGGCGTCCACTTCAGCGTCAACCAGATGCTGGCCATGGAGACCTACAAGACCAAGCTGGAGTCGGAGGCGGGGCTCAGCTTCCTGGAGTTCAACTACGCCCTGCTCCAGGCCTACGACTTCCTCACCCTCTACCGGGAGTACAGCTGCATCCTCCAGATGGGCGGCAGCGACCAGTGGGCCAACAGCCTCGCCGGAGCGGACCTGATCCGACGGGTGGAGGGGGGACAGGCCTACGTGCTGGTGACTCCCCTGCTGACCACCGCCTCGGGCGCCAAGATGGGCAAGTCCCAGTCGGGATCGGTGTGGCTCGATCCGGAGAAGGTCTCCCCCTACCAGTACTACCAGTACTGGATCAACAGCGAGGATCCGGACGTGGAGCGGTGGCTGGCCCTCTACACCTTCCTCCCGATGGAGGAGGTGCGAGAGCTGGGAAGGCTGCAGGGGGCCGAGATCCGGAAGGCCAAGGAGGTGCTGGCTTTCGAGGCCACCAAGATCACCCACGGGGAGGAAGCAGCTCGCGAGGCCCAGGCCGCCTCCCGCGCCCTCTTCGGCGGTGGTGCGGGCTCCATGGAGGGGGTGCCGACCACCGAGATCGGGGCCGGCGAGCTGGCCGAGGGGATTGCCGCCTCCCAGCTCTTCGCCATGATGGGGCTGGCCGGCTCGCGAGGCGAGGCCCGGCGGCTGATCCAGCAGGGCGGGGCCTACGTCAACGGGGAGCGGGTCGACAGCGTGGACCAGTCGATCACCCCCCACGACCTTGTGGAGGGCTCCCTCTTCCTGCGCGTAGGCAAGAAGAAGTACCACCGGGTGGTGGTGAAGTAACCGAGGTTTCCCCTCTCCCTCTGGGAGAGGGTCAGGGTGAGGGCTCAGCCGCCAGCGTCGAATCAGCCCTCACCCGCCCTTCGGGCGGCCTCTCCCAGAGGGAGAGGCATCAGGTGATCTTGTGGCGCAAGACGTCCACCCGGTAGCTGTGGCGGATCGTCCTGCCCAACACCGGATCGTGCAGCTCCAGGTCGTAGCCGTCGGCGTAGCTGATGCCTCCCAGGGAGGGAACGGTTCCAGACATCAGCACCACGTGGTGAGGCTTAGCCCCGAACAGGTCCGGGTAGCTCTGTTTCGACCACTCGACGCTGCGACTCTCCAGCTCCCGATCGGTATGGTCGCTCCCCACCGTAACGTAGCTCTCGTCCGGCCCGACGAACAGCACGTACTCCACCTCACCCGAGGTCTTGTCGTGCTGCACCTGGATCGAGTCGGCGGTGGTGGCCAGGTAGTTGCCCAGTGCGTAGAGGGTCGGCGTCCTGGTGGGGGCCGGCACGCCGATCTCGGCCAGCTCCTCCACGTGCTTCCAGACGGCCGCCTGGTCCCTCCCCGCGTACCAGTCGTTGAACAGCCGCTCCACGGGGAACTCGATCCTCCGCCCGCTGCCCTGCTCTATCAACTCCAGCCTCGGCGTCCAACCCATAGTGACCTCTCTCCGGTGCCAGACCTGTTCCGATCCGGATCCCCACCTTCTCGAGGATGACGTCGAGTATGGTATCGGGCAACCCCGGCGTCAAGCCTGTGGAGAGGGCAGAGACGCGCGATCTCGCGTCTCCACTCGCCGGCGGGCCTGGAGGCCCGCACCATCAGGACGGCGGCGAGGGTAGCGCCGCCGAAGAGGGCCGCCGCCAGCCTATCCATCAGCACCGGTAGGAAGGGGTCCATGTTCGTCCGAAGGCCGGTGGCGGCATAGACGCCCACGGATGGCTGGTGTTGGAGGGCAGCGCCACAGCTACCGGCTGCTGCAGCCGGGGCGGCTACTCCGCGCACTCCAGTACGCCCGCTCGGTGCGGTAGCACCTCATAACCCTCGTCAGCCGCCGCTCGCGTTTAGCACAGATCTTACACCTGTTTAGCGACTTTTTTAGGTTTATGCTAGAGTATAGCCTACATGCCAAATAGCACGGAGACCTTTCTCCTCTTTCATCCAGATAGAACGCTTTAGGCACACTACAACCATATCCATCGGGAAGGGTTCTACCATCGTGAAGCCGCGCTTACGCGTGCTGATGGCGATCGCTGCCTTTGCAGCCGCCATCGGCATTTCGACCGCCTGGGCGGCGCCGGCCGACGTCGTGCTGCCGGTGCCCTTCAGGAGCCAGCTAGACGGTACCGTGTGGGCAGAGTCTAACTGCGGACCCACGACCATCTCCATGGTGCTGCAGGCCTTCGGCCAGAAGGTGCCTACCCAACTCCTCCGGGACCGGGCCAACCAACTGCTCGGCGTCGCCAACCCCAACACCGGAACCCGGATCCAGGATCTGGCTCAGGTGGTTCGAGAGCGAGGTCTCTCCGTCAACGGCCCCTACGCGACTAACGGTCGCCTCCGCCAGTGGACGCTGGACGACGTCCGCGCAGAGCTGCAGGCCGGGCGGCCTGTGGTGGTGCAGACCTACTACCCTCTGCTGCCCAACCACATGAACAATCCGGTGGACACCGACCACTACGTCGTCATCGTGGGCTCTTCGGGTGACGGCTTCATCTTCAACGACTCCGCCGCCAACTCGGCGGGCGGCTACCATCAGACCATGACCAGCCAGCAGTTCCTGCGGGCCTGGGGAGCCAGCCAGGCGCCCTTCGCCGGCTTTTCCGTAGGACCGGGTAGCAGCGGCCAGTCGCTCCTGCCGCCGCCCGCACAGGCGCAGGCGGCAGCACAGCCAGCTCCGACGGCCCCCCAGGCACCGTTGGGCCAGGTCAACGGCTTCATAGATCGGATCAAGGCCAACGTCGACGCCTCTGCCAAGTAGTAAAGCTCTACCGTGACTCCGAGGGCCGCTCGAACAGAGCTCTATTCGAGCGGCCCTCGTTTTCTCTCCCCGCCGTCAAAGGGAACCGCCCGCTTTCCCTCTTTGTGACTTTAGTCACGGTATTTGCCGGCGGGTCGGTCTATGCTTTTAGTAACAGTTGTCGGACGACGACGTCTAGCCCGGTCGGAGCTTCCGGCCAGCGTGGAGAGGTACACCGTGAGCGAGCTACTCAGCGAAACGACTGAAAAGGGAGAGTCCTCGGAGCGGGAGCAGGCGGCGCATCCCATCCAGATACTGATGCGGGAGCACCAGCTCCTCCTGGAGCTGGCAGCCCAGCTGGAAGCCGCGGCCGACGACGTCTCCGGCGCTCCCGATCGGGCCGCGGCCCAGTCGGCGCTAGGGAGGCTGGAGACGATCGCCCAGCAGTTTGCGGCCTCGGGCAACCACTACCTGCGGGAGGAGAACGTCCTCTTCCCCTACCTGGAGAAGCATGGGGTCGCGGGTCCCACGGTGGTCATGTGGCGGGAGCACGACAAGATCAGACAGCTGAAGAAGGAGCTGTACGAGGCCGCCAACGGCGCGGACAGCATGCCGATAGAGGAGCTGGGAAGCCGGCTGCGGGCAGTGGCCGAGGAGTTGCCGGCCCTGCTGGAGAATCACTTCTACAAGGAGAACAACGTCCTCTTCCCAGCCGCCGAAGAGCTTCTGACCGAGGAGGAATGGACGAGCACCCTCCAGCAGTTCGGCGAGATCGGATACTGGAAGGTGTTGCCCCCGGGGCACGGGGCGGCAACCGAGGATGTCGAGGTGACGGCCTCGACCGCCGGTGTGGTGGACGGGGAGATCCCCTTCGCCATCGGGTCGATCCCGCTACTGGCCCTGGAGCCCATGCTTAACACCCTTCCCGTGGACTTGACCTACGTGGACGCCGAGGACACCGTCCGCTACTTCAGCCAGACCAAGGAGAGGATCTTTCCCCGGACGGCCGCCATCATCGGGCGGAAGGTGCAGCAGTGCCATCCCGAAAAGAGTGTCCACGTGGTGAATCAGATCCTGGAGGACTTCAGGCACGATCGCCGGGACTCAGCGGAGTTCTGGATCCAGTCCAACGGCCACTTCATCCTGATCAGCTACTACGCCGTCCGTCGGGAGGGCCGCTACCTGGGCTGCGTGGAGGTTACCCAGGACGCCACCAACATCAGGGCGCTGGAAGGGGAGAGGCGGCTGCTGCAGTAGGATAGCCGCCGCCCGAGGCGAGGGGAAAAGCACCGGACCATGGCTAAGCTCCCTTCTCCTGCATTCAATGAAAGGGTCCGGGCTGCCGGGCCCAGATACGATTAGAAGAGCTGCTGCAGAAATCCAGCCACAGGGAGAGGCGGGCACGGCGAGTATAATGGCCTCGAAGCGCGACGGCCAGGAGGACGAGGGATGGCAGGGGATGAGAGGGCGCCGCGGCGCGGCATCACCATAGCTGAGGTCGAGGCGAAGTCGCTGCTGAACCGGTCGGGCATCACCGACTGGACGGTGAACTGCTACGCGGGGTGCCAGCACGGCTGCCGCTACTGCTACGCCCGCTTCGCTACCCGGTTCACCCACCCTCGCGAGCCCTGGGGCAGCTTCGTCGACGTGAAGGCCAACGCCCCGGAGCTTCTGGAGAAGGAGGTGAAACGGAGGCAGACCGGCACCGTCTTCGTCAGCTCCGTCTGCGACGCCTGGCAGCCCCTGGAGGCCCAGTACGGTCTGACCCGCCGCTGCCTGGAGATCCTACTCCAGCACGGCTTTCCGCTGCACACCCTCACCAAGAGCGCCCTGGCGGCCCGGGACCTGGATCTGCTGGCGGCCTACCCAGATCTGGTGCAGTTCGGGGTAACCCTCACCACCCTGGACGAGGAGCTCGCCCGCCTGATGGAGCCGGTAGCCGCCTCACCCCATAGGCGGCTTGCCCTGCTGTCGGAGGCCAAAGGGAAGGGGATCAGAACTTACGCCTTTCTGGGACCCCTCATGCCCGGTCTTGCCGACACGGAGGAGCAGCTCGCCCCGCTGCTGAAGGCCGTCAGGGAGGTTGGGGTAGACCACTTCTACGTCGACCGGCTCAACCTGCGCTCCGGCATGTGGCCCGACGTGAAGGGGTTGCTGCAGCGGCACTACCCCCATCTAACGGCCGCGTACGGGCGGATCCTCTTCGAGCCAACGCACAGGGCGGAGTACACCGACGGGCTCAGGGTTACCCTCCAGCGGCTGGTCGCGCAGCACGGACTGGAAGCCAAAGCGAACTACTGTTTCTGAGCGAGGCTGGTCGGCGGAGCTCTGGGACTGTGGGACCCGGGCCATCTGCCGAACGACTACCGCACCGGGATCGTCGCCCCAACGCCATGGTCACTGGCGGGAGCCAGCTATCGGCCACGGCCGGCATACGGATCCTGTCCCAGGGCGGCAACACCATCGACGCTGCCGCCGCCATGGGGCTGGCCGACACGGTGGGCAATCCCGAGGACCACACCCTTGGCGGGGAGGCGACGATCCTGATCCACCTGGCGGCGGAGCAGCGGGTGGTAGTCATCGACGGCAACACCAGGGCACCCCGCCGCGCCACCATACAGCTGTATCGGGAGCGAGGGGCTCCCCTGGGACGGTCTGCTGGTGGCAGGGGCCGGTCCTGCTGCAGGCCCTCAACCTGCTCGAGGGCTACGATCTGGCCTCCATGGACCCCGACGGCCAGGCCCTTGTCCACACGGTGGTCGAGGCCGAGAAGCTGGCCTTCGCCGACCGGGTACAGTACTACGGGGATCCAGACTTCGGCGAAGACTCCGACTCCTACCGGATCTTGCTCAGCTTGGCATCCAGCAGAGCGGGGGTGACGGCCCCTATCTGGGTGTCCCGGATGATGCCGTTGCGATCGACGAAGTAGCTGGTGGGAATGGCGCTGGCCTGATAGGTCCTGGCTACCTGCGCGTCGGAGTCCACCACGAAGGTCCAGTCGTACCCGTTCTGCTGAACGAACTTCCTCACCGTCTCGGGGTCCTCCTGCATGTCGATGCCCAGGAACACCATCCCCTCGCCCCTGTACTTCTGGTACGCCTTCTGGAGATCGGGCATCTCTTGACGGCAGGGCGGGCACCAGGTAGCCCAGAAGTTTACCATCACCGGTTTGCCACGGAGCTCGGACAGCTTCACCGTCTGGCCATCCAGCCCCTTGAGGGAGAAATCGGGGGCCAGGTTCCCGACCCTGATGCCCACGTCGGGTCGGGCCGAGCCGGGGCCCTGAGCCCCAGGGGCCGCCTGTGCCGAGGCGACGGCGCCGGAGGTGAAGTTCCTGTTCCCGCCGAAGCATCCCGCCACGGTCAACATCGCCAGTCCCATCAGCAGGGCCGGCAGGGCTCTCCTAACCAAGGACGTCCTCATATCGACATTTCCCTTCGTCTGGAAGCAATCGTCAGTCGGCGATCGGCGACTACAGCCCGCCCCAGTTGAAATACTGGGGGAGCAGCCGGAAGGTGTTGGACAGCATCAACAGCCCGATGGCCACCAGCAGGACACCGCTGGCGACGGAGATCAGGTTGAGGTACCGCTTCACCCGGTTCAGCAGGGCACTGGCCTGAGCCAGCGCCAACCCTGTGGCCAGAAAGGGTACACCCAGCCCCAGGGAGTAGGCAACCAGGAGGAAGGTGCCCTGGCCCACCGTCTCGCTCATGCTGGCCAGCCCGATGATCCCGGCCAGAACCGGGCCGACGCAGGGAGTCCAACCGGCGGCAAAGGCTACCCCCACCAGGATGGAGGTCACCGGCGTGGTGGCGGAGGTCAGCCGCGGCTCCATGCGAAACTCGCGGTAGAGGAGGGGGATCTTGAATGCCCCCATCTGGTGCAGCCCCAGCACGATCAGGACGACGGCGCCCACCTGCCGGAAGAGATCCGCGTAGCCGGGCAGCACGTAGCCGACAAACCCGATGGAGGCCCAGAAGCCGACGAACACCAGGGAGAAACCGAGCACGAAGGCGGCGGAATGGAACAGGGTGACCATCCGTCGGGATCCCGGGGTCAATAGGGAGGAGGTACCGGCGAGATGGCCGACGTAGGCGGGAACGAGGGGCAGGACGCAGGGCGAAAGGAAGGAGAGGAGCCCGGCGCCGAAAGCTACCAGCAGCGAAAGGTTCTGCGTGTCCAAGAGAACCAGACCTCGACGGGCAAGAACTGCAGCCGAAAGGACTCGAAGGGTGGATCGACCCCCTGGATACCTGCCAGGGGTATCCTAGCCCCACTCGAGCCCGGCTGTCAACGGCTCTCGGCATGTTGGCTCACCTCGGCCTCGATCTGGTACGGCCAGGTGGTACTTGAACCCTTGCGAAACGGAACAGTTCTTGCGATAATATGGACCCGTATTGTTAGTGCCACTAACTGTTAAGGGTGCGTATCGTGACTACCCTATCCGAGACGACGCCGGAGCAGCTGGCTCAGCTGTGGTTGGACACCCTGCCCCGTGTGATGCGACTGGTCGTCGTGGCCGGTGTCCATGAGGCGAACGGGCATCAGCTGAGCGTCCCCCAGTTCCGGATCCTGAAGCAGCTGAGCCATGGGTCGAGGCTGGGGAGTGAGTTGGCCCAGACCCTTCAGGTCACCCCACCGACCATCAGCGCCGGCGTCGACAGCCTGGTGCGCCGGGGGTTGGTGGAGCGAGGCGAGGCCAGCGACCGCCGAGCCAGACCCCTTCGAATCACGCCGGCCGGCGCCCACTGCTTGCAGACAGCCCAACAGCGCGCCCTCGGCATCCTCACACAGCTGCTCGAGCGGATGTCCGGCCCAGAACGACGAGCCCTGGCGCAGGGTTTGGATGCCTTAGCCCGCGCCCTGGAAAGCTACAGTGGGAGTTGACCTCATAATGGAAGAGCGTGTCCAGCAAACCCCCTCTGCACCTCCCGCCACGGCCAGACCCGGCGGCAACGGCCGGCACCCGAACCCTGAGACGGAGGCTGTCAAGAAACCGGCGGGCCGCCGGTTTCCGAAGAAGCTGCTGTTGCCCCTGCTTCTCCTGCTGATCGCCGGCGCGGCCCTCGTGGGCTATCGGTACTGGGAAGCCTCCGTCTACTACGTCTCCACCGATAACGCCCAGATAGCCGGAAGCCTGGTGCAGGTGGGCTCCATGAACGCGGGTCGGGTGGACTCCATGACCGTAGACGTCGGCGACAAGGTCCAGCAGGGCCAGGTAGTAGGGACCGTTCTGCTTCCCACTGCCGTGAGCATGACCCAGAGCGGCACGCCCCGGCTGGATTTCGTCGGCAGCGAGAACCAGCGGGCGGAGATCAAGGCCTCCATCTCGGGCGTCGTCGTCGCCCGCCAGGCCAACGTCGGGGACACGGTCGCCATGGGGCAACCGACAATCACCGTAGTGGATCCCTCCAAGCTGTGGGTTCAGGCCCAGATCGAGGAGACGAAGGTCGGGCGCGTCCAGGTGGGCCAACCGGTGGAGGTGAAGGTGGATAGCCTCGGGAAGACCCTGCAGGGCCGGGTGGTAGCCGTTAGCCGGGCCAGCGCGGGCACCTTCTCGCTACTGCCCTCCTCCAACGCCTCGGGCAACTTCACCAAGGTGACCCAACTGGTGCCGGTGAAGATCTCAATCGACTACGGCGATCAGTCTCTGGTGTTGGGCAGCTCCGTCGAGGTCAGCATCCGGGTGCTGGACTGAGCGGATGGCCAGCTTGCGCATTCCTAAGCCTCACCATCGCCTGCACGCACTTCCCTATTACTGGCAGGCGGTGATCGTCGTGATCGTCGGCTCCTTCATGGTGATGCTGGACACCACGGTGGTCAACATCGCCCTACCCCGCATCATCACCGTCTTCGGTGCCGACGTGCACTCGTCCCAGTACGTGCTGACCGGCTACATGCTGGCGCTGGCCATCATCATGCCCGCCACCGGCTACCTGACCGATACCTTCGGGACCAAGCGGATCTACCTGCTCTCCATGCTGTTCTTCACCCTGGGCTCCTTCCTATGCGCTGCCGCCTGGAACGTGCCCAGCCTGGTCCTCTTCCGGCTGCTGCAGGGGCTGGGGGGCGGTATGATGATGCCGCTCGCCATGACCATCCTGTTCAAGGTTGTCCCACCGGAGGAGCGAGGGACTGTCATGGGCATCTTCGGGCTGCCCATGCTGCTGGGACCGGTGCTGGGTCCCACCCTGGGCGGCTACCTGGTCGAGTACGTCGACTGGCGCTTCATCTTCACCCTGAACATCCCGGTCGGCGCCCTGGGGCTGCTGCTGGGCGTTACCCTGCTCCGGGAGACGGAAACCCGAAGCGACCTCCAACTGGACCTCAGGGGCTTCTTCTTCTCGGCGGTGGGGTTCAGCGCCCTGCTGTACGGCCTCTCCGAGGCCCCCTCCGACGGCTGGGGCTCACCCTCCATCGTCGCGCTGCTGACCCTGGGGAGCGCAAGCCTGCTGGCCTGGCTTTGGACGGAGCTGACCGTGGAGCATCCGCTGGTGGAGCTCAGGGTCTTCCGTAGCGCCACCTACTCCCTGGCCACCTTCGTCAACTTCATCATAACCATGGGGCTGTTCTCCACCATGTTCCTGATGCCGATCTTCCTGCAGAACTTCCGCGGGCTGGGGGCCATGGAGTCCGGCATTCTCATGCTCCCCCAAGCGCTGGCCTCGACCCTGACCATGCCCATATCGGGCAAGCTGTTCGACAAGATCGGTCCGCGCCCCGTGGTGGTCACGGGGCTGTTGCTGCTCGCCTACTCCACCTGGGAACTCAGCTTCATCAACCTGGCCACCTCCAACACCGACCTCACGAGGATTCTCGTCGAGCGGGGGCTAGCCATGGGGCTGGTCATGATGCCGGTCATGACGGTCGCCATGAACTCCATCCCGCCTCACCTGATCGCGCGCTCCTCCTCCCTGACCAACGTGCTGCGCCAGGTTTTCGGCTCTTTCGGCACCGCCATCTTCGCCACCCTGCTCTCGAGCCGGCAGACCTTCCATCAGGCGATCATCTCCCAGACGGTGACGCCGGAAAGCCTCTCGGTGCAGACGACGGTGGCGAGGGTACAAGCAGGCCTGGTGCAGCACGGCCTGGACCTCGCCCAGGCGAAGGCGGCCGTAGTCATGGCCCTCTACAAACAGGTGGCCATGAGCGCCGCGGTGATGTCCTTCGAGGACTGCTTCTACATCGCCGCGGCTATATGTCTCGTGGCCGTCATCCCCACTTTGTGGCTACGCACCACGGGAGTCGTGCGCCGGGGCCCTGGATCAGCTGTGATGGAGTAGGTGCACTGATTGCGCCTCTATCCCCTGACCCACTCCGGGATGAAGGGGAAGCCATCCATCGCCCCCTCCTCCAGCAGCCCGCGCGCCGAAGCCACCACGGCGGCCTCCATCTCGGCCGGCGTCGCCCTCACGCCCAGATCCCGCAGGGTGGTCAGGAACTCCCGATGACTCCGACGGCCACGATAGTCGGGCTCCCTGGGGGGATGCTGCAGGCAGGCATCCACCATCTCCAGGTCCAGATCCAGCAGCAGGGTTCCGTGGAGCAGCAGCCCCCCCCATCGCTTGGCCATGGCGTTGCCGGAGATCTTCCGCCCGTCCACCGCTACGTCGGAGATACCCCGAGCGGTTGCCTCCACGCCGAGGTGGGCCAAGGCGCCGATCAACAGCCGGGCCCCCAGGGCGAAGAGGGTCTTCATGTTGGGCATCCCGGTCGCGGGCCCCGTCAGCGAGTAGTTGAGGACCTCCGGCGTCTGGAGCACCGTGCCTCCCCCCGTCGACCGGCGGATCAGCTCCACCCCCAGCCGCCGGCATGCCTCCAGGTCGGCCACCTGCTCGGGCTTCTCGGAGCTACCCAACACTACGGTCGGAGCCCCGCCCCACCACAGCCTCAGGGTCAGCCGCCCGTCGGCCGCTGCCGCGCGGGTCATCTCCTCGTCGATGGCGAGGTTCTCCGCCACCGACCTGGGGGTGGAGATCACTATCTCCAGTCGAGGTCTCTTATCGCGGTCCCCACCCTCCCGCGGGGGAAGTGGACCCTCTTCCGCCACACCCGAAAGGTTCAGCACCATGTACTCTGTCACTCACTCCCTGTTGAACTGGCGCACTGCTCGCGCCCCTGTCCCCTAGCCGAGTAGCTGCTCCAACCGCCGGAGGTCGAAGCCCACGACCGCCTCATCGTCGACGAGGACCACGGGGGTCGTCAGACAGCCCATCTGCTCCAACTCCTCCATCGCCCGATCGTCGGAGTTCACGTCCCGCTCGATGTAGGGCACTCCCCTCCGGGAAAGATACTCCTTCACGCTATCGCAGAACACGCAGTCGAAGGTCTGCGTGTAGACGACAACCTGCTTGGCCATCGGGTCCTCCCCAGCCGCTATTGCTCGAACGCCGGCGAGGAGTCGATGCCGCGGCTCCGGCCGAAGCCTCGACTCCTGGAAAGGCGCGTGCCGTCGTTCCGGCACCCCGCTCAGCAATAGCGGGGCCAGACCCACGGCTATTGCCTGGTCCCGCTGGCCACGAAGACGCTGATCCTGGCATCATCCCCGGATGCCGAGGTGGCGCATCAGGTGCTCTCGGCGCACTCCACCTGCACCTCGGCGAGCCCCGCGGCCCGATACCAGCCGGCCACCTGTTCTCGGTCGAAGCCGAGCCACAGGTCGGCCATCTCGACCCGCATCCACTCCTCCTGGTGCCGGTCCACGTCGGTGATCACCAGCCTGCCGCCCGGCTTCAGCATCCTCGCCATCTCCCTCACGGCAGCGGCGGGGTCCGGCGCGTGGTGCAGGTACATGTTGGCGAAGACGGCGTCCAGGCTCCCGTCCTCCAGGGGAAGGGAACTCCCCTCCGAGAGCCGCAGCTCCACGTTGCCGAGACGGCTCAGGTTGGTGCGCGCCACCCCCAGCATCTCCGCCGAGTTGTCGAAGCCGTAGGCCTTCCGCACCCGGGGCGCAACGCCGTCCAGCATGAAGCCGGTGCCGGTGCCCACGTCGGCCACCACCGAGTCGCGACCGAGATTCGCCCTGGCGATGGCGGCGTCTCTGACCTCCTCGGTGAAGTAGCCCTGGCGCATCTGGTCCCAGTGGGGGGCCACCTCTCGGAAGTAGCTCTTCACCTCATCAGAAGCCGCGACCTCCAGAGCGGCCGGCGCCGATGCCGCGCCCCCGCAGCATCCAGAGGCGGCCGGCTTCACCGGGCTCTTTGAGCCCTTGCGGATCGTCACGGGGCGGCTTCCCTTCATCCCCTCGGATCCGTCGCCCTTGGTGGCCCTGATGAAGGCCGAGACGACCTTCGTGCCACCGGGCAGCGAGAGATCCGACGGAATGCAGCAGCGCACATCCTCGGGCACGTCCTCCAGATCGTACTCCTTCAGCACCTCCAGGTCGATGCCTCCGAACCCCGCCTTTGCCAGCTTGGCCCGGTAGTCATCTTCGCCGAGGGCCCCCGCGATGCAGCCGGCCCACAGGGACATCATCCGCCGAACGGGAGCCGGCAGAGGGCCGTCCCGGACGACGATGTCGGCCACAGCGAAGCGCCCGCCCGGCTTCAGCACCCGGAAGGCCTCGGACAGCACGGCGTCCTTGTCGGCCGAGAGATTGATCACGCAGTTGGAGATGATCACGTCGACGCTGGCGTCGGGCAAGGGGATGGACTCAATCTGCCCCTCGAGGAACTCCACGTTGGTGACGCCCGCCTTCCCGGCGTTCTCCCTGGCCAACGCCAGCATCTCGTCGGTCATGTCCAGACCGTAGGCCTTGCCCGTCGGGCCGACCCGCCTGGCCGAGAGGAGGACGTCTATGCCACCTCCCGAACCCAGGTCGAGGACGGTCTCGCCCTCCTTCAGCTGTGCCAGCAGCGTCGGATTGCCACAGCCCAGAGAAGCGAGGGCGGCCGTCTCGGGCACCTCCTGGAGCTGCGCTACCTGGTAGAGCTGGGACTGACTGGGGGCTGAACC
Source organism: Chloroflexota bacterium (assembly GCA_027356795.1). Classification (GTDB taxonomy): domain Bacteria; phylum Chloroflexota; class UBA6077; order UBA6077; family UBA6077; genus JAJYNT01. Next base: position 2,874 of record DAHVXI010000080.1, on the reverse strand, counting down.
CGAACAGCAGCCGGAGCTGCCCTGTCGCTGAGCCTGCCTCGCCGCTTCGGCATACCTCCCTCGCACGATGTCGCGGATCTGTTCAGCGGTTGGTTCGCCAGACACTCTCTTCCTCCTTCGCCGGTTGGTCCCGGCTGACTCTGTGGCTATCGCTCTCGCCATCGCTTAATATCGAAGGTTATCTATATAGTGGGCAAAGAAAAAGGGCTAAGGCAGCCAGGCCAGAAGGGCCTCCAGCCGGCCCCGGTTGAGGGTGTAGTACACCCACAGCCCCCGCTTCTCGGCACTGACCAACCCCGCCTCCCGCAGCACCTTCAAGTGGTGGGACACGGTAGGCTGAGCCAGCTCGCAGCAGGCCAGGAAATGGCAGGCACACACCTCCCCCTGCTCCCTCAGTTGATTCAGGATGGCCAGCCTCGTTTCGTCGGCCAGGGCTTTGAACAGCCGGGCGCCCTCATCCAACCCCGGATACCTCGGCTCGGCGGAGCAATCCACCGATGGGCAGCAGCCCCGTTCCTTGTGATTTCCCGTTAGTCTCTTCATCGCCGCCCAGTATAGCACTATATCGAAGAATATCAATATATTGCGGGGCCAATTCGCCGTTTTCCCCGGAAACCCGCCGGCTCCCTGACAAAACCGTAAGTCGCCGACCCCTCTTCTCTATTTGCCGTACGCCATTTCACCGTTTATCATTTGACCGTGCCACCCTACGTCAGGGTGGTTTTCGCTGGAGGTACCACCTGCTATGCTGCGCACCCTACTGAACGGCAAGATCCACCGGGCCACCGTCACGGGGGCGGATCTTCACTACGCCGGCTCCATCACCGTCGATAGCCAGCTGCTGGAGGCCGCCAACATCCTGCCCTACGAGCGGGTCCAGGTGGTGGACGTCAACAACGGAAACCGGCTGGAGACCTACACCATCGCTGGGGAACCCGGCAGCGGGATCATCCAGCTGAACGGGGCTGCCGCCCACCTGGTGAAGATCGGGGACATCATGATCGTCATGTCGTACGTCCAGATCCAGGACCCGGTGCCCCGCGACTGGAAGCCACGGGTCGTCCTGGTGGACGGGCAGAACCACATCGTCGAAACCCGGTAGGACGCTCCGAGGATCTGAGCGGCCTCCGAACGACGAAACCGGTAGGGGGGAGCATCGGTCGCGTGCGACCGATGCTCCCCCCTACTGCTGATTCCCCGCTGGGCGCCGGACCCGCTACCTGGCGGCCGGGTAGACCGGCGTGCACCACTCGACGTATTTCTTGTTCCGGCCGGTGATGACGTCGAAGTACAGCTCCATCAGCTTCTTCGTCACCGATCCAATCTGCCCATCGCCCACCTTGCGACGGTCCACCTCCAGCACCGGGGTGATGTGGGCCGCGGTGCCGGTCATGAACACCTCCTGGCTGGTGTACAGCTCGCTCTTGGCCACCTGGCGCTCGATGGTCCTGATCCCCAGCTCATCGCGGGCCAACTGCATCACCGTGGACCGGGTGATCCCGATCAGGATGCTCTCGGAGGGGGCCGGGGTCACCAGGGCGCCGTCGATGACGGCGAAGATGTTCTCACCGGAGCCCTCCGAGACGTGTCCGGCATTGGTGAGCATGATCGCCTCGTCGTAGCCGTTCTCGATGGCCTCGGTCTTGGCCAGGGCGCTGTTGATGTAGATGCCGGTCACCTTCGCCCGGGCCGGAATGGCGGCGTCGTCCACCCGACGCCATCCCACGGTGCCGCAGCGGATGCCGTTGCCGACATCGAGGTAGTTGCCGAAGGGCACGGTGAAGATGGAGAAGGCGTCCTCCACCCCGTGCAGCCGCACGCCCACCACCGCCTGTCCCTTGTAGGCCAGGGGCCGGATGTACATGTCCTCCTGGTAGCCGTTGCGCTTCACCAGCTTGGTGGTGATGCTGCACAGCTTATCGACGTCCAGGGGAAGATTGATCCTCAGGATCTTGCAGCTCCGCTCGAGCCGCTCGTAGTGCTCCCGCAGCCGGAAGATGTAGAGCTGCCTCTCGGCGGCGTTCCAGTTGCCCCGAATCCCCTCGAAGCAGCCAGTGCCGTAATTGAAGGCATGGGCCATAATGCTTACCTTCGCCTCGCTCAGCGGGACGAAATCGCCGTTGAAATATGCGTAGGGTTCTGGCGCCATCATCTCCTCCTCTGTCGATAGAGCTGGCTGTGCCGAGAGTGGAGCGACTCCACTGGGGGCTAGTTGCGAGTGGACCGCAATCTAGCACAACTGCACGCGCCCCTTCAAGTTCCCTCACGTCGCCAGGTGAGCGACGCTAAGAGATTACCACATGGCGAAGGGTATTGACGGTGAAGCCAGTTAGCTGTAGCTTGTTTCCGGTGAATCCCCTTCTACAGTGAGGCATCGGCGAGAGGCGGTGGGACTGCCATCGAAGGGGTCCGCGATCCTGAGGAAGGGGTCGATGTAGTGCAGGCGGCTGGCAGCTGCGAAGGGAGCAGCGTCCACGGCGGCGTGGCTTGCGGGGGGGGCGAGCAGATGGCCGGCCTATTCGATCCCGCTGTGATTGGCCCTCTATGGCTCAGGAACCGATTCGTGCGATCGGCCACGGCCGAATGCATGGCCGACGACCGTGGCCTGGTTACCCCCCGCCTGGTTTCCCTCTACTCCCACCTCGCCGAGGGGAACATCGGCCTCCTGATCACCGGCGGCGCCTACGTCCACCCCAGCGGCCGCTCCTACGTCGGGGTCACCGGCGTCCACGAGGACTCCGCAGTGCCCGGTCTGGCCCGCCTGGCGGAGGCGGTCCACCAGCGCGGCTCCAGGATCGTGTTGCAGCTGTACCACTGCGGGCGCCAGGGGGAGCCCCAGGCGGTAGGCGGAGCACTGCTGGCCCCCTCGGCGGT
>DAHVXI010000064.1:0-32754 GCA_027356795.1 Chloroflexota bacterium | reverse complement strand
GGCAGGTTCAGGATCACCAGGATGGCGTTGCCCACGTAGAGGCTGGCGATGACGGCCCAGACGAAGTCGGCGTGCTCCTTGAAGAGGAAGGGGCCCGGGATCAGGCCGTTCATCATGAAGGCGCCCATCAGGATGGCGATGGTGGGGGAGCCCGGGATGCCCAGGGTGAAGAGGGGGATCAGGGCGGCGTTGGCGTAGGCGTTGTTGGCCGTCTCAGGTCCCGCGACCCCCTGGATGACGCCGGTGCCGAACTTCTCGGGGTGCTTGGAGACCTTCTTCTCGGCGACGTAGGAGATGAAGGTGGGGACGACGGCCCCGACGCCGGGTATGAGTCCCAAGAAGAAGCCTATCCCTGTGCCGCGGAGGATGGCTCCTGCCGAGTCCTTGAGGTCCTGCCTGGTAGGGATGAGGGTGCTCATCTTGGTGTCGAAGACGCCGCGGACCTCGCTCTCGGCGTTCAGCAGGATCTCGCTGATGCCGAAGATGCCCATGACCACCGGGACGAAGTCGAAGCCGTCCAGCAGTTCGGTGATGCCGAAGCTGAAGCGAGGGGCGCCCATGACCGGGTCGATCCCCACCATGGCGATCAGCAGCCCGAATATGGCGGACATGAGGGCGCGGGTCATGGACTTGGCGGCGAGGCCGGTGACCAGGGAGAGACCCAGCACCATCAGGGCGAAGAACTCGGGGGGGCCGAACTTCAGTGCCAGGGAGGTCAGAGGCAGGGCCAGCAGCACCAGCCCCATGGTGGCGATGGAGCCACCGATGAAGGAGCCGATGGCGGCGATGGAGAGGGCGGCCCCTGCCCTGCCCCTCTTGGCCATCTCGTAGCCCTCCAGGCAGGTGATGGCCGATGCGGCCTCGCCTGGGGTGTTGATCAGGACGGAGGTGATGGTCCCGCCATACATGGCGCCGTAGAAGATGGCGGAGAGCATGATGATGGCGGGGGTAGGATCAAGGACGAAGGTGATGGGGATCAAGATGGCGGTGCCGGCCGCGGGGCCAACACCGGGCAGGACGCCGATCACGGTCCCGAGGATGCAGCCCATGACGGCGAACAGCAGGTTGGTAGGCTGCAGGGCGATGGTGAAGCCGTGGGCGAGCAGTTGAAGACTTTCCACCAATTCCTCCTATATGCCGAAGATCCCGATGGGGAGCGGGACCTTGAGATACTCGACGAACACCTGATAGACGCCCCAACTGCCGCCTAGAGCGACGGCGATGGTGATCAGGATGTTCTGCCGGCCCAGGGCGAAGAGCAGGAAGAGGTAGAAAAGCAGCATCATCAGCCGGAAGCCGACCACGTCCATGAACAGCACGCTGGCAACCAGGGCGAGGAGGATGGCGCCCGCTCGCAGGTAGCCCTTGGCGTTGGCGAAGAAGTCCGCCGGCATCGGGTCCTGGGGCTTGAAGGTGGCCTGGTACAGCATGACGGCCGCTAGGGCGCCGAGGAAGACGGAGAGCCAGAAGGGGAAGAAGCCGGGACCGGGTCCCAGGGAGGTGTAGAACTTGAGTTCCACCGACTCCCGGGCGATGAAGGCCGAGAACAGGATGAACACGATGCCGGTGACCTGGTAGGGACGTTTCATACTCCACCTGATGTGCAAGGATAGGTGCGACGCCGCAACCGAGTCTGCGTGAGGTCGGAGGAGGCATACCTCTAGAGACTGTCCGGGGGGCGAGGGGCGATAGGAGCCATAATATCTTCAGCCAACCCTCAGAATGCTGAAGTAGAGCTGAAGGAAAGCTGAGGATTAGCTGAATCCCCCGGCGTCAGGGACGGCGCCGGCTCCGACAGGTGGATGTCAGTCCTTCGCGTGGAGGGGGTTGGCCAGCACTCCCCATTGCTCGGGGGGCCAGTAGCGGACCCAGGCCTTGCCTATCACGTTGGCCTCGGGCACAAACCCCCAGAGATGGGAATCGCTGCTGACGGGGCGGTTATCCCCCAGGACGAAGAAGCTGCCGGGAGGCACCTGTTGAGGGGAAAGGCTGTAGGAGGGAACGGCCCGGACGTACTCCTCCTCGAGAGGGGTGCCGTTGACGTAGACGCGGCCCCGATCGATCACCACCTGGTCGCCGGGCAGGGCTATCACTCTCTTGACCAGGTCGACGTAGGGAGGGATCGGCTCCCGGAAGACGATGATGTCCCCCCGCTGCGGACCGCCGAAGGGGTAGGCTCGCTGTCCATCCCCCTGGAATAGACCTGCCCCGCGGACCATCTGAAGGGGAGGGCCCTCCAGACGCAGGTATGTCATCTTGTTGACCAGCAGGTACTGGCCGCTCCTGAGGGTGGGCTGCATGCTGGGTCCGTCGATCTGGAAGTTCTGGACGACGGACCGCACTGCGGCGAAGAGGATCACGGTGAGCAGCACCGTCTGGAGAAACTCGAGTAGCCAGCCCTTGACCACCGAGCGTCCTCGAGGTAGATCGGCCTGCGCGATCCTGTTCTCCAGCTCGGGTTTTCCTGCGACCTCCCCCTCGGGCCACATCGGGGTGGAGGCAGTCTCGCCGGGCAGCTCCATCAGAGCCTCGTTTCTGCTGGAAGCGGTACGACCTGTTGCGGCACAGGTCTAGGGGATTCTCGTGCAGAGATTATAGACGAAAGTAGACTGTCCAGGCGAGCACGGCAAGTCGGTGGAAGGGTAGCGTCAATCGCTGCTTGTTGCCGAATAGCGGAGGCCTTATAATGGAAACGTAGGGTGTGCCCTGTTGGGCGTGCCCACGCGACTGTCCATCTAGAGCAGGCGATCCGCTCCCCTGCTGGGGCGGGTGGGGCCGGGCCCTTCTGGGCAGCGGGCATCCATAGAGCCCGCGGGACTTGATGGCTGCTGGCAGGAACGTTCTGTTATCTGCCAACAACCATTACCGCGGGTTTTTGTGTACCCGCTATCCAGGAGGGCATTGTGTTTCACACCAAGACCCGCGTCGCCGCTCTATCTGTTGCCTCCAACGCCACCCTCACCCTCGGCAAGCTGATCGTCGGCCTGTCCATCGGCTCCGTCAGCGTCGTGGCCGAGGCGATCCACTCGGGTGTGGACCTGCTGGCTTCGGTCATAGCCTACGTGGCCGTTCGGACCTCCGCCCGGCCGCCCGATGACAGCTACCCCTACGGTCGAGGCAAAGTCGAAAACGTCTCCGGCACCGTCGAGGCAATCCTGATCTTCCTTGCCGCTGGGATGATCATCTACGAGGCGATCGGGAAGCTGATGCACGGCATGGAGATGCCGCGGGTCGATCTGGGGCTGGCGATCATGGCGGTTTCCGTGGGGGCAAACATCCTGGTCTCCCGCCTGCTGTTCAAGGTGGCTCGAGAGACCGATTCCGTGGCGCTGGAGGCCGACGCCTACCATCTGACCACCGACGTGCTCACCTCCTTGGGCGTGTTCCTCGGCCTGGTGGCCGTTCGGCTGACCGGGCTCGCCATACTGGACCCTATCGCAGCCCTGGTCGTGGCGGCGCTGATCGTCAAGGCGGCCTGGGACATCACCCGCAAGTCCTTCGTGGACCTGCTGGACCGGAGCCTTCCGGACGGCGAGCGGCAGCTGATCAGCCAGACCCTGAAGCAGCACGGTGATCGGGTGGTCGGGTTCCACCAGGTGAGGACCCGAAAGGCAGGAGGCGACCGCCACGTCGATCTGCACCTGGTGGTAAATGGCGAGGCGTCGGTAGCGGAGGCCCACGCCCTGTGCGACCACCTGGAGCGGGATCTGCGCCAAACCCTGGGAGCCGCCACCTTCAGCATTCACGTGGAGCCCTGTCGAAAGGAGTGCTCCTCCTGCGCCGTCAGCTGCGACGGCCGCGCGGCTCGAAGGTAGCGGACGGCCGCGACCAGCAGCTTCGCCGCGTCGTAGGACAGGGTGCCCAGGGCATCCGGGGCGGTGCCGAACTTAACCTGGTACTTCTTGATCCGCTCCTACACCTCGGGGCGCTTATCCTCGGGGCTGTAGTGGTTGCTGAAGTAGCCGCCCTCGACGGCCTTGGCTCCAGCTCGGCCGAGTCCCAGCCGTCCACGCCCAGGAGAGTGGACTTGACGCCCTTCTCCTTGGCCTGTCGCCCGATCAGGCTGACCTTGTTGTAGTAGTCGGGGAGGAACAGCACGTCGGGGTTGTTGGCGCCCGTCTTGGTCAGGATGGCCGCGAAATCGACGTCGTCCTTGCCGTAGGACTCGTAGCTCACGACCTTCCCGCCGGCCTTCTCGAAGGCGTCCTTGAAGGTCTCGGCCAGCCCCTTGCTGTAGTCATTGCTGATGTCGAAGAGGACCCCGGCGCTCTTCGCCTTCAGGGTGTTGGTGGCGAACTTGGCCATCACCTGACCCTGGAGTGGCCGTGCTTCTTACCGGGCGGCAGGGTGACGGCTACCCGGGGGTGGCGGCAGCTCGCGGCCGCCAATCGAAGCTGGCCCGGTTGACCCTGACCCTCCTGGCCGTCGCCACCAGCGCGGCCGCGCCCTGATGCAGCGCCCTCCCTGTGGCTGGGCAAGGAGATCTGGCGGGAGGCTCGCCCCCCAACCAGCGGCACGAAAGATGCAAGGAACAACGGGGAAGTAGATGCCGCTTCTTTCAGCAGCCCATCTCCCGCCGTGGCACCACAGGGAGGTCGCGCACAATGGAACGACGGACCCGAACCCCGAGAAGAAGGAGAGAAGGAGGACCAGTCGTGGCAGCGGAAATGACCGAGCGCGCCGACACCGTGGCCTGGGGCTTCGAGCAAGCTCCCGACGAAGCCTACCTCGGCTTCAGTATGGCTTCCATCTTCGCGTCCACGGGGCTTTACCTCATGGGACGTCGGGACGATGCCCTCATGGTGGGCGTTCTGGGGCCGGCCTTCGCCATTACCGGCCTGATGATCAAGCTTCTGGGGCACACCAGGGGTGTGCCGAGGCGGGGATAGGGCGCGAGCGCCGGAAAAGGAAGAGCAGGTAGGCTCAGCATCGAGCCTACCTGCTCGTTTGTTCGCATCTCTTGTTAGCGCGCCGTTTCGGGATTGTCTTCCTTCTTGAACACCCAGAAACGGCAGGCCAGGTAGCCGAGACCACCCGCCAGCATCATAGAGATCTGCGACGCGTTGCCCACCAGCCAACTGGGGAGGAACAGCGCCATCAACCATCCGGCGGACCCCCAGAGGATGGCCGCGTTCAGCGCCATACACACTATGCTGACGGCGGCGAAGCGAGCGAACTGATTCCAGTTGGCCTCGCCGGCGCCGAAGGTCCAGCTCCTGTTCCACCAGTAACCGTTAAGGTCTCCGGCGGCGTAGGCCGTGGTGCTGCCCAACACCAGGATGATCTGGTTAGTGGGCGCCCAGAGTAAGAAAAAGAGGTTCAAGACCGCGAGACTGATCACGGTGTTGGAGGACCCAACGAGCCCGTACTTGATCAGCCGAAGGATCTCTTTCCAGACGGTGTCCCATCGTATGGTCGGAAGGCTCCATGCCCACCGAGCTGTCGTAGCTTGGGGTGGGGCCAACGCCCTTTCCTCCTTCGGATTGTCGAGTTGAAACCGCACCCGGATGGGGCACGGCGTCTCACAAATCATACCATAGATCCGGCCGGAGGCCTGACGGAAGGGTCGGGCAAGGATCAACAACCAACCGAGCTTGATCCGCTGCCTCCGGTGGCTGTACCCTGCTGCGTGATCGATTGCTGCTTCGGAGTGGATCGAACTTGCTGAAGACGCTGACCCAGCCCCAGATCCTGATTCCGGTGCTTCTGAGCGCGGCCCTCCTGGCCTTCGTGTTGACTGTCTCCGATGCGGCCGCGGTGATGGGGCAAATCCGGGGCATCCCCCTCCCCGTAATGGCGCTCTCCCTGGCGCTGGCCATCCTTTACCTGGCCCTGAAGGGGTTTCTGTGGCACTACTTGATCGGTGTGATCCACATCTCCATCGGCTGGAGGCAGTTGGCCCTTGCCTTCGTCGTGGGTGAGATGGCGGTGAGCCTTCCGGCCGGCATCTACGTTCAGAACTACCTGTTGCGCAGGATCGCCGGGGCCGATTTCTCCAGATCCTCCGCCGCCACCTCGGCGTTGCTGGTCGGCGAAGCGGCCATCTCCATGGTGGTGCTGGCGATCTTTGGCATACCTGGATGGGATTGGCTTCGCCCCGCCGTCGCAGGGCTGTTCGCCGCCTCCGCCGTGGTGGTGGCGGTCCTCTTTCGGGTCCGGCTGGTGCAGAAGCTGGCGGATCGGCTGCTGCGGGTTGGGCCTCTCAGAACCGTCGGTCCCGAGTTTCTCGAGATGTTCGACGCGGCGAGGCTCTTCTTCAGCATCCGGGTTGCCCTTCGCTCGGTGCCCACCATCGCTCTCTATCTCCTGGCCCTGGTCACAGCCTTCTACCTGGTAGCTCACGGGGTCGGTGTGGCCACCCTCACCTTCGTCCGGGCTGTGACGGTCTACCTCTTCGCCCTGGTCGTGGTGTTGATCAGCCCCATCTCCTCCCATCTCGGGGTGGTGGAGGCGGGGGGATTGGGTGCCATGCACGCCTGGGGCTACAGCTCCACTCAGGGCATAGCGGCCCTGCTCGGCTTTCGACTGGTGTGGACCGGCGCCGTCTGGCTGGTGTGCACGCCGGTGGTCGTGCTGCTGCGCAAGCAGTTTACCGAGGCGGACAAAGGGTGAACGGAAAGTGGTGGGAGTGGCCCGCTGGATCGCCGCTACCGCATCTCGTCGATCGCACCTGCGTGCACCCCCCACATCTCTCGGGGCAGCAGCCGCCCGATGGCCACCATCACCTGCCGGCGAGCCCACCCGTCCAGGTCGCCCGGGGGCAACCCGGCCAGGGCGAAGGGCGCACCGAAGCTCACCACCAGGGTGTCCTCCTCCAGATGGACCCCCACCGGCAGCAGCGGGACGCCCAGGCCGCTCACCCGATAGAGGAAGGCCCCTGTGCCAGGCCTGGCCTCCTCCAGGGCGACGCTGGCCCTCCCCTCGGGAAACATCCCCACCGGCTCCGGATTGGGCGGTCCGGCGGTGCGGCTCCGACCCAGGTAGACCAGCACCCGCCGGAGCGCCCGAGCGCGCCCGGCAACGTCCGATGGGCGGGAGGGCATCGGGATCAGCCCCCAGCTGCGGGCAGCCCGGGGGAAGAGCAGGGAGGAAAGCGGGTTTGGCACCCAGTGGCCCGCGACCTCGAACCAGCGCCACTCCGAGAGGATCACCCAGTGGAGGTCCCGGCTACCCGGCTCCCGCGCCGTGGCGACGGCGGCGGTGATGGCCGCGGCGACCCAACCGATCCAGAACTGAGGAGCCTGGAAGTGGTTGGCTACCAGCAGAAAGGGGTCGCGACGGGGCACCAGCCCCAGCCCCTCCACCCGGGGAGGGGGCGACAGGCGGCCGACCATCCGCTGGGTATCCTCGGCCGGGGAGCGGGGACTGGCCCGCAGGAAGGACCAGGCCAGCTCCCCCAAGAGGCCCGGCGGCAGGGGGCGAAGAGCCTCCAGGAGGGCGGCGACGTCGCCCAGGCTGTCGAGGGTTGTGGTCGGCATGACCATAGGATAGGCGAACTGCGCCGGCAACGCCAGCCATCGGGAGGGGACGAAGCTCGTCCTCTGGGGGAAAACGCCGCGCCCCTGCACGCCCGCGCTCCCGGCGGTCAAGCCCACGGTGGCGAAGGACCGGTGCTCCGCCGCAGGGATTTCGAGATGTAGGGCAGGGCGCCTTGGCCTACGTATCAGAACCAATGTGGCGATGTACTAGTACATCGCCACGGTGAAGGTGATATGTACTGTCATGCTGAGCGCAGCGAAGCATCTCCCTGTGGCGAGAGGAGATCCTTCGCTATCGCTCAGGATGACACCTATCAAGATCTGTGTGGCGATGGACTAGGGGCCGCGATCCGGCGAAGACGCCCAGGGACGGGAGCCGGTCAGGAACCTCGCCGCCCAGTAGTCCTCGCCGAGGGAGCTGACCTGGATCCCAACCCCCTCCTCGATGGAGTGGATGAACCGGTCGCTCCCCAGGTAGATCCCGCCGTGGGACAGCCCCGCCTTGTAGGTGTTCTGAAAGAAGACCAGATCGCCCGGCTGCAGATCCTGGAGGGCTATCCTCGGGCCGCTGTTCATCTGGCCCCACAGGTCGTGGGGCGGGACCGGTATGCCGGCCTCCTGGTACACGTATTCGTCGAAGCCACTGCAGTCGAAGCCGGTGCGGGGCGAGGACCCGCCCCAGGCGTAGGGGTAGCCCACGTACTTCCTGGCGATGGCGGCCACCCGCTCGCCCGCCGGCTTCTCGCCCTCCTTCGGTCCCTGAGTCGAGGGAGCCGTGGGGCGGGGGCCGCCTCGAGAGGTGGGTGTGATCCTCTCGTCGGAGCCGTTCCCTTGCTCGGCACTGGGGCGCTCCGCCTCGGGTTGGACGGTCGCGGCGTCGCCCTCGGCGGGGGGTGCCGCCTCGGGGGCGACGGCCTGATCCTCCACCGCGCCGGTGTCGCCGGTCGCGTCGAGGACTTCGCCTGGAGCCTCCTGGTTCGCCGGCGCCATCAACACGATCGATGAGGGCGTGGCCAGGGCATGGGATGGGGTAAAGGTCGCCGTCGCCAGCGCCGAGGCGGCCAGGGCAGCCGCCAGGGTGAGATGCTGTTGCAGGCGGCGGGCCCGGCTGCTCCTTGATGTGGGCCGGCCGCCCAGGATCGGGCCGTCACTTCGCGAAACCCGTCGGGGTCTGCTTTCTTCCGCAGGTATCAAGACGATCTCCTGCCAGCGCATCACTTAGTTCGCCGTTCCTCAGCTCCGTGGCGTAGGGCCGGGCCTTGTGCCCCGCCGCCCGGTGCCTCACGTGCGGGCTGGCGGCTTAGGGAACGACGCACTCAGCGGCTTACTGGTTGCTGTTCTGTTGCGCTAGTTGGGATTTGGGCAACGGGACTGGTGGGCGCGGGGTCAGGACCATCTCCCGCCCGCGCAAGTCTGAACGAAGAGAGCGGCGCGCCCTCGGGCGGCCGTTTCTCTTCGGGCGCCGAGTCTCACCGGAGGGCCGGCCATCACGGGTGGGTCCTCCTCGTCGTCGAGCGCCTGACGGTCCAGGGCCGGGTCCAGTCAGAACGACCGGTGAACGCCACGGCCCTTGCCTGCCCCTCCCTGGGATCAGTAGACCTTGTGGCCTGGCTGCAACGGCGCGGGACGGATCCCACGGCATACGCCGGATGAAAGCCGAGGTACGCTGGAAAACCGTTGCTAGCCCTTCGATAGGGAAGGGGCGAGTGGGGTACGCCAGCAGAGCCCTATATACGCCATAGATGTCACAGAGCTCTTGATGATGCCAGTATAACACGCCACGTCAAGATGCATCCGTCTGTATCTACGGCAAGGCCAGAGATTTCTTGATGAAATTCCTTAGCGCCGCTATCGTGTGGCGCTCATTTCCGCCCGTTTCGAGGGCTTAGGGAAGGCGAAACGGGACGTCGGGGGCGACCGATTCAGACGAACTCTTCGGCGCCGGTGCCCAGGTAGGAGTGCTTGACCATCTCGTTGTTCGCCAGGTCGTCCACCGAACCCTCGAGCACCACGCGCCCCAACTCCAGGACGTAGCCCCGGTCGGCGACGGCCAGCGCCATGCTGGCGTTCTGCTCCACCAGCAGAATGGTGGTGCCCCGGGCCCGGATCTCCTCGATCACGTCGTAGACCTGGTCCACCAGAGTGGGGGCCAGCCCCAGGGAGGGCTCGTCCAGCATCAGCAGTTGGGGTCGCGCCACCAGCCCCCGGCCGATGACCAGCATCTGCTGCTCCCCGCCGGAGAGGGACCACGCGTATTGCTTGTAGCGCTCCCTCAGCCGCGGGAACATCTCCAGGATGGCCTCCACCTCCTGCCGGATCTCTCTGGTGGCCCTGCCCAGGGCGAGGCCGCCGAACTCCAGGTTCTCCCCCACCGTGAAGCCGGGGAACACCCGCCTCCCCTCGGGAACGTGGGCGATCCCAGCGGAAGCGACCCTCTCGGGGGCCATTCCGGTGAGGTTCCGGTCGTCGAACAGGATCTGGCCCGAGGTGGGCCTGAGGACCCCGGAGATGGCCCGCAACGTCGTGCTCTTTCCGGCGCCGTTGGCGCCGATCAGGGCGACGATCTCTCCCTTCCGGACCTCCAGGGAGATCCCGTGGAGGGCCTCCACCCGACCGTAGCTCACCGAGACCTTATCTAGTACGAGCACGGACCCGACTCCTTCTCCCCAGGTAGGCCTCGATGACGGAGGGGTTGTCCCGCACCTCCTGGGGCGTGCCCTCGGCGATGATCTCGCCGAAGTTGAGGACGGTGACCTGGTGGCAGAGGCCGCTGATGATCCTCATGTCGTGTTCGATGACGATGACGGTGATCCCTCGCTCCCGGTTCAGGGCGCGAACCAGCCGGACCAGCCGCTGCTTCTCGGCCAGGCTCATGCCGGCGGCCGGCTCGTCCAGCAGCAGCAGCCGGGGCTCGGTGGCCAGGGCCCGGGCTATCTCCACCAACCGCTGCTGTCCGTAGGGCAGATCGCCTGGGAAGTCGCTGGCCCTGCCGGCGAGCCCCACGAAGGCCAGGGCCTCCAGGGCCTGCTTCTCGATCCGCCGCTCCTCCTCCACCGTGCCGCCGGTCTGGAGGAAGGTCCCCAGCAGCCCCGCCCGTGTGCGGGAGTACTTGGCTGCCTTGACGTTGTCCAGGACCGTCAGGCGGGGGAAAAGCCGTATGTTCTGGAAGGTGCGGGCGATCCCCCTCTGGACCCGTGTGGAGGGGCTGCAGCCGTCCACCCGCTCGCCGGCCATCTGGAGGTGGCCGGCCGTGGGGCGATAGATCCCGCTGACCAGGTTGAGCAGGGTGGTCTTTCCGGAGCCGTTGGGGCTGATGATGCCCCGAATCTCCCCCTCCGCCACGGAGAGGTCGACGGAGCGCACGGCCACCAGTCCGCCGAAGGCGATGGTCAGGCCGGAGGCGGAGAGGAGCGAGGGCTGGGCGCCGGGTGCTGGGTGCTGAAGGCTGGGTGCCGAGTCCTGGGTCCTGGGTGCTGTGTCCTCTTCCCTCTCCCTTTGGGAGAGGGTCGGGGTGAGGGCTTGTTCAGGGCCAGTCAAAGAGCCCTCACCCGCCCTTCGGTCGGCCTCTCCCAGGGGGAGAGGTGATTGCTCTCTCTCCCCGTCGGCCCGTCTCCCCGTCTCCCCCACAGATCTCTGCAGAAGCCCGGCGACCAGGCTCCCGACCAGCCCCACCACACCCTTGGGGGCGAAGACCAGCATCAGCACGATGCTCAAACCGTAGATGGCCATGTAGTAGGCTTCCAGGAAGCGCAGCCACTCGGGCAGGAAGGTGAGCAGGACCGTGCCCACCAGGGGACCGAGCGCGGTGCCGGCGCCGCCGATCAGCAGCATGGCGACGAAGCGGATGGTGCTGAAGAGGTCGAAGGTCTCGGGGCTGATGTAGGAAGAGAAGGCGGCCCAGAGACTACCCGCCACCCCCGCCAGGAAGGCGCTCAGCACGAAGGCCAGCACCCGGCAGTAGGTGACGTCGACGCCGGTGGCAGCGGCAGCGAGCTCGTCGTCCCGGGTGGCCTCCAGGGCTCGACCCAGGCGGGAGCGCCGGAAACGCACCGTGAAGAGAATGGCGGCCAGCACCACGGCCAGGTTGAGGTAGTAGAAACGCTCCGGAGTGTCGAAAACCAGCGGCCCGAAGGCGGCCGGCGGGATGCCTCGGATCCCGTTGGCGCCGTGGGTCAGCCGCTCGGTGTTCATCAACACCAGCCGGACGGCCTCGCCGAAGGCGAGGGTGGCCATCGTCAGGTAGTGGCTGCGCAGCTTGAGGGTGGGCACACCCAGGATGACCCCGAACAGGGAGGTCACCAGGACGGCGCCCAGCAGCCCCACCGGGAAGCTCATGTGGGCGTCGGTGGTCAGCAGGGCGGAGGTGTAGGCCCCGATCCCCCAGAAGGCCGCCTGGGCCAGGGAGAAGATCCCCCCGAAGCCGTAGACGAAGTTCAGTCCCAGCACTACCACGCTGAACATCAGCGCCATGTTGAGCAGGACGAGGCTGTAGGCCGAGGGGAACAGCCAGGGCAGTGCCAGCGCCGCCGGCAGGACGGCGACGATCAGCAGGTTGCGGTGAGAGCGACCAGCCAACAGCCTCATGCCTTCTGCGCCACCTTCTCGCCGAAGATGCCCTTGGGCATGACGACCAGGACCAGGATAAGCACCACGAAGGCGAAGACGTCCTTATACAAAGAGGAGACGTAGGCCGCGGCCAGCACCTCCACCAGCCCTATGACCAGCCCACCGATCATGGCGCCGGGGATGCTGCCCCAGCCCCCGATGATGCTGGCGACGAAGGCCTTTATCCCGACCCGCACGCCCATCTCGACGGAGATGTAGAAGGTGGGGGCCAGCAGGACGCCAGCCAGCCCTCCCAGGGCCGAGGCCAGGGCGAAGGTTAGCGCCGTCATCAGGCCGATGTTGACCCCAAGCAGCCGGGCAGTCTGCTTGTCCTGGGCCGTCGCCCGCATCAGCTTCCCGATCCGGGTCTTGTGGAAGAACCAGTGCTGCAGCAGCACCAGCAGCGCGGCGACGACCAGGATCAGCAGGTGCTGGGGGACCAGGCGGATGGCGCCCAGGTCGATCATCTGGCGGCCAAAGGGCTGGCCGAAGTACTGGGGGACGCTCCCCCAGCTGCGCAGGGCCACGTTTTGCAGGAAGACCGAGATGCCCAGGGTGCTGATGATGATGGTGACGGCGTTGGTGTTGCGGAGGGGGCGGTAGGCTACCCTCTCCATCACCAGACCGAAGAGGGCCATGACCGCGACCACCAGCAGCACCGCCACCAGGAAGGGCAGGCCCCACAGCTCCGCGAAGGTGTACACGAGGAAGGCGCCCAGCATGACGAACTCGCCCTGAGCGAAGTTGATGATGTCGGCGGCGTTCACCAGCAGCACGAAGCCGAGAGCCACGAGACCGTAGATGCTGCCCATGGCCAGGCCGCTGACCAGGATCTGCAACAGCATTTCCAAGGATGTGCTCCGTTAGCCAGTGCTGAGTGCTGAGTCCTGGGTGCTCTAGAAGCTCAGCTCAGGACTCAGGACTCAGCACTCGTAGTCGCCTACTCGCCGGCAGGAGCCGGCTCCTACTGACCTTTCACCGTCTTGACCAGGACCGGTTTGCCGTCCTTGATCTGGGCGATGTAGGCCTGGCGCAGGCCGTCGCCGTTGGCGTCGAAGGAGTACTCGCCGGTGATCCCCTTGTAGCCCTTCACTGCCTTGATTCCGTCGCGGAGGGCCGTGGGGTCGGTCCCGGCCTTCTCGATGGACTGAGCCAGGATGTTCAACCCGTCGTAGTAGACCGAGTGGATGAAGTTGGCGGGCAGTTTGGCCCGGGCCTCGATCTGCTTCACCCAGTTCTGGGTGGTGGGGTCGTCGCCCGGCACCCAATCGGTGATCACGGTGTGGCCGTTGGCGGCATCCTTGGCCAGCTTCAGGGCGTCGGAGATGCCGTAGGCCGGAGAGCCGAGCAGCTTCATCTTGACGCCCAGCTGCAGCATGTTGGTCATGACCATCGCGGAGTCCGGGGGATACCCCCAGCCGATCACCAGCTCGGCCCCCGCCTTCTGAAGGTTCAGCAGCTGCGCGGTGACGTCCTTGTCGTCCTGGTTGTAGGACTCCACGGCCACCGGGGAGACACCGAGGGCGTCCAGGTTGTCCTTGACTACCTTGGAGGCGCCCGCCCCCATCTCGCCGGTCACGTAGAGGATGCCGATCTTCTTGGCGCCCATCTCCTTGGCGGCGTACTCGGCGGCCAGCTTGCCCATGACGGTGTCGTTGGTGCGGACCCGGAAGATCCAGGGGTTGCCGGCGGCCGTCACGCCGGGGCCGCTGGCGCCGGTTATCACGGGAATAGCTGCCTTCTTGATGGCCGGCTCGATAGCCATGTCGAAGTTGGCGAAGTTAGGGATGAAGACGGCCACGGGCTTCTGCTCGAGGATCTTGTTGAAGGCGTTGACGGTGCCGGGAGGCGTGGAGGTGTCGTCTTCGATGACCAACTTGATGGGGCGGCCCTTGATCCCGCCCTTCTGGTTCCACTCTTCCACGGCCATCTTGAGGCCGTTGGTCTGGTTGTCGCCGGTGCTGGTCTGGGCGCCGGTCACCTCGGTGACCAAACCGATGACGATGGGCTCTCCCGAAGCAGCCCCCGACTGCTTCGGCGCGGCTGCCGTGGGCGCGGCAGCGGGCGCGGAGGAGCAGCCCAGGAGGTTCGTCGAGACCAGCGCGCCTCCGAGCGCGAGTGCCACGAGGATCCTGGGTACCTTCTTCATTTCTTCCCCCCTTATTGGTGATGCCGTTGGCGGGACGGACCGCGGAAGAGCGCAACCAAGAAAAACACCCCTCCATCCACTCAAGGACGGAGGGGTGCTCCGCGGTACCACCCTGATTTGGCCCGTCCCGGCCGGTGCCGGAACAAACCACGCTCTCAGCGCCCGAGCTACCCCAAGGTCGGGCGCCTGCTCCGGCTAACGGTGGAGCCACCGACAGCGACTACTCCGGGTGAACCCGCGCGACGGCGCGACTGTGTCCGGTTTCGAGCGTGGGAATCACCTGTTTGGCGCTGCGTCTCCCAGGTCCATTCGGTCTCCGCGCCACCGTTGGCTCCCACCATTCCCAACTCGCTGGGGCTCGCTGGAGACTTACTAGTCCTGTTCATCGACTGTGGAAGGATGTGGCGCGAAGTATGGCACGAGGTTAAGGAACTGTCAACAATAGAGGAGCTACCGCGGGCCCACGGTGGAGGCCATCAGCCCTCATCCCCGAGCTAGGAGATGGCCTGGACGAGCCCCTCGTAGGCCTCCCGCAGCCGGAGGGTGATGGGCCCGGGGGCCCCGGAACCGATGGCTTTGCCCTCCACGGCCACCAACGGCATCACGCCCAGGGCGGTGTTGGTGATGAAGGCCTCCTGCGCGGTGAGCAACTGCTCGGGCGCGATCGGTCGCTCGAAGCCGTCGATGCCCATCCCCGCGGCCAGCTCGATGACCGTCCCGCGAGTTATCCCGCCCAGTACCCCGCACTCCAGAGAGGGCGTGACTACGCTGTCCCCGGACACAAGGAAGATGTTGCTGGAGCTCCCGCACGCCAGATGGCCCGCACAGTTCAGCATCAGGGCCTCGTCGCCGCGGCGGCGGCCGGCCTCCATGCGGGCCAGCACGGAGTCGAGGTAGTTGCAGCTCTTGACGTAACTCAGCGGCGAGGTCTCGTTCCGGCGGATGGTCGAGAGGATCGCTGCATATCCCCGACGGTATCTCTCCTCCGGGTACCCGTGGAAAGGGATGGCGTGGATCACCAGGGTAGGCACTGGGGAGGAAGGTGGCACGAGGCCTCGTTCCGCTGGAACGCCCCGGCTGACCGTGATGCGGATCAGGGCGTTCGCAAGTCCGTTCGCCTCCAACACCGTCGAGATGGCCCCGGCCAGCTGGGAGGAGTCCATGGGCAGCGGCAGATCCAGGGTCTCTGCCGAGTGCCGAAGGCGATCCAGGTGGTCGCTCAGCCGAAACAGCCTGCCGCGTACCGCCCTCAGGGTGTCGAAGACCCCGTCGCCCAGGGTGAAGCCCCGATCCAACGCGGACAGGTGGGGCCCCTGCTGCGGCACAATCTCGCCGTTCAGGAAGATCAGACCGCCTTCCACTCTCCACTTCCTTTCAGCGCCAGGACTATCGCCCTGGCTTTGTCCAGGGTCTCCTGATACTCGGACTCGGGGTCCGAGTCTGCGACGATGGCGCCGCCCACCTGGAAGTAGGCGGTGCCCCCCTTCACCACCACCGTGCGGATCACGATGCTGGTGTCCATGTTGCCGTTGAACCCCACAAACCCTATGGAGCCGCAGTAGGCCCCTCGCTGGGTCGGCTCCAACTCGTCGATGATCTCCATTGCCCGGATCTTGGGGCATCCGGTGACGGAGCCCCCGGGAAAGCAGCTCTTCAGCAGCGACAGCGCATCATACCTGTCTTCCAGCACTCCTTCCACCGAGGATACCAGGTGGTGCACTGTGGAGTAGCTTTCCACCGTGAACAGCTCCGGCCACCGGACGGTGCCGGCCCGGCACACCCTGCCCAGGTCGTTCCGCAGCAGATCGACGATCATGACGTTCTCGGCCCGGTCTTTCTCGCTGGAGCGCAGCTCCTCGGCGAGCAGGTGATCCTCTTCCGGCGTTCTCCCGCGGGGTCTGGTGCCCTTGATGGGTCGGGTCTCGACCCTCTGCCCCTCCTTCCGCAGAAACAGCTCGGGCGAGGCGCTGGCCACGGCGAGGTCACCCAGCTCCAGGTAGGCCGAGTAGGGCACGGGGCTGACGTCCCGCAGGCGGGAGTACAGCCGCCATGGGGAGAGAGACAGCGGGACCTCGAACCGCTGGGACAGGCAGACCTGGTAGATGTCGCCGGCGGCGATGTACTCTTTCGCCCTTCTGATAGCGTCGATGTAGCCCTCCCTGGTGAAGCTCGACGGGCGCGGTGGAGGGAGTTGGCGATCCGACTCGGGGAGGGGTGTGCCGCCTCCCTCCAGGAGCCTTCGCTCCACCTCGTCCATCCGCCGCTGTGCCCGCCGATAATCGCCGTCCGGAAGGGGGCGGGCGATCAGCCAGCTGCGGCCCGCGGCGTGGTCCTGGGCGATGACCCAGTCGTAGAGCCCCACCGCCATGTCCGGGATCTCCAGGTCGTCCGTGGTCGTGCGGGGCAACCGCTCCACGTGGTGGGCGAGATCGTAGGCAAAGTATCCGACGGCTCCCCCCTGGAAGGGAGGGAGGCCCGGCATGCTGCGGGCGGGGAACCGGGACAGGAGACGGCCGAGTTGCTCGAAAGGGTCGCCCTCCAGCCGGTAGTCCTCACCTGGCCCCGTCACCCTGATCCGGCCGTTCTTGGAACGAACGACCAGGAAGGGGTCGGCCACCAGGTAGGAGTAGCGCCCCAGTCGAGGGTGGGGCAGGCTGCTATCCAGAAACATGGGATAGGGATCGTTCAGGAAAGCGGCGAACAGCCGGTGCAGGGGTGCGGAAAGCCTGATTTCGCGGCACAGCGGCAGCATGGTCGGCCCTCGCTCGGACGGCCACTGCTGGGTGCCCCGACGGCGGTGTGGGGCTGGACATGCGGTGGCGGAAGGATTCAGCCCCGGGATTGTAGCACGAGGAGAAGCCGTGCGCACTCGTGGTTCCCGAATGTGGGGCATGGTTCACTAGGGCGCGAGATCGGGTGACAGTTGCGGGAGGGCGAGCCTCCCGGCGAGCCGGCTCAGCAGGAGCTTCGCCCTCCCGCACTGTGACCGCGTTCGCGAACCATCCCGAAGGAGGTCGGCTGTGGCACCGTTATTGCTGAAGGCTTCAAGAGCGTTCCCCAGCCTGCCAGGAAGCGATCTCTACGGCCATTCCCACGAAAGTCGACCCTTACCGGCAGCAATCCCTTCGGGTTGGAGGAGTATGGACGGCAACACAGGAAAGAGTGGCTGGGCCGAGTTCTCCGACCTGAACCTCGCCTACCTGGCCGAACTGTACGACCGCTACCTGGCCGACCCCGCCTCGGTGGACCCCGCGACCCGCACCTTCTTCGAGCGGTGGGGTCCCCCACCGACGGTGACTCCCACCGCCGCCGAAGGGCGAGCCGCCGCAGTGCCGGCCGCGGACGCCGAACGGCTGTGCGGGACCAGGGCTTTGGCCACGGCCATCCGGATGTACGGCCACCACGCGGCGCGGCTCGACCCGCTGGGCAGCGAGCCCCCGGGCGACGCGGCGCTGCTGCTCGAGAGCCACCGCCTTCGCGAAGAGGAGCTGGCGACCCTGCCGGCCTCCGTGGTGGAGGGTCCGGTGTCCGAGAGGGCTGCCAACGCCCTGAAGGCTATCCAGGCCCTCCGGAGGATCTACGAGGGCAGCATGGGGCTGGAGTTCGAGCACATCTCCAGCGCCGAGGAGCGGGACTGGTGGACTAGGGCGGTGGAGTCGGGCCGCTACGCCCCGCCCCAGGACCCCATCGACGGGCGGCGGCTGCTGGGGAGGCTGACCCAGGTGGAGGCCTTCGAGCGCTTCCTCCAGACCACTTTCCCCACCCAAACCCGCTTCTCCCTGGAAGGGCTCGACCTGCTGGTGCCGATGCTGGACGAGCTGATCGGGGCCGCGGCTGTGGCCGGGACCCGGTCGGTGATGCTGGGGATGGCCCATCGAGGACGGCTGAACGTCCTGGCCCACGTGCTGGGCAAGCCCTACGAGCAGATCCTGGCGGAGTTCCGAGGAGCCTACCAGCGGCCCAACGTCTCCGCCAGCGAGAGCGCGGACCTGGGTTGGACCGGGGACGTGAAGTACCACCTGGGGGCGGGGAAGACCGTGCGAGGGAGCCAGGTGGGGGAGATGCAAATCTCCATGGCGCCCAACCCCAGCCATCTGGAGTTCATCGATCCCGTGGTGGAGGGGATGACCAGGGCTGCCAGCGAGCGCCGGGACCAGCCGGGGCCGGCCCGGCTGGACGAGACGACGTCCCTGGTCGTCTTGATCCATGGCGAGGCGGCCTTCGTTGGCGAGGGGATCGTCGCCGAGACCCTGAATCTGTCCAGGCTCCCCGGCTACCGCTCCGGGGGCACCCTCCACATCCTGGAGAACAACCAGTTGGGCTTCACCACCCCGCCGGAGCTGGGGCGCTCGACCCTCTTCGCCAGCGACCTGGCGAAGGGCTTCGAGATGCCGGTGGTCCACGTGAACGCCGACGATCCCGAGTCCTGCGTGGTGGCCGTGCGGCTGGCCCACGCCTACCTGGAGCGGTTCCACAAGGACGCCGTGGTCGACCTGATCGGCTACCGCCGGCTGGGGCACAACGAGGGGGACGAGCCCTCCTTCACCCAGCCGGTCATGTACAGGACCATCGGCCGGCACCCGACCGTGCGAGAGCTGTGGGCTCGAGAGCTGGATCGGCGCGGCCTGGTGCCGGCGGAGGAATCCCAGGCGATGCTGCGGGAGGCCACCGAACGGCTGCAGGAGGTCCGTCGCTCTCTGCCCAAGGAGGTGCCGCCCGACGGCGAGGAGCGGAACCCGGCGGGGCTGGAGGCGGGAGGCACCAGGGGAGGGCTGGGCCACGCCGGGGCGGCGGTGGAGATGGAGACGGCCGTGCCGGTGGCCAGGCTGAGAGAGCTGAACGATCAGCTGCTGGCCTTGCCGCCCGGCTTCCACCTGCACCCCAAGCTGGAGCCCTTCTACGCGCGCCGCCGGTCGGCGCTGTCTGCCGAGGGAGAGGGAGGCCGGAACCGGGTCGACTGGGGCCACGCCGAGGCTCTGGCCTTTGCCTCTCTCCTGGCCGATGGGGCTCCCATCCGGCTGACGGGGCAGGACAGCTCCCGGGGCACCTTCAGCCACCGGCACATGCTGCTACACGACGTGGAGAGCGGCGAAGTCTACTGCCCGCTCCAGCGGCTGCCGGCGAGCCGGGCCGCCTTCGACGTGTGGGATAGCCCCCTTTCGGAGAACGCCACCCTGGGCTTCGAGTTCGGGTACGGCGTCCAGGCCCCCGAGGCGCTCGTGCTGTGGGAGGCTCAGTACGGGGACTTCGTCAACGCGGCTCAGGTGATCGTCGACTCCTTCATCAGCTCGGCCCGGTCCAAGTGGGGTCTGCCGGACTCCCTGGTGCTGCTGCTCCCCCACGGCTACGAGGGGCAGGGGCCCGATCACTCCAGCGCCCGTCTGGAGCGGTTCCTCCAGCTGGCGGCGGAGGACAACCTGAGGATCGCCAACTGCACCACCGCCGCCCAGTACTTCCATCTACTTTGGCGACAGGCGAAGCTGCTGAAGCTGGATCCCCGACCGCTGGTGCTGCTGACCCCCAAGAGCCTGCTGCGCCACCCCCTGGCCGCCTCGTCGCCGGAGGATCTGGCCGAGGGGCGGTTCCACCCGGTGATCGACGATTCGCAGACTCGAGGGGAACCGAAATCGGTGCGGCGGCTGATCCTGTGCAGCGGAAAGGTGTACGTGGATCTGGTGGCTGCCCGCTCCGCCCCCGAGGCGGCGCGGGGACCCGGCCAGGCGGCCATCGTGCGGGTGGAGGAGCTTTACCCCTTCCCGGCCGAGGAGATCGGGAAGGTGGTGGAGGGCTACCCGAGGCTGCAGGAGGTGGTGTGGGTGCAGGAGGAGCCGCGCAACATGGGGGCTTGGACCTACGTGGCCCCGCGGCTCCGGGACCTGCTGAGGGAGCGGCTGCCGCTGCTGTACGTCGGCAGAACCCGGCGGGCCAGTCCGGCCGAGGGCTCCTACGAGTGGCACCTCAGGGAGCAACGGCGGGTGGTGGAGGACGCTTTCCTGGGCCAGGTGCCGACCAGAAGTTGAGGTGTTAGCCATGCCGACCGAGATCGTGGTGCCCGCCCTGGGGGAATCGGTGCTGGAGGCCACCGTGGGCCGCTGGCTGAAGGGCGAGGGGGACCCGGTGGCAGCGGGGGAGCTGGTGGTGGAGCTGGAAACCGAGAAGGTGAACGTCCAGGTGGCCGCCGAGGAAGCCGGCGTCCTGTCGCGGACAGTGCACAAGGAGGGTGACACGGTGCATCCCGGGGACGTGCTGGCGGAGGTCGAGGCCGGCGCGAAGGCAGCCCGCCCCGCGGCCGCGGCGAAGCCGCCCGAGGCAGCGGCCGCTCCGGCACCAAAGCCACCCGAGGCGGCTCCGGCTCCGGCGGCGGCGGTCTGGGAGGCGGTCGTCCCCCGTGTCAAGGCCGGCCCCGAGGCCGAGAAAGCCCACGTCTCCCCCATGGCGCAGCGGTTGGCGGCCGAGCTGAAGGTCGATCTCGCCAAGGTTCAGGGCACGGGGCCGGGCGGACGGATCATGAAGGAGGACGTGGAGGCGTACGCCCGGCAGGCGGCGCAGGCCGCTCCGCCCGCGGCGCCCGCAGCCGCCCCCGCGCCGACGCCGGCCCCTCCGCCCCCGGCCGCCGCTCCCCGAATCCCCTACCAGCCCGAGGGGCGGCCCGAGGTCCGGCAGCGGCTGTCCCGCCGCCGGGCGACCATCGCTCGCCGGCTGGTAGAAGCTCAGCAGACGACGGCCATGCTGACCACCTTCAACGAGATCGACATGGGCGCCGTCGTCGATCTGCGGCGCCGACGGCGGGAGGCCTTCCGTGAGGCCACGGGGGTGGATCTGGGCTTCATGTCCTTCTTCGTCAAGGCCTCCGTGGGGGCCCTGAAGAGCTTTCCCCAGGTGAACTCCGAGCTTCAGGGCGACGAGCTGTTGCTGAAGCAGTACTACGACATCGGCATCGCCCTAGCGGACCCGGAGGGGCTCGTGGTGCCGGTGGTGAGGAATGCCGACGGGCTCACGTTCGCCCAGATCGAGGCCGCCATCAACGGCTTCGTGCAGAAGGCTCGGGATCGCACCCTCACTCTGGATGATCTGCGGGGAGGCACCTTCACCATCACCAACGGTGGGGTCTTCGGGTCGCTGATGTCGACTCCCATCCTCAACCCGCCGCAGGTGGGGATCCTCGGTATGCACAAGATCAGCGATCGCCCTGTAGCGGTGAAGGGCGAGGTGGTGGTGCGGCCGATGATGTACGTGGCCCTGACCTACGACCACCGGGTGGTGGACGGCCGGGAGGCGGTGCTGTTCCTGGTGAGGATCAAGGAGCTGATCGAGGACCC
Organism: Chloroflexota bacterium; assembly: GCA_027356795.1. Lineage (GTDB taxonomy): Bacteria > Chloroflexota > UBA6077 > UBA6077 > UBA6077 > JAJYNT01. Next base: position 11,203 of record DAHVXI010000064.1, on the reverse strand, counting down.
GGAGCGGCTGCTGCTGGAGGGGTAGAGTTCGGTTCTCCCTCTCCCTCTGGGAGAGGGGAGTTGGCCTACCGGTTGGCCGTTATCACCCTGCCCCACAGGCTGGCCGTCCCCCAGATGCCGGAGCGCAGGCACTCCAACTGGACGATCTGGCTGTGGTCCACGAAGAGGTTCACCGTCGGCCCGTAGTTCTTGACGTACCAGGCGAAGACGGCCGGGTCGGCTGCCTCGAACATCACCTTCTCCAGCCCCAGGGCATCGACGATCTTGGCGGGCACGTCGGTTCGCCAGACGTTGACGCTCTCGGTGATCCCCTCCTCGCCCCCTCCGATGATGTTGTAGGCCACGTCGAAGGTCTCGACCTCCACCCGATCCAGCTGGCTGGCCGAGAAGCCTTCCTCCTCCCGAAGCTTCAGGACCCCCTCCAGAGTCGACTGGGCGTGGATCTCCGCGTTGTATCGCTTGAGGATGGTGCGGGTCACCCGCAGGGCGTTGAAGGCCGTCCCGCAGATGGCGATGGCGTTGGTGGTCTGCTCCTGGCCCAGCCCCAGCGCCCTGGAGCTGCCGGCGGCCAGGGCATAGGCACCCTGGACGGTGTGGTCGAACCCCTTGGCCCGGACGGGCGCGACATCGCTGAGGCGGCACCGGACCTGGTAGGCCACCGCCAGCGCCGCGATCAGATCCTTGCCGCTGCAGTTGGCATACTCGGACGCGGCCAGCACCGCGCCCAGGTTGTCGCTGGGGTGGCAGGTCTCCCCCTTGGCCAGGTAGGAGTCGTTGAAGTCCAGGTAGCGCACCAGGGCGCTGTTGTAGAGGGCGGCGCGGTCCGGCGACGTCTTCTTCGCGCCGATCAGGCTGCATCGGGGGGTGCCGCCGAAATCGTCGATCTGTGCCCTTATGGCCCGCATCGGGTCACCCTCCACCGCGCCGATGGCGCAACCCAGGGAGTCCAGGATCCGGATCTTGATCCGCCGGCGGGCCGCCTCGGAGAGATCTTCGTAGCGTGCTCGCAGGACGAAGGCCGCCAGCTGTTCTGCCTGGGTCATGGGTGCCTCCATAGGCGGCTTTCGTCCGTCGCTCCTCGATGGGTATGTAGTGGACGTTCTTCGGGCCCACGTATCGGGCGCGAGGCCGGATCAGCCGGTTGTCGGAGTACTGCTCCAGGATGTGGGCCGTCCAACCGGCGCAGCGACTCATGGCGAAGAGGGGAGTCATCAGGTCGGCCGGGATGCCGAGCCCGTGGTACACCTGGGCCGAGACGTAGTCCAGGTTGGCGTTGAGCCCCCTCTCCCGCATCACCACCTCCTCGATCTTCCTGGCCGTGTCGAACAGGCGGGTCTGGCCGGTTTCCTTCGCCAGCTCAGCGGCGAAGGGGCGGAGGATGGTGGCCCTGGGGTCGGCGGTCTTGTACACTCGATGGCCGAAGCCCGGCACCTTCTTCCCCTGGGCCAGCAGATCCAGGACGTACCTCTCCGCTTGATCCGGAGTGCCGATCTCCTCCAGCATCGCCAGCACCTGCTCGTTGGCGCCCCCGTGCAGCGGCCCGTCCAGGGTGGCGATGCCGGCGCAAACGGCGGCGTAGATGTCGGCGAGGGTGGAGGCCGCGACCCTGGCCGCGAAGGTGGAGGCGTTCAGCTCGTGGTCGGCGTGAACGATCAGGCAGACGTCCAGGATCCGGGCCTTCTGTTCCGAGGGGCGCTCGCCCGAGAGCATGTACAGGAAGTTGGCCGCCGTGGCCAGACCGCGGCTGGGCGGGACAGGTGGCAGCTTCTGGCGGGCTCGATGGTAGGAAGCGATGATGGTGGGCATCCGCGCCGTCAGCGAGATCGCCCTCTTCTGATCTTCCTCCCTGATGTGGTTCAGCCCCCCGGGATCGTACCCGGAGATGGCGGATACGGCCGTGCGCAGACCCTCCATGGAGTCCCAGGAGGGCATGAACTCCACGATCATGTGGAGCACCGCGGGAGGGAGCTCCCTCTCGGAGTAGAACTGCGCCATCAGGTCGTCCAGTTGGTCGCTGGTTGGCAATCGACCGAACCAGAGGAGGTAGGCCGTCTCCGGATAGGTGGAGTGGGCGGCCAGCTCGTTGATCTCCATGCCTCGATAGAACAGCCTGCCCTGGAGGCCATCTACCGCGCAGATGGAGGAGTCCAGAGCTACGACGTCCTCGAGGCCACCCTTCTTTTTCGCCATCTTTGATACCCCCTAGCGGTGCCGCCGGCAGTGCAGGGCGTGGCAGCCGGTGATGAAGCTCAGGAAGAATAAGCAACTTGAGTGCCTGAGAATGGCTTAGTGCGCCGTTCCGCCGCACCAGGTAGGAGTAGGCTATGATCCAGAGGATGCCCGCTACTGCTATGTTCCATGTTTGGCGGGTTGAGTAGTACAATAGTAGCCGAGTGTGCCCCTTTCCCCGACTGACTGCTCCAGCGCGGCGATGCAAGCGCTAGGTGCCCGGTTCCCAAAGGCCGAACGCGCCCCAGCGGGATGCTCGATCGCTGCGGCCTGGACAAATTCTCTCGCCATTTCTGAATCTTGGATTGTGCCGTACGGGTGTGCCTGGGTGGGCCCGACGGCCCTGGGTGCGAGGGGCGCAAACCGGCTGTGGGACCGCCACCGCACCAGCCTTAAGGAGGTAGCCGACAACGATGACGGCAGATAACGTCCACATCTACGCCGGGCACGCGCTGGTGGGGCACAAGCTGGCCCTGCTTCGCGACCGGCGCACGCCGCCGGCCCGGTTCAGCCAGCTGCTCAAGGAGGTCTCCCTGATGCTCCTCTCCCACGCCACGGCGGACCTGCCCACCCGCGAGGTGCCGGTGATTACCCCGGTCGGGGTGACCACCCAGCGGGTGCTGGCGAAGCGGGTGGGCTTCGCACCCATCCTGCGAGCGGGGGCTGGGATGATCCCAGCGGCGCAGGAGCTGCTGCCGGGCGCGCCGGTCTGGTACCTCGGCCTCTATCGAGACGAGGAGACGCTGCGGCCCGTCCGCTACTACGACAAGCTGCAGGGCTACCCGCCCGTGGATATCGCGCTCATTCTCGACCCGATGCTCGCCACCGGTGGCTCGGCGGTTCTCGCCGCCACTCGCTTGAAGCAGAAGGGCGTCCAGAAGGTGAGCTTCATCGGGCTGATCGCCGCCCCGGAGGGCGTGGAGGCCCTGCACCGCGAACACCCGGACGTCGAGGTCCACGTGGCCGCCATCGACGAGCGACTCAACGAGCACGGCTACATCCTGCCCGGCCTCGGGGATGCGGGCGACCGGCAGAACGCGACCGGTGCCGACGACCCGACGGACGATCCCTTCGTGCCGGAGGAGGTCCCTGCCGAGGCCCGCGGCCAGGGTAGGCTGCTCTGACAGCCGGCTCGGGACAGAACGCAGCTGAGCCCCTTCGCCGACCGCTCGGTTAGTCTGTCCTCTACCTGCGCTCCCAGGTAATCCGTGTCACGTGAGGGTCGTTGATCAACTTCTGGATCTGGCCCTCGCACGCCTCGACCACCCAGCGGTGCAGGGGCTGATCCCCGTCCGACTGATCCCCCGTCTCCTCCTCGGACACCACCTGGGTTACGTAACCGGCTACCGGGCAGCCAGCCCGGCCCGTGATGATCCAGTAAGACATGGCAGTTCACTTCCAGAGGGGAAGGGTATCCGCGGGGTGAGGCTCCCCGACATCCCTCGCCGTCCCAGTCTAGCAGCTTGCAGGCCGATACGCCATGGAGGAAGGCTGCCCGGCGGATCCTCCCTGCTTGTCCCAGGGGGTCATCGGCTCATCAACTGTTTGACTGCCTTGTCGACCTCAACTGTGGCCACCACCGAGGCCGCGATCCCCACGATCACCAGCCAGCTCTGCGGGGCCAGGGGTTCCAGTCCGAGGATGAACTGCAGTGGACCCCAGTACAGGGCGAGGACCTGCAGCCCGAGGGCCGCCACGATCGACGCGAACAGAAACCGGTTGGACAGCGGATTCATCCGAAAGGCCGACCGGGTGAAGGAGCGGCTGTTGAAAATGTGGAAGTTCTGGAAGAGAACCATGGTGGTCACGGCTACCGTTCGGGCATACTCGACGGGAGCGCCGGAGAGGAGTTGCCAGACGAAGGCACCCAGAGTGCCCGCCAGCAGGACGAGGCCGACGAGGATCGTGCGCTCGACCATCGGTCGGGTAAGCAACCCTTCCCTCGGGTTCCTCGGAGGCCGGCGTCCGACGTTCTCCTCGGCGGGCTCGAAGGCCATGGCCACATCCTGCAGCCCATTGGTGACCAGGTTGATCCAGATTGCCTGAGCGGGCAGAAAGGGCAGGGGCAGCCGGAGGGCGATGCTGGTGATGACGGTCAGCACCAGGCCCAGCCCCGTGGGGATCAGGAACATGACCACCTTCCGGATGTTGTCGAAGACGACGCGCCCCTCTTCCACGGCGGCGTAGATGGTAGCGAAATTGTCGTCGGCTAGCACCATGTCCGACGCTTCCTTGGCCACGTCGGTGCCGGTGATCCCCATCGCGACCCCGATGTCCGCCTGCTTCAGGGCGGGGGCGTCGTTCACGCCGTCCCCGGTGACGGCAACCACCTCTCCGTGCCCGCGAAGCTGCCGGACGATCCGCAGCTTGTGATGCGGGGCCGCCCGCGCGTATACGGAGACCTCCTCCACTCGAGCGAGCAGCTGGTCGTCGTCCATCGCCTCCAACTCCCGGCCATCTATGGCCCGGGCAGCCCGGCCCCCGACGATGCCCATCCGGCGGGCTATCGCCTCCGTCGTCACCTTGTGGTCGCCGGTGATCATAACCACCCGGATGCCGGCATCCCTGCAGCGCGCCACCGCATCGATCGCCTCCGGCCGGGGTGGATCGATCATCCCCTGAAGACCCGCGAAGGTGAGCCCGCTTTCCACGTCCCTATGATCCACCTCCTCGGCGCCGGGAGCGGCGGTCTTGCAGGCCATGGCCAGCACCCTCAACCCCTGGGAGGCCAGCCGGTGACTCTCCTGTAACACCGAGGCTCGATCCAGGGGAACCGTGACCATCGCCTCTCCCGCCAGCATGGCATCGCACATCTCCAGAACTCGCTCTGGAGCCCCTTTGACAAAGACCAGCCGGCGTCCCTTGTGGTCGTGGAGGGTGGCCATGTACTGCCGGTCGGACTCGAAGGGGATCTCGTCCAGCAGCGGGTAGGCATCCCTCTCCAGCTCGTCGTGAAGGCCACCCTTCATGGCGGCCACCAGCAGCGCCATCTCCGTCGGGTCCCCATCGGGGCGGTACCGGCCGTCCTCCTGGTAGACCGAGGACTCGTTGGCCAGCATGCCTATGCGCAGAGTGAGTTCCAGCTCGGGATGCTCTGGCAGTTCGACCCTCTGCCCATCCGTCAGGATCTCGCCCATCGGGGCGTAGCCGGAACCGGTCACCCTGTAGGTCCGTCCGCCGGCGTAGATGCTGGTCACCGTCATCTCGTTCTTGGTGAGGGTGCCGGTCTTATCCGAGCAGATGACGGTGCAGCTTCCGAGGGTCTCCACGGCCGACAGCTTGCGGACGATAGCGTTGCGCTGGGCCATGCGCCAGACGCCTACCGCGAGCGCGACGGTTATGGTGACCGGCAGCCCCTCGGGGACTGTCGCCACCGCCGTGGCGACCGCGGTGAGGAGAATGTCCGACAGATTCTCGCCCAGGCCGAGTCCGAGGCCGAAGACCACGGCCGTAACCGCGAGCACCAGCCCCGCGATCAGCCGGGCAAAGCGATCCAGACGCAGCTGGAGGGGCGACTCGACCTCCCCCACCCCGCGCACCTGCGCCGAGATCTGCCCGAAGACGGTCTGCATCCCCGTGGCCACCGCCACGCCTGCGCCTCGCCCCCGGGCGATGCCCGTCCCCGTGAAGGCCATGTTGGCCCGGTCTCCCAGGGGGGCGCCCGGGTCGTGGATGACTTCGAGGCGCTTCGCCACGGGAACGGACTCGCCGGTGAGTATCGACTCGTCGACCTGGAGGTCGAAGGCGCGGAGGAGGCGCAGGTCCGCGGACACCTTGACCCCCGACTCGAGGAGGATGACGTCGCCGGGCACCACCATTCGGGCGTCGATCTCCCGCTCCGCGCCGGCGCGGAGCACCCTGGCCCTGGGCGCCAGCGCCTCTGCCAGGGCTCGCATGGCCTGCTCGGCCTTGTACTCCTGGACGAACCCCACCACGGAGTTGAGGACGACCACCACCAGGATTACGCCGGCGTCGACGTACTTCCCCAGGGCCAGGGCGGCGGCAGCCGCGGCGAGAAGGATGTAGATGAGGGGGCTCTTCACCTGGCGGAGGAGGATGGCGATGGGCCGAGCCCTCTCCTCCGCTGGCACCTCGTTGGGACCATACCGCGCGATCCGGCGCGCCGCCTCGTCTTCGGGAAGTCCTTCCCACCCCGTCTGAAGCTTCGACAGGACCCGGTCGGTATCGAGTGTATGCCAGCGCTCTTCTGCCCCGTCGCGCATGGGTTATCTTGCCTTCAGGAGAGAGCGAATCACGTAGACTGGCGCAAGGGCTGTGCCTCTTGGACCCATAGGGCCCTGCGGTACGGAGACTGCTGTGCTCGCTGCCGCGAGCAATGCCGACTGCGGATGCGCGAGGAAAGGAACAAAGGGTTGGCAAGAAGGCGCAAGAGGAAGGCGCTTATCGGAAGGATACTCGTGCCGACAGATGGTTCGAAAGGGGCTTTGGGGGCCGCGAGGTACGCCGCTGAACTCGCTAAATGCTTTGGAGCCGACGTAACGCTGCTCCACGTGGTGGAGACAGTTCGAATGCCGTCGCTATACTTGACCGGCATCGATCGGGAGCAGATCCGGAAGGGATGCTTCGAGGGGGGGAGGGCTATCCTGAGCCTGACGCAGAAAGCGCTATCGGAGGCGGGTGTCCCTGCCGACACGGAGCTGCGAGAAGGGCGACCGGGAGAAGTGATCGTCGAGGTGGCCGCCCAGGGCAAGTACGACGTGATCGTCATCGGCCACCGCGGAGCCAGCCTGGCCGAAAGCCTCGTGCTGGGCAGCGTGAGCGATCATGTAGCTCACAATGCCACCTGCCCGGTTCTGATCGTCAGGGGTGAGTGGCCTGACCTATCTGCTTGAGCCGGAGGGCTCGGCGGGACGGTCGGCGGCCTGCGCCAAGGCCCTCCACTCGGGCTCGGATCTGCTCCGAAGTCTCCCCCTGGCCGTCGCCCGCCAGCTTCTCGTAGGCGATGCGGGGGACGTCCACGTGGATGTCGATCCGGTCCCGCATGGGGCCACTGATCCGCTTCTGGTACTTGCTTACGAGGGTGGAGGAGCAGGAGCACTCCTTCTGGGAATCGCCGTAGAAGCCGCAGGGGCAGGGATTCATCGCCGCCACCAGCATGAACTGGGCGGGGAAGGTGATGCTGACTCGGGTGTGGCGACAGAGGGGGCGGCTGTACTTGGTGCAATGATCGCGGCCGGGTGCTATTCCTGCAGGATCGCCTCCAACGTGGGAACGAGCGCCGGCAGATCCTGCTGGATGGTCTTCCATATGATGGGGAGGCTGACCCCAAAGTACTCATGCATGAGGACGTTGCGAATGCCACGCATCTGAGCCCAGGGTATCTCGGGGTGATGCTCTTGCACTTCAGAGGGGATGTGGTTTGCAGCCTCCCCGACCACGGTCAGATTGCGAACCACGGCGTCTACCGTCTTCTCGTCCGCTCCAAAGGTCTCAAAGGACATCCCGTAGGTGTAGCGTCGAATCCTGGCAGCAGCTTGCAGGATATCCTCGATGCGCGACTTCCAGCTTCTAGGCGGCACGAACCGCCTCCCTCATGATCTGCTCTCGCATCGTCTCCCTCAACGCATCAGGGGTCACCAGGTCCACCGGCCGGCCCAGCAGCCCCCCGAGGTAGTCCTTAAGCCGCACGAACTCGAACAGACCCACCGGCACTGCAAACTCCACCAGGAGATCGACGTCGCTCAGCGGACCAGCTTCGCCTCGTGCCACGGACCCAAAGATGGCGAGTGACTTTACCCCGAAGGAGGCAATCTCATCGTGGTGTTCGGCCAGAATGCGCAGTACCTCGTCACGCTGCATCAACATACCCCCCGTGACGGCAACCCAACAACCATGCCTATGCTACAACTTCAATTATCGGTTCCATCTGCCGATTTCTCAAGCAGTTCGCTCCTGACGCCGATGCCTAAGTTATGTACCGGAGCCGCTCGCGGGGAGCCACTTCCTCACTTGATAGAGCAGCGTCCGGCCCCACATGGCGGCCGTCGGATCAAGCAGGTGTCTGGTTCGGCTTGGGCGAAGCAGGCCCCTCCAGAAGCCAGGCCAAGCAATTCTGGGACAGGGACGAACTCATCGCAGCGTCAATGTGCCCGAAACCGGGATGCACGGCCACCCGGACCCGCTCCGCCACCTGCGGATAGGCTGCGCGCAGGGCGGCTTGGAAACGAAGTGCGCCATCGGGCGGCACGTGGGTGTCCTCGGCGCCGCATTCGAACGAAATGGCGGGGCCGTGCGCGTAGGCATCGAGATGTGTGAATGGATCGAGATGGTCGTAGAACCACTGGGCGTACGCGTCTGCTTGGCCCTGCGGCAGGAAGCGGGATGGGTCCCTGATGTCGCGCATCCCTGGGCGGGTCCAGTCGGGCGTGGCCACGATGGACGCGACCCGCGTGACGCGCTTGTCGACGCCGGCAAGCGCCACGGCGACATCCCCGCCCATCGACACGCCACCAGCGACCACTTCCGGTCCCGAACCGAGGTTAGTCGTCGCCCAGTCAAGGACTCGCAGCGAGTCAAGCGTGGTCTGCCCCAGGATCGGCCACATATGCCGCCGGAAATTGCCGAAGACGCGTTCCATGATCTGCTCTCCCGACTCGGTCGCACGTTCGCCGTGCTGCCACGGGTCGAGGCTCACCGCTACAAAGCCTACACCAGCGAGCTCTTGCAGGAAGGGAAGGACGTCGTCCTTCGCCCTGCTCAGCGGAGGGAGCCATAATGCCAGGCGGCTCACTGACTGCTTGGCAGGTTTGACCCAGATCACCGGGATGTGATCAACCAGTGCCCTCGATACCTCACCCACTTGATCCATGCTCATCATCCTATCTCACAGATCCGGGACATGACCACGCGTGGCCACTACTAGCCGGCTACGAGGCGTCCCATGCAGATTCACTGCCAATCGACAGTCGCGACCGGCGTCGAGCGCATTGTCGCCTGCGACGAGCTGCAGCAGTGCTGCCGACGCTCGGCTGGCTTCTGCCGCTCGCCTGAAGCTAGGTCGCGATGGTTTCACGGGCGGATGCGGCCCCGCGTTCAGTCGCCACAGATATCGGGAGGATCAGCAACGCGAGCGTTTGGTGGGCGCCTGCCAGGTCCCCGAGCGGCCTGCGCACGCCCCGCCAACCCCCGCTGCACACCCAACAGAGCATCCTGGAGCGTGTCCTCGGCATCCTGCATGGAACCTAGCATCCGGTAGCAATGGGCGCGCAGTGCACTCTGCGCGTTACGGCGCCACCAGGCGGCCAAACGCGGCAGAATCGTCCCGGTGCGCACCTCGGTTCCACGCTGCCGGCAGCCCATCACCCGCGAGGGCAAGCGCCCGCAGCTCGGCCCAGAGCCGTCCCTCCACGAGTTCCATCGGACGCCCCCCGGGTACCCTTAGGGGCGTTCACGCCCCGCTCCTGGGCCGGTACTGCACGGCCTCGGCCACGTGGGCGGCGGAGATCTGGGCCGAGCCCTCCAGGTCGGCGATGGTGCGGGCCACCTTCAGGATGCGGTGGTAGGCCCGAGCGGAGAGGTGCATCTGGGAGACGGCCGCCTTCAGGATGCTCTGGGCCGAGCCCTCCACCCGACAGTGGGTTCGCACCTCGGACGGCCCCATGTCGGCGTTGCAGGTGAGGTTGGTTCCTCGGAATCGTTCCCTCTGTCTCCCCCTGGCGGCCTCCACCCTCGATCGGATCTGCTCCGACGTTTCCCCCTGGCCGTCGCCCGCCAGCTTGTCGTAGGCGACGCGGGGGACGTCCACGTGGATGTCGATCCGGTCCAGCATGGGTCCGGAGATACGCTTCTGGTACTTGCTGACGAGAGTGGAGGAGCAGGAGCACTCCTTTGTGGCGTCGCCGTAGAAGCCGCACGGGCAGGGGTTCATGGCCGCGACCAGCATGAACTGGGCGGGGAAGGTAACGCTGCCCTGAGCGCGGGAGATGGTGACGATCCCGTCCTCCAGGGGCTGGCGCAGCAACTCCAGGGTGGCCTGGCCGAACTCGGGGAACTCGTCCAGGAACAGCACCCCTCGGTGGGCCATGGAGATCTCTCCCGGGTGAGGCCACTTGCCGCCGCCGATCAGGCCAGCGTAGGAGATGGTGTGGTGGGGCGCCCGGAAGGGTCTCTCCCGCACCAGGGGAACCTCCCGGGGCAGCCGGCCGGTGACGCTGTAGATCTTGGTGGCCTCCAGCATCTCGTCCACCGACATAGCCGGAAGGATGGTGGGCAGGGTGCGGGCGAGGAGGGTCTTGCCCGAGCCGGGCGGACCCACCATCAGCAGGTTGTGGGAACCCGCCGCGGCCACCTCCAGTGCCCGCTTGGCGTGCTCCTGACCCCGGACGTGAAGCATGTCTCGGGAGAGGTCGCTGGGGACCACGGCCTCCCAGCCGTCCTGGTGGAAAGCCGGCTGGATGGGGGCCTCGTCCCGCAGGTGGGAGACCAGGGCGGCGAGGCTCTCCGCCGGGATCGCCCGCACCCCCTCCACCAGGGCCGCCTCCCCTCCGTCCTCGGCCGGCACGTAGACGGTCTCGATCTGCCGCTCCCGGGCCAGGGAGACCATGGGGAGGATCCCGTTGGTGTGGCGGAGTCCTCCGTCCAGGGAGAGCTCACCGAGGAAGAGGGCGGAGCCGTCCATCGGCTGGATCTGCCCCGAGGCCATCAGGATCCCCACGGCGATGGGGAGGTCGTAGGCTGGACCCTCCTTCTTGAGATCGGCCGGGGCCAGGTTGACGGTGATGCGGCGCATTGGGAAGACGAGGCCGGAGTTCTTGATGGCGGCGCGGACCCGCTCTTTGGCCTCCTGGACGGCGGCGTCCGGGAGGCCGACGATGGTGAAGTTGGGCATGCCGTAGGAGGCGATGTCGACCTCGACTTCGACCAGTTGCCCATCGAGGCCGACGACGGCGCAGGTGAGGGCCTTGGCGAGCATGGACCCCTCCGAAGGCGTCCTGGGTGCCGGGTGCTGAGTCCT
>DAHVXI010000057.1:0-25059 GCA_027356795.1 Chloroflexota bacterium | reverse complement strand
GGGGCACCATCAAGAATGAAAATGGCTTCCCGTGGGTTAGGCCGATGTAGGGCGGGGGTTTATCCCCCGCCGCCCGGCAACCACGAGCCGTGAGCGGCGGGGCACAAGACCCCGCCCTACGCCATTTTCAGATCAGTGCGGTGGCTTGCCACCGCACTCCAAATTCTACGTCTCTATGTACTGCGGCAGGTCGGGCATGGCGTTGACGATCAGCTCCACCAGCCCGCCGTACCTGAGGTTGCAGCTTTCGCCGATTCCAAAGTGTTCCAGCAGCCCCCGGATCTGCCCCTTGCAGTTGGAGCAGGGGGCGCAGACGTACTTGGGTATCGAGGGACCCATCTCCCCCTCGAAGGCGCTGAGGATCTGCTTCATCTTCATCCGCCCCGAGACGGAGTTGCGCCACTCGGGGAAGTTCAGCCCCTGCATGATGGCGAAGCCGCTGCCTCCGCCGCAGCAGTAGTTGTCCACGCCGCGGGGGGTCATCTCCCTGAATCGGGGGGCGATCTTGCGGAGGACCCGCCGCTGCGGCTCCACGATCCCCATCAGCCGCACCACGTTGCAGGGGTCGTGGAGGGTCACGGGGAAGTCGTTTCTGCTCGGGTCCAGCTTCAGCTTGCCGCTGCCGACGATGCCGTCCAGCAGGGTAAAGCAGCTCTCTCGGGGCACGTTGTACTCCGCGGCGAAGATCCGATCGGCGATGACGGAGAGGGCCTTGTGGGCGTGGCCGCACTCGCCGATCACCATCTTCTTCACCCTCAGCTTCTTCGCCACCTGGGCGTGCTTCAGGGCCACCCGAGCGAACTGGACGTCGTCGTACCACAGCCCGTAGTTGACGGCGTCGTAGCCCATCAGGTCGCTGGAGAGGGTGTAGCTCAACCCCGCCCTCTCGAAGATGATGGCGAACGCTTCCGGGTTCTCCGGCCAGGCCATGTACTCGCCGGCGTTGTGAATCAGCAGGATGTCTGCCCCCTCCTGGTCCATGGGCCACTTGAAGCTGAGCCCGGTTCGATCCCGAACGTCCTCCTCGAGGAACTCGATGTTGTCCATCAGCGCTGCAGGGGTCATTCCGGTGCTGGAGCCGGTGCGTAGCTGCTGCACGGAGCCCAGCTGATGGATCTCCTTGGGAGCGATGCCCATCTCCATGCTGAACAGCTTCCGAATCTCGTGGGCTACCAGGCCGTTGTCCACCCCGATAGGGCAGGCTTGGGCACACCGCCGGCACAGGTTGCAGCGATAGGCCAGCTCGGCCAGGCGGGCGACGGTGCTCCAGTTGAGGTCGACCTCCGCCCCAGTCAGCTTCGCTCGCAGCTTGCCGGCGGGCGACAGGTACTTCTTGATTATGCGGCGGAGCAGCTCGGTGCGGTAGCCGGGACGATAGACCTCCTGGCGACCGCTGGCCTCGTAGATGTGGCAGGCCTCGGAGCAGGTCTGGCAGTGGGTGCAGTTGTCCAGGGTGAGCATCAGGGGCTGCCAGAAGCCCCAGTTGCTGTCCTGGGAGAGCAGCTTCCGCAGCCCCTCCAGGAATCTGGCCACCAGCGCCTCTTCCTCTTCTTTAGTGGTGGGCTTGGGAAGGGCGATGGCGGAGTAGCCGTCGAGGGTGGTCTCCAGGGCCTGCCGGCGGTCGGGGTTCACCCCCTTCAGGGGCGGCTGAGGTCCGTCGCAGGGGTTGGGCAGCGGCATCAGCTCTTCCGGGTACAACTCCAGCAGCTGGGCGGCCTGGCGGCCGAACTCTCGTTCGCTCACTCGCGGGTTGCGCTCCATCACTTCACCTCCGTGGCCGCTTCCGCCCAGCTCTTGTCACCGCCCTGGATGTGGGGTGCCGACCATCTCACGGGTCTGGACAGGTTGGCCTGCATGCGGGCCATCATCTGGGGGTCGCCCAGGTTTGGCGCGTCGTCCCACCGGACCTGGTGGTAAGTGAAGTACTTGGCCACGAAGTGGGTCATGTGGGTGAAGGGAAGGTAGATCAGGAATAGAGCGGCCACGACGACTTCGGTAGCGATGGCCGGGGCTACCTGGACGCTAAGGTTGAAGGTGAGTGCGGCTTGCAGGAAGCCCCTCAGCTGTTCCATGGAGGGATCCACCGCGAGCCAGGCGAAGGCTGCGGTGAGGAAGACGGCCAGTGTGAAGAGCAGGTTGACGTAATCGGACGCTGTGCTGGAGGCCCTCAGCTTCTCGTCGGTAAGCCGCCGCCAGAGGAGGGCCAGGGCGCCGAGGGTGGCCGCTATCAGCCCGGTGGCCCCGATGGCCACGGTGAATCCCTCCAGGGTGCCGAACCAGACCGATCCCCGCGCGCCGGCGGCCTCAGCCACCGCCCCCAGGGCCAGCAGCAACGTGAAGCCGAAGAGCAGGTAGAGGCCGGCGTGGAAGGGGAAGGAGGCGTACCATTGCGGCCGGTTGCGACGCCAGAGGCTGCGGATCAGCAGCATCTCCTCCAGCATCGCCTGGATCTCGCTCGCGAGGCTGGTCTCCCTGGGTCTGGACCACCAGTCGACCTCCTCGAAGTAGGATCCGCCATACTCTCCCTTGCCCTTTTCGTGGGGCACGGGGTACAGCTCCCAGCGCAGGTGCATGGGAGCCCGCGCGTACTTGAGGGCTCTCAGGATCACCCCGGCGGCGAACACCAGCACCGACAGGTAGGTCAGCACCAGCAGCAGCGATGGCCCGCTCATTCGTCCGTACACCTCCGATGCCTTTGCTGAGACAGATGAGAGCAAGAGGGCAGGGATACCCCCCGGCTTCGCAGTATAGGGAGCTTCGGTCGGGGAGCACATGGGGTGAACGCCCCATTCTGGGGTACTCAGATCGCACTATCCGAGGGAGCGGAGAGTAGAGTAGGGGCGACCGCCGGTCGCCCCTACTCGTACCTCATGGCCTCGATTGGGTTGAGGGAGGCGGCACGGTTGGCCGGATAGATCCCGAAGAAGACCCCGATGGCCTTTCGGATCCCGATCTCTCGGGTCCGCTCGGTCACCGAGACCAGGTAGCTGACGACACCCTGCTGGCTGGTGCCGAGAGTGTAAAATCGGCTAAACGCCAGACCGTCCCAGCGCTGCCGCGATAGGTCGTCGCCTCGGTGCCGGCTGGCGGCTCCCTAGGGCTGTGCTATACTGAAATCATCAGGGGACAAAGAAGTCCGGTCTGGAGGGCGCAACGATGCGTAGTGAGGAGCCTTCCCCTTTGCTGCTGGCCATCGACGTAGGAAACACCAACATCGTCATGGGCGTCTTTCGGGGCGATGAGGTGCTCGCCGACTGGCGGATCGCCACCGGCAGCCACACCATGCCCGACGAGTATGCCGTTCTTCTGTCGAACCTGCTCGGCCACCACCAGTTGACCCTGGCAGGTGTGGACGATGCCATCATCGCCAGCGTGGTGCCGAAGGTCACGGCCAACCTGCGGGAGATGCTCGAGAAGTACACGAATATCGATGCCCTGGTGGTCGGGCCCAGCATAGAGACGGGGGTGCGGATCGGGATCGACAACCCCAAGGAGGTGGGGGCCGACCGGGTGGTGAACGCCCTGGCCGCCTACCGGCTGTACGGGGGACCTGCCGTCGTCATCGACCTCGGCACCGCCACCACCTTCGACGCCGTGTCGGCTTCGGGAGAGTACCTGGGGGGAGCCATAGCGCCGGGTATCCTCACCTCCGTGGAGGCGCTGTCCCGCTACACTGCCAGGCTCCCTCGGGTGGATATGGAGAGGCCCCCGCATGCCATCGGGAAGGACACCTTCACCGCCATGCAGTCGGGGATTATCCTCGGACACGCAGCCATGGTAGAGGGCATGGTGCGCCGGATCGCCGCCGAGTTGGAGGGCGAGCCCCGGGTCATCGCCACCGGCGGGCTGTGCGGGGTCATAGCTGCTGAGGTTCCCCTGATCCAGGTGGCCGACAAGAACCTCACCCTCAAAGGGCTGAGGATGATGTACGACCTCAACCGTCCGTAGAGCCGGGTCCTGGGTCCTGGGTCCTGAGTGCTGGTAAACGCTGAGCACTCAGGACCCAGGACTCAGCACCTGGGACATCCTGTCCCCCTCGCCGTCAGTTCACGCTAAAGGGAGTCTAGACGTATGCTGGAAGGGAAGAAGATTGTCCTGGGGATCACGGGCAGCATCGCCGCCTACAAGGCCGCGATCCTGGCCAGCACCCTGACGCAGGCCGGCGCCCAGGTCGACGTGGTCATGACCGAATCGGCCACCAAGCTGATCGCCCCTCTGACCTTCCAGAGCCTGACGCAGCGTCCGGTTCACGTCGACATGTTCCGGTTGCTGGAGCAGCCGGACATCACCCACGTCTCCCTGGGGGTGGGTGCCGACCTGCTGGCGATCGTCCCCGCGACGGCCAACATCCTGGCCAAGATGGCGGTGGGGATGGCGGACGACCTCCTCACCACCACCGTCCTGGCCGCCAGGTGTCCGATCCTGGTGGCGCCCGCAATGGATGCCGAGATGTACGAGAACCCGGCGACCCAGGAGAACGTCGCCCGCCTCCGTGATCGGGGAGTGGTGGTGGTTGACCCGGAGTTCGGCCGATTGGCCTCGGGTCTTACCGGCCGAGGAAGGCTGGCCGACTTGGAGGAGATCCTGGGACGGATTCGATGGATCCTGGGGCGGGACGGCGACCTGGCGGGGGTGAAGCTGCTGGTGACGGCCGGTGGAACCCAGGAGCCGATAGATCCGGTGCGAGTCATCACCAACCGATCCTCGGGGAAGATGGGCTACTCCATCGCGGAGGCCGCCCTGGACCGGGGCGCCCGAGTGACCCTGGTCTCGGCGCCCACCGCCCTCAAGCCGTCCAAGGCTGCGGAGTTCGTGCCGGTGACCACGGCGGTGGAGATGTGCGACGCCGTCATGGCGAAGCTGCGCCACCTGGACGCGCTGATCATGGCCGCGGCGGTGTCCGACTATCGGGTGGACCAGGCTGCAACCCAGAAGATGAAGCGGACGGAGAAGGCGATGCAGCTGACCCTCGTCCCCAACCCTGACATACTGATGGAGACGGCAAGGCCGCCGGAGGGTGGCAAGATTCCGCTGCGGGTCGGTTTCGCGGTGGAGAGCGAGAAGCTGGTGGCCGGAGCCCAGGACAAGCTGGCCCGGAAGCGGCTCGACCTGATCGTGGCGAACCTGGTCGACGCCGCGGGAGGGGTATTCGGCAGCGATCAGAACGAGGTGGTAATGCTGGACTCGGCCGGCCGTAGGGTGGACGTGCCTCTGGCCTCAAAGCTGCAAGTGGCGCACCGCATACTGGACCAGGTGGTCTTGCTGCTGAAGGAGAGAGCATGAAACAGATTTCCACGGTAGCCGAGATGCGGCGTGCGCTGGCCGACGTCCACGGGAGCGTCGGCCTGGTCCCCACCATGGGCTACCTGCACGCGGGCCACATGGCGCTGGTGGAGCGAGCCCGGCGCGAGAACGACGTCGTGGTGGTGACCATCTTCGTTAACCCCACCCAGTTCGGGCCGGAGGAAGATTTCGCCCGCTACCCCCGAGACGCGCAGCGGGATCTGGGGATGCTGCGCAAGGCCGGGGTGGATTACGTCTTCACGCCGGAACCCCCGGAGATCTACCCGGAGGGCTTCAGCAGCTATGTGACGGTGGAGGGGCTGTCGGACAAACTGGAGGGGGCCTTCCGCCCGGGCCACTTCCGCGGCGTGGCCACGGTGGTGGCCAAGCTGCTCAACATCATCCCGGCCGAGCGGGCCTACTTCGGCCAGAAGGATGCCCAGCAGGTGGTGGTGATCCGCCGGATGGCCCGCGACCTGAACTTCCGGCACCAGATCGTCGCGGTTCCCACGGTGAGGGAGCCCGACGGCCTCGCTCTCAGCAGCCGGAACGTCTACCTGAACGGCGAAGAGAGGCAGAGCGCGCTGGTGCTCTCCAGGGCGCTATTCGCGGCCCGGGACATGTACGAGAAGGGCGAGCGGAACGCCCAGGAAATCCGTTCGGCCATGAGGGCGATGCTGGAGGCGGAGCCGGGTGTGAAGGCCGACTACGTTACCGTCTCCGATCCCGGATCCCTGGAGGAGCTGGACCACATCGAGGGGCGGGCCCTGGTGGCGCTGGCGGCGCGGGTGGGCAAGACCCGCCTGATCGACAACGTCGTCCTGGGCGAGTAGGCCGGCTTGCGGCCCGACCCGCCTTGTCATAGAATTCCACCAGAGGCGCGACTCCACCGGCGGCTATCGGCCGCCCTCACCCTCAGCGGCCCAAAGGGTCGCTGCTTTGTTTAGAAAGTGGAGTCGGCATCCGAGCCGAAGTCGGCCTCGCCCAAACGGCACGAATGGGGTGTACAAAGTGGTTGATAACGACGCTGTGGAGAAGGCGGTTCGCGACCTGCTGCGGGCCATAGGGGAGAACCCG
Source organism: Chloroflexota bacterium (assembly GCA_027356795.1). Lineage (GTDB taxonomy): Bacteria > Chloroflexota > UBA6077 > UBA6077 > UBA6077 > JAJYNT01. The sequence continues at coordinate 18,699 of DAHVXI010000057.1, read as the reverse complement.
ACCAGGGAGGGTCTGGAGGGAACGCCGAGGCGGATCGCCGAGATGTATCGGGAGGTCTTCGCCGGCATGGACCAGGACCCCCGGGACATCCTATCGGTCGGATTCGAGGAGGGCCACGAGGAGATGGTGGTAGTGCGGGACATCCCCTTCTTCTCCATGTGCGAGCACCATCTGCTGCCCTTCCACGGTGTGGCCCACGTGGGCTACATCCCCAAGGGGCGGGTGGTGGGGATCAGCAAGCTGGCGAGAGCTGTGGAGCTGTTCGCTCGCAGGCCGCAGGTCCAGGAGCGGCTCACCAGCCAGATCGCGGACGCCATCATGGAGGTGGTGAAGCCCCACGGCGTCGGCGTCATCATGGAGGCCGAGCACCTTTGCATGACCATGCGGGGCATCAAGAAGCCCGGGAGCAAGGTGGTGACCTCGGCCAGCCGGGGGATCTTCCGCACCAAGCCGGCCACCAGGGCCGAGTTCATGGCCATCGTCACGGGCCGCAAGGGATGACGGCGCAGAAGGCCTATCTGGCCCTGGGCGCCAACGTCGGTGACCGGTTGGGCCACCTGCGGGAGGCCGTGGCTCTCCTCTCCAGCGCGCAGGGGATATCGGTCCTGCGGGTTGCCGGGGTGTGCGAGACCGAGCCGGTGGGGGTGCGCGACCAGCCCTGGTTCCTCAACAGCGTTGTGGAGCTCTCCACCACCCTGTCGCCAGAGGAGTTGCTGGCCGCCGCTAAGGAGGTGGAGCGGTCGGTCGGGCGGACGCCCACCCGCCGCTGGGGTCCCCGGGAGATCGACGTGGACGTCCTCCTGTACGAGGGGGTTCGGATCTCCGGGGATCTGTTGACCATTCCCCACCCCAGGATGCGGGAGAGGCTGTTCGTCCTGCTCCCCCTGCGGGACCTGTGCCCCGACTGGCGGGACGGCCAGGGGGTGGGGATCGAGGATCTGATAGAAAGGCTTCGGGGTACGGCCGAAGTCCGGCCATACCCCGAACGGATCGAGGTCCGAGCTACGAAGGCTGAGGACTGAGTTAGTCTCTTCTCAGTCCTCCAGGACCCCACCCCTCTCCCCTCCCCGCTGCGGGGAGGGGCCGGGGATGGGGTCTATCTCAGTCCTGGCTTATTATGCGCGGGCCTTCTGGAGGAACTGCTTCGCGCCGTTCATGATGAGGCCGGCGGCCCCCACGATGATGTAGCTGGACCCCATGTCGACGTACTTCTTGCCCTCCTCGCCGTTGCGGGCGATGTTCCCCACCTTCTTGCCGGCGGCGGTGATATCCTTCATCGCCTTGGCCACCACAGCCTGCAGATCCGGGTGGTCGAACTGGGCCGGGATGCCCATGGAGTGGGAGAGGTCCGAGGTGCCCAGGAAGTAGACGTCGATCCCGTCCACCGCAAGCAGCTCGGGCAGGTTGCGCACCCCCTGGATGTTCTCGATGTGGCCTATGATCATGCTCTCCTGGTTGGAGATCTTCACCTGCTCGCTGAGGGGGCCCTGCAGTCCGTAGAAGTGGGCCCTGGTACCCGCCAGCCCCCGCTGGCCCATAGGGTGGAACTTGACCGAGCGCACCGCGGTCAGGGCGTCCTGGGCTGTGTTGATCTGTGGTATGTGGATCCCGACGGCGCCGGTGTCAACGTACCGGAGGATGTCCTGGGGCACGTTCAGGTTGCACCGGAGGATGGGCGAGATGCCGGCGGCTTCGGCGGTCCTCACGAGGTTCTCGCAGGTCTCGACGCTCAGGGGGCCGTGCTCGGCGTCGAAGACCACGAAGTCGAAGCCGGCGTAGGCGAAGATCTCCGCCAGGATGGGGGCGTTGAAACCCATGATCGGCCCGAGGACCGTCTTCCCTTGCTGGATCTTCTCCTTGACGAGGTTCTTCCTCATTGAATGCCTCCTCGAGTGGAATGACGTTGGGGCAGTAAGCGGCATTATAGGCCTCGGGTGTCAACTTCTGCAAGGAAAGACGCGACGCGACGTGCGGAGCAGGCCGATCTTGACATGGTGAACCAGAGCAGGCAGCAGAACGGCGTGCCGCCCGTGACAATGGGCGAAAGCCTGCGCCAGGTGGCCCGGGACCATGCCAGGGACATGTCCGTCCGGAACTACTTCGGCCACAACAGTGACTCTCTCCACAGGGTCGGCATCGGCGCCTACACCGGCCAGGACGGGAAAACCCACTATGTCCGCGACTTCATCGACTGAAAGCAGGGCTTCCCTCGGCTGCTGCCGGCGATCTTCTCCCTGCTGATCCGCCCTGTTTGCTGGTAAAATCCAGCTATGTACGACGACACCATCGCCGCCATAGCCACCTCCGTCGGGGAGGCGGGCATCGGCATCGTCCGCCTCAGCGGCCGGGATGCCCAGGCCATCCTGCGGCGCATCTTCCGGCCGGCATCGAGCCCGAAGGGGCTTGACGCTTCCTTCGAGTCTCACCGGGTCTACTACGGCCACGCCGTGGACCCCTCCAACGGGGCCGCTATCGACGAGGTGCTGGCTACCTGCATGCTGGCGCCCCGATCCTACACACGGGAGGACGTCGTCGAGATCCACTGCCACGGCGGTCCGGTGCCTCTCCAGCGGGTGCTGCTGGCGACCCTCCAGGCGGGGGCGCGGCCGGCCATGCCCGGGGAGTTCACCCTGCGGGCCTACCTGAACGGCCGGATCGACCTGGCCCAGGCCGAGGCCGTGGCGGACGTCATCCGCTCCAGGACCGATCGGGGCCTCTCCCTGGCTCTCAAGGGGCTCAGCGGCCAGCTCTCTCAGCGGATCCGAGGAGTGCGCGGGGAGTTGGTGAGGCTGCTGGCCTACCTGGAGGCCACCATCGACTTCTCCGAGGACGACATCCCGGAGGAAGAGGTGGAGGGGCCGCTGCAGCGCTGCCTGGACTCCGTCCAGGGCTTGCTGTCCACCGCCGACCAGGGGATCGTCTGCCGGCAGGGGGTGCGGGTCGCCATCGTGGGCCGCCCCAACGTGGGCAAGTCCTCCCTCCTGAACGCCCTCCTGCGGACCGATCGGGCCATCGTCACCGAGATAGCCGGCACCACCCGTGACACCCTGGAGGAGACGGCCAACTTCTCCGGCGTTCCAGTCTGCCTTGTGGACACGGCAGGGATCGTGGAGTCCGACAACCTGGTGGAGAGGCTGGGGGTCGAGCGCAGCCGCCGGGCTATCGAGGAGGCGGACCTCTGCCTGATGGTGGTGGACCGCTCGGCGCCGTTGTGGGAAGAGGACCTGGCCATAGCCGCGACGGCGGCCGGCAAGGCCACGATAGTGGTGGCCAACAAGGCCGACCTGTCCCCCGCGCTGAGCCGGGCGGATATGGAGTCGCTGGTGGAGGGAGCATCGGTGGTGGAGGCGTCGACCCTGGACGGTCGAGGGCTGGAGGCGCTCCAGGAGGCCGTCCTGCGGGCCGTGTTCTCCGGCCGCGTCCTCCAGAGCGAGGAGATGCTGGTGTCCAATCCCCGCCACAAGGGGGTCCTGGTGCGGGCGGAATCCCACCTGCGGGATGCCCTCGCGAGCCTCAAGACCGGTCTTCCCGCCGATTGCACCGCCTCCGATCTCCGGTCGGCGGTGGAGGCCCTGGGAGAGATCACCGGGGAAACCGCCACCGAGGACTTGCTGGAGAGTATCTTCTCCCACTTCTGCATAGGCAAGTAATGGCACACCCTGTGCAACCCCCCCGCCCTTCCAGGGTGAGGGGAGCGAGATGGCGCCATCTTGGGGCGGAGGTGGATGGTATGAGGACGGGCAGGGAAATCGTAGGCCTGCCGGTGGTTACCCTGGCCCAGGCGGCGAAGGTGGGGACGATACGGGATCTGGTGATCGATCCGAGCCGTCGGGCTGTATCGGCTCTCCTGCTGGCCGAGGCGAACCAGCAACAGCCCTCCAGGCAGGTCCCCTTCGAATCGGTGCGACGGGTCGGGCCCGACGCGGTGATGATCGAGGACGAAGCGGCGGTGGCGCCGATCCCCGAGCAGTGGCCGTTGCAGACCCTCTGCGCAGGAAGCTTCAGGCTGCTGGGGTTGCGGGTGCTCACCGAAGGGGGAAGGACGGTGGGCACGGTGTCCGACGTGGTGGTGGACGAGCGCTCCGGGCTGATCGAGCGCTATCAGCTTTCCGCCGGCCCCCTCCGGGACGTGATCTCCGGCAGGATCTCCATTCCGGCCTCCACGCCCCGATCGATGGGAGCCGAGTACATGGTCGTGCCTGAGTCGGCGGTGACGGAGCGCCGGGCTCAGCTGGAGGAGGGCCCGCCGCTGGTGCTGGAGGCACCTCCGGGCGAGCTCTTGGAGCTGCCCCCAGCTGAGATCGAGCGAGTGGCTGCGGACGTAGTGGCCCGGCAGCAGGACCTGGTCGTCGGGATGCGGGCCAGCAGGGCCGTGGCCAACGAAGACGCCGGTGGTGTGATCTGCTTCGAGGGAGAGCCCATCACCCAGGAGATCGTGGAGAGGGCGAAGGCGGCGGGCAAGCTGAACCATCTGATCCAGGCGTCGGGCGAGGCGGCGTCCGCCGCCCTGTCCCACGGCCTCGAGGAACAGTACGCTCGGCTGGCCGTGGGCCGGATGGCGGGAAGAACGGTGCTCACCACCGAGGGGGACGTTCTGGTTGCCCAGGGGGACGTGGTGACCCAGCAGGTGGTGGACCGGGCGCGAGGGGCCGGGGTTCTGGACCAGCTGATGGAGGCGGTGCGCGTCCCGGCCGGCGAGCTCTCGGATCGGTGGTCGGGCGGCCGCGGCGCGGCGCAGGCCCTCTGGGCGCAGGTAGGTGGAGGGTTCGGTCGCCTCACGAGAAGGCACTGAAGTCGAGCCAGCTCATCGTCTCAGCTTCAGCGGCTCGAGGGGCAGGGTAGTCACCAGCGCGGTGGCCGCGGCGATCACCCATTGATAGGCTGTAAGAGGGGCAATTTGGGTTGCCGCGGCAAGGGGGGGCAGGTAGAGGAACAGACCCAGAGTAGCCAGGGTGGCCAGTAGGGCCGGGATCAGCACCCTGTTGCCGAGGAAGCCCAGACGCCAGAAGGGCTGTTTCGTCGATCGTGCCTGCAGCACCAGAAGGGTTTGCCCGATGATCAGGGTAGCGATCGCGGCGCCCCGCGCCTGATCCGCGGGTGTCCCCGTCGCGAGCAGCCCGAGATAGACGGCCAGCACACCCAGCACCATGGTCGTGCCCTCGACAACCATCCATCGTGTGGCGGTGGGCGGAAAGAAGGGCTCTTTGGGGTCCCGCGGCGGTCGGTCCATCAAGTCCGAATCGGGGGGATCGGCCGCGAACACCAGTGCCGCGGTCGGATGGACTATTATCTCCAGCCACACCATGGTCGCGGGGAGCAGCAGCAGGGGCGCACCTATGAGTGGGATCAGCAGCGCTCCCAGGATGATCGGGAAGTGGAAGATGATCAGGTAGAGAAAGGAGCGCTGGAGGCTATCGAAGACGCGGCGCCCCTCCTTGATCGCCTCCACGATGGTCCCGAAGTTGTCGTCAAGCAGCACCATGGTGGCCGCCTCCCGTGCTACCTGGGTGCCCCGGCGACCCATGGCGACGCCGATGTCTGCCACCCGAAGGGCTGGGGCGTCGTTGATCCCGTCTCCCGTCATCGCCACCACCTGCCTGAGTGCCTTGAGGCCCTGCACGATCCGGAACTTCTGCGCCGGCTGCACCCGGGCGAAGATCGCCACCCTTGCCACTGCCTGCCGCAGACCCTGATCGTCCAGCTGCTCTATCTCGGCGCCGGTCATGATCTCCTGGTCATCGTGACGCAGACCGGTCGCTTCGGCGATGGCGTGGGCCGTGAGCGGATGGTCGCCGGTGATCATGATCACCCGCACCCCTGCCGACTGGCACTCGGCAACCGCTTCCCTGACCCCTTCTCGCAAGGGGTCGGCGAAGCCGATCAGCCCCACCAGCCGCATCCCTGATTCGTTGGCCCAGCGCTCCGCGGCCAGCTTGCCCAACCCCTTTTCGGCCACGGCGATGACCCGCATGCCCATGCTGGCCAGCTCCTGGTTGGCTCTGAGGATTGCCCCTCGCACCGGCTCAGGGGGAAGCGAGAGCTCCAGGATCCCTTCGATGGAACCCTTGGAGCAGAGACGCAGGTCGCCCCGCGGAGAACGCCACACGTGGGTAACGTACTTGCGTGCCGGGTCGAAGGGGTAATCCTGAGCCATCGTCCAGCGGTCGTAGACCTCCGAGGGGTCGATGCCAGAATCCTTCGCCAGGGCGGCGATGGCCTGGTCGAGAGGATCGAAGGGATTGGGCTCGGACGCCAGCAGAGCATCCTCCAGAAGTAGCTCTACCGCGGGGGTAACGGTGGGATGATCCAGGATCTGGAGCTGGTTGTCCGCATGAAGGGCTCTGACCGCGAGGCGGCCCTGAGTGAGGGTGCCCGTCTTATCGGTGCAGATCACGGTGGTGCTGCCCAGGGTCTCCACTCCGGCCAGCCGGCGAACCAGCGCGTTGCGGCGGGCCATGCGCCACGCCCCGACGGTGAGGTAGATGGCGAACATTATGGGGAACTCCTCGGGGATCGCTGCGATGGCAAGGCTCACCCCCGCCAGCAGGGCCTCGATCCATCCAGCCCCTCGCAGCAGCACGATGCCTGCGACGGCGAAGGAGACGGCTATGGACCCTACTGAGAGGGTGCGGACCAGCCCCCGCACGGAGCGCTCGAAGGGCGTTGGCTGAGGTCTTGCCTGCGCCACCAGCGTCCCTATCCCACCAAACTCCGTCCTGGCGCCCGTCGCGGTCACGATCACCGTCGACCTGCCCGCCAGCACGGTGGTGCCGGCGAACACCCTGGCATCCCGGTCCTCCAGGACCGGGCCGAGGGCGGGCCACCCCACGCCCTTCTTGCTCACGGGAAGCGACTCGCCGGTGAGGGCCGACTCGTCGACCTGGAAGCCCGACTCCGACTCGATCACGCCGTCGGCGGGAACGATCTCGCCCTCTTTCATCAGGACCACGTCGCCCGGAACAACCTCCCCACCGGGGATGAAGGTCTCCTGTCCATCCCGTCGCACCAGAGCCCGAGGAGCGGCCATCTCACGCAGCCGATCCAGCGTTCTCTCAGCCCGGAGCTCCAGGACCAGGTCCACCACGATGAGGGGAATGGTGGCGAGCAGCATGGTGGTGCCGTCCATTATCTCGCCCAGACCCATGAAGAGGCCCCCCGCCACCGCCAGGATGATCACCATCGGGTCGGTCAAGGGGTGCAGTAACCGCCGCCAGAGGGAGCGGGCCTGCTGCGGGGCCAGCAGGTTGGGTCCGTAGCGGGAGATGCGGGCGGCGGCCTCCTCGGTGCTGAGGCCCTGGGAAGGATCGACCCCAAGATCGAGGGTCTCGACGGATATCGATTGGGGCTGTACCAAGAATCGTCTCCCGTGTGCTGTCTGCCAGATCTGCCCGGGTGTCGGCACAGGGGAATGGGGTCAGGCAAAGGTCGTACCAGTTGCTCGACTTCCGGTCCGAACTCCACGGCACTGCCGGCCGTCCCCCTCGCCCGGGTTTGGGTCGCGCCCATACGGCGACGGGGCTTGCTGGCTGGCACCCTTTTCTCGAGGACTCGAAGGGCCGGACGGGAGATCCCGGCCGGGATGACGGAAGGGGATGCCAAGCTGTTATGCATCCTGATCCTGACCTGGGGAAGAAGGAATAGGGACGTATCAGAGCGACTGCCGGTGGTTCTCGAGCAATAGTCGAGACTGAGCTGGCCTGTTCGCGCCGGCTGGATGCGGCGGCTTGCGCGATAGCTCGGTCGTAGTCGACCAAGCGCGACGAAGCGAGGGCAGAGTGGAACCCGGCGGAAGAAGTAGGGCAAGACCGCGGCACGGGTAGTGCCGCCCTGCTTGGGCCGCCCCAGGTAGATGGGTTCTGCGATGGGCGGGATCGGCCGCGGAGTGCTTCAGGTGGTCGCCGACCTTGGCACCACCGCTCGTGTGGAGGGGGCGATGACCTCGAACCATGGGAGTGCACCGTTCTTGAGCTGCCGGTTCACCGCCGATGGTCGGCCGGCCCGAGGTCTCAAGAGCTATCTGAGGCTGAGCCTCTTGGCTCAACCGAAGCCGAACATGACCCGCGAGGAGCGCGAGCAGTGGCTCCAGGAGTTCTACGAGGCCCTCGAGGAGGAGGTGAAGCGGGGTTTCCGCTAGGGGCAAGACCCCAAGTGCCGCGGCGGTCTCCGGCAGGGAGCCGGTAGACCCTGACTTCGGGCTGAACTGGGGGTGGCTGATGGACTGCCAGATGGACTACCGGAGCAAGAGGGTCAGTGCCGACGAGGCGGTGAGGGTAATCAGCTCTGGCCACCGCGTCTTTCTGCAAGGGGGCTGCGGCGTTCCCCAGACCCTGGAGGCGGCGCTGGTGCGCCGGGGGCCGCATCTGAGGGATGTGGAGATCGTCCACACTCACTCCGGAGGGAAAGCAGAGTACTGCAAGCCCGAGTACCAGGGACGGCTGCGCCACAACGCCTTCTTCATCGGCCCCAACGCCCGTTGGGCAGTGAACTGCGGACTGGCCGATTTCACCCCAGCCTGGCTGTCGGAGATCCCCGGGATCCTTCGGGGCCAGTTGCCCATCGACGTGGCCCTCGTTCATCTCTCGCCGCCGGACGAGCACGGCTTCTGCAGCTTCGGGGTATCGGTCTTTTCGAGAGAAGCTGACCGGCTTTGCGCTGGCGCATCACTATCTCTAGGCTATGAACGCCTCGATTGAGTCCCTACGCCCTTCATGGGTTGCCGGAGGTGGCAGTCTGGGGAATGGAGGGGGTGATCGAGATGAAAAGACTCAGAATCAGCACGCTGTCCACGCGCAGCATACAGGGCAGTCTGGTCACCGCCCTGCTCGCTCTATTCGCTTCGATGCTGGCGGCCCTAGCGTTCATTTCCTGCGACCGGATCGAGGACCGGCGTGCGCAAGTGCTGCAGTCAGACCTCGAGCGGGCCAGGTCGTTGGCCGGGGCCTTCGACGCTTACGCGCACGACATCCTCCACCAGGAGTTGGCCCTCGGGTTAGCCCTTTCGCCGCCGCGGTCTCCGCCCTCACAGGAGATGAAGCAGCTTCTCGCGCGGAGTGCCGGCTCGCACCCCTCCATTCGCTACTACAGCTACCTGGATCCGCAGGGCCTGGTGGTTTCTTCTAGCGAACCCCGGATCGTGGGCCGAGACCTCGACGATCAGAGCTACCTGCAGAAGATCGTCCAAGGGCGGGAATGGGCCGTCAGCGATCTCTTGCAGGAGGGGGGCGCCGGGGAACCCGCTTTCGCCATCGCCCGAGGGATCCGCGACGAAGCAGGCACCCTGCGGGGGATCGTGGTCGCATCGGTGGACCCCAGGCGGCTCGGCATGGAGCTCGAGGTGGAGCGAGGGGGACGGGGAGCCGCCGCCATCGTCGACGGGCAAGGCCGGCTGGTCTGCCGCTTCCCCGAGGCCGAACCGGCTTGGGAGCAACGCTACCGGGCTGAGGTCGCTTCTGCCCTTGCGTCTGCTGTGCCTGAGGAGGGTGACGTCCGCACCGCCAGTGGGGTCATCGACGGGAGGGAACAGCTGATCGCCCAGGCGCCCGTCCGTTCCATCGGCTGGGCAGCCTGGGCCAGCTCCCCGAAGGAGGAGGCGGTGGCTCCGGTTCTTGGAGATCTCTATCGCGACGCCGTGATCCTCATCGCTGCGACAGGGATGGGCGCGCTGGGGCTGCTGGCCGTCGGTCGAAACCTCGCCGTCCCGATACGTCAACTGAGGGAGCGCGTGCAGTCCATCGCCCGGGGTGAGTCCAGCCACCAGACGGAGGTTGCCGGGCCAACCGAGATCCGGGAGCTGGCCGATGCTCTCAACCTGATGGCCGAGGAAGTACGGGCTCGAGAAGAGCTGCGAGAGGAATACCTTCACACCATCTCCCACGATCTGCGATCCCCGCTGACCATCATCCAGGGGCGGGCCCAGTTGATCCAGCTGTCGCCAGACAAGGTGGACCAGGTGTGCAAGAACGCCGATGCCGTCGTCACCGGGGCCCGCAGGATGAACGCGATGATCCAGGATCTGGCCGACGCATCGCGGCTGGAATCGGGGCATCTGAAGCTGCAACGTAGGCCAGTGGACCTTCGCTTCTTCGTCCTCGACCTGACAGAGCGGCTGACGGGAGTGGTGGACGCCGATCGGATCCGGGTGGAGGCGCCCGACGGCTTGCCACTGGTTTCGGCGGACCCGGACCGGCTGGAGCGCATCCTGATGAACCTGCTCACCAATGCCCTCAAGTACTCCGATTCGGGCGCCGAGGTCACGGTGACTCTGGCAGAGGGGAACGGCGAGGTCATCACCTCGGTGTCGGACCACGGGGCGGGCATTCCTCAGGAGGAATTGCCCGACCTGTTCAAGCGGTTTAGCAGGACGCGCCATGCGCGCGAGCATCACGAGGGTCTCGGGCTGGGCCTCTACATCGCGAAGGGGCTGGTGGAAGTCCATGGCGGGCGCATCTGGGTGGAGAGCGAAGTGGGTAGGGGAAGCAGCTTCAGCTTTGCGCTGCCCACACTGTCGGTTGCCGGCTGGGGGGTGTAATGGTTCTCTCGGAACGACCTACGGGGTCTCCTGGAAGCGGTACCCTACGCCATGTTCGGTCAGGATGTACCGAGGTCGCTCCGGATCGTCCTCGAGCTTCTGCCGCAACCGCCAGATGTACACTCGCAGGTAGTTGATCTCGTCCACGTGCTCATCTCCCCAGAGCCTGGCGATGAGCATCTTGTGGGGCAGCACCCGCCCTGTGTTGCGCACCAGGTGGTACAGCAGCTTGTACTCGATGGACGTGAGGGCAACGAGGTCGCCCCTCACTCGCACCTGCCGGCCGGCGAAGTCTATCGACAGTCCCCCGCACTGGAAGGAGGGTGCCCGGCTGATGGGCCGGGGCATGTCGAGCCGTCGCATCAGGGCCTTCGTTCTGGCCTGAAGCTCCAGGTGATCGAAGGGCTTGGTAATGTAGTCGTCGGCACCTAGCTCGAGTCCCTTCAGCTTGTCCAGGATGCCGTACCGGGCCGTTAGTATGATCACCGGCACGTCGGAGAACTCGCGGAGCTGACGCAAGGTCTCGTGGCCATCCATGCCCTGCAAGGCGATGTCCAGCAGCACCAGGTCGGGGTGCTCCTGCTCGACCATCTCCAGGGCCTTCTTGCCGTCCTGGGCCTTGAGGACCTCAACCTCCCGCCAGTGAAGGTTGAAGCCCAGAGTGATCACCTCCGCGACCTCCGGGTCGTCATCCACTACCAGTATCTTCACCTTCTCTCCAGGATCTCCTTCGATCTGACAGGAGTAAGGACCGCGGCCCGCGGGGACGACTTGGCTCCGACAGGCCCACCCTTGCCGCCCTTCCCCTGTCGAGGCTCGCGTCTCAGCACGATCTGGCGTGAGCATTATACCAGGAAGAATGCTGTAGATTCAGCAATTTTGGTAATGTTGTGCAATGAATGAAGATAGCCGCTAGTAACATAGTATTTATGAAAATTGAGCATTGCATTTATGTGATTGCAGTACAATACGTACGCAGTGAGTCCGGGTTTCCGGGTGCCACGGCACCCGGCGCGGCGCAATCAACCCGCTTCGCCCGGGCCTCGACTGCGGCACGACCGGCCCTTGGCTAGACGATGAAGCTGGCTCGCCGCCGCCAGGGCAGCCGGCGTGAGGGTGGCGGGAGACGGTTGGGGCGGAGGAGATGATGGAAGGATCACGGGTGGTAGTGGTGGAGGACGAACCCGAGATGCTCGACATCATGCAGGTTAACCTGGAGCAAGCGGGGTATCACGTTGTCCCGGCCCGGGATGGCGTGGAGGCCTGCCGGCTTCTCGACACGGCGAATTGCGATGCCGTGGTGCTCGATCTCGAACTTCCCAGGTTGTCGGGCTTCCGCCTTGCGACGCTGCTCCGGTGCGATCCCAGGTGGCGAGGGGTCCCGGTGGTGGTGGTGACCGCGTCTCACTTCGAGGAAGTGGAGGAGATTGCCGACAAGGGGGTGCAGGGCTTCATAACCAAGCCCTTCGACCCGGCTGATCTGGTGAGTCAACTGAAGTACGTGCTATCCAGGGCGGGAAGGATGCAAGCCTACGAGTAGACTCCGCTTCGAAGCTTCAGGAGAGGGCCACCGCTCGCAGCGACCGCGACAGGAGGCTCACCCTCACGGCAGGGAGGGGAAGCCCCTTGCCCAGGAGGAGCTCGCCGGCCGGAGTGGCTGCGCCCATGGGCATCGGCCAGGACCCTCTGATGGAGCGTGAAGCCGGCAAGGAGGTCTGGCTGGAGTTGTCTCCTCCCAAACGAAGTAACCCGGCTGTCCGATTCGACTATGGCTTCCCGTGCAACCTCCTCGGCAGGGCCGCGGCTCTCGGCGAGGTCGCCCTCGGCCCGGCAGCGACCGCAGCCTACATGAACGCCCTTGGGCTTCTGGCGGGGGCGGAGGTCGAGGAGTTCTACCGGAAAAGGTGGGACGTGTGGGTGCCGCTGACTCCTGCCAAGTACGGCTACATGATCGCGGAACTGTACGATAGGATGGGAGGCGGCGCGTCCCTCGCGGGTGCTGATGCCGAAAAGGTGGTTATCGGGGTCACCCGCTGCCCCTTTGCCGACTCCATGCCGGCCGCACCGAGTCTGTGCCTCCTTACCCATTCACTCTTCGGCAGTATCGCGGTCCGCAACTTTGGCTACGCCAGGGTGGTGCACAGGAGCCATGTCGCCGCGAGGGACAGGGGCTGCGAGATCGCTGTCTACCTCAAACGCACGCCGGAGGGTGAGTCCGAGGAGGGTCGAGAGTACGCTCCGAGTAGCCCCCTCTTCGGTGGCGACCGAGGTGGGCAGGCCGGCGCCGCACAGCGAATAGCGCTGGCGGGGCGGGAGCTCCGAGAGAAGCTGTTGGGGCTGGACACACCGCTCGATAGATCGCGGCTACTGGCAGAGGCCGGTGGACTGTTCAGGCCCGCTGGGACCGTGGAGGAGCTGCATCGGAGGATAGCGCTGCTCGGCTCGGGGGAGCTGGGCGAGGCGTGTGCCCTGTACCTGGATTCCCACGATGACCCCGGTCGCAGCGAGGTCGCCGCGGTCCACCACGCGGATCCCTCCGTTGCACAAGCGCTCCGGCAGCTGCTGAGCGGGGATCCACGCGAGCGGTTGGGGGAGATCGGCAAGGCTCTGAGCGAGGGGCGGCCACTCCTGGCGCCGGACCTGGGCGATGGGTCCCTCGCCCTCCCGCGGGATGCCGTGCAAACCCTCTCGAGCATGGGGCTGTCTTCCGTGCTGGTGGTTCCTCTGGTGGTGGAAACCAGGCGCCTGGGCTCTCTGGTGTGCGTGGGCGGTTCCCAAAGGCGACTGGATGCCCGGGATCTCCTGCTGGCCGTTCGGTTTGCGGGGCTGGTTTCAGCAGCCATCGAAACGGCAGGAAGGCACAGACAGCTGGCGGAGGCGCTCAACGCCAGGGAGGCGTTTACCTCCATGGCCTTCCACGAACTGCAGAACGCCCTTGCTCGGCTGAAGGCGCTGGCTCAGGTCAGCGTAAGGGTGTTGGAGAAGGGGAAGCCGGAGGGCGTGTCTCGCGTGGAGCGAAACCTGGAGGCGATGTCCCAGCACGTCGACCTGCTGGCCGGACTGATTCGGGATATGTCGGACGCCTTCTCCATCGCGACGACCCGGATGGATCTGCGGAGAGAGCGAACCAACCTCAACTCGCTGGTGGCGAGCGTGGTCGAGCGCTTCGAGGGGATCGGTGGCGAGCACTCGAAATACCGGCTGAGGGTCGAGGTGCCGGCGGTACAGCTGATCGGAATGTGGGACCGGACCCGCATAGAGCAGCTGTTGACCAACCTGCTGGCCAATGCGGTCAACTACTCTCCCAACGGCGGATTGGTGACGGTGCGGGTGAGGCGGGCGGTGCCGGCCGAGCTGGAAACGGAGGCGGGACCGGGGGGGAAGTCCTCCACAAAGCGCGAGCCAACGATGGCCGTCGTCACCGTTCGCGACCAAGGGATCGGCATCCCGGCCGACCAGCACGTCTCGGTATTCTCCCCCTTCTGCAAGGCCAGCAACGTCGGTGAAAGCCACCGAGAAGGGGCCGGACTCGGCCTCTACATATGTGCAGGGATCGTCGAGGCCCACGGCGGTCGAATATGGGTCGACAGCCAGGTGGGTCGGGGCTCGGCATTCCATTTCAGCCTCCCGCTGGAGGAGACGGCGCTCGGATAACCCTCCCACAGACTCCCGACTGCGGCCTCCTCCTCCTCCCCCTCCCGAAGGGGATCCCAGAAGCCGAATTGACACCGGTGAGGCGGCGCCCATAATGGTCACGCCGCCTCGAGCAGTGGCGGCGTCTGGGATAGAAGGGGGTTACGCTATGGGAGGATCATCCCTTGGGGCGAGGCCGCGGGCGAGGGACATCGGCATCAAGACCGGCACCTTCAGCCCCGTGGTGGGGGAGGTCCACGACGGCTTCCTGAACGACATCCAGGGCCGCCACGTGAGGAAGGAACACGTCTTCCAGGCCATCGCCAACGCCCAGTCGGGAACGGTGGAGGAGGGGAGCGTAGGAGGCGGGACGGGGAGCAGCTGCAGCTGGAGCGGATCGCCAAGCGGGTGGAGTTGGGGCTGGCCCGCACCGGCTTCTACAGTAGCAACGCCTCGGGCGACTTCTTCCTCGCCTTCTCCATCGCCCACCGCATCCCCCACGGGGCCGACCGTCCGCTGGACGGCAGGGTGGTGAGCAACGACTCCATGTCGCCCCTCTTTCTGGCGACGGTGGAGGCCACCGAGGAGGCCGTCATCAACTCGGTGCTGCGGGCGACCACGGTGGTCGGCCGGGACGGCAACGTCCGGGATGCCATCGACGTCGAGGAGCTGCTGAGAGTGCTGAAGAAGTATAACGCCCTGGACTGGGACGAAACGCTACCACCCTGGGGCGGGCAGGCGAGATAAGATCGGGGGGGAGTGTAGGGGGGCGGTGGCCGCCCCTACTGGTTTTCGGGGATGGCTTGACAGAAGCTGCCCCCAGGCAGATAATTGAGACATCGTATCAATTAGGTGGAGGGATGGTGAACGGCTCGGAACCGACGATGCCTCAGGTGTTGGGGTCCCTGCAACAGGCCGGGTACAAGGTGACCGCTGCCCGACGCACGGTGATCGAGACGGTGCTGGGCAAGGACCGACACTTCACGGGGGCGGAGCTGGTTGCCGAGGTGTTCGCTGCCGACCGCTCGGTCGGCCGGGCCACCGTGTTCCGCACCCTGGACGTGCTGGTGGATCTGGGCGTGATCGGTCGCGTCCACCGGCCCGAGGGCGGCCACGGTTACGTTCTCTGTCCTCGGGGCCACCACCACCACGCCATCTGTTCGCGATGCGGGTTGGTGCTGGACCTTCCTGGCTGTCCTCTCAACTCGGAAGCGGGGCAGGACACCCTCGTGGCGGGCTTTCGCCTTCAGGGCCATCGCCTGGAGTACTACGGTCTCTGCCAGGCGTGCCAAACAAAGGATAACTGACGACTATGTCCCATCTGCACATTCCCGATGGGGTGCTTCCCCTCTGGCTCGTAGCTCTGGGGTGGCTTCTGGTTGGGGCCATCCTCCTACTGGTTTCCCGCCGTCTGGGCAAAGTGGAACGCGGACGCCAGCTTCCCCTGCTGGGGGTCATGGCGGCCGTCATGCTGGTGGGTATGTCCACCGAGATCGTGCCCATCGCCTATCACACCAACCTCTCGGTGCTGGCCGGCATCGTCCTGGGGCCGGCTCTTGGCTTCCTGGCGGCCATGGTGGTGAACCTGATCCTGGCACTCTTCGGCCACGGGGGCATCACCGTGGTGGGGCTGAACACCCTGGTGGTAGGGGCCGAGGCCGCCCTGGGCTACTATCTGTTCCGGGGGCTGTGGTCCCTGCTCAGGCGGAGGCAACGCTCTCCCGCCGTGGCGGCCGGCGTGGCGACGGCCCTGACGTTGATGCTGAGCACGACGCTGATGATCGGCATAGTCGGCCTCTCCAACCTGGACCCCTCGACCCACGTGGCCGTCGGCCCGGAGAGCCTGACCTTCCGCAATCCCTTCGAGCACGGCTTCCTCTCCTCGGAGCTGGCGGCTGTGGAGGCCGGAAACGAGGTCGCCTCCTCGGCCCCTGCGCTCGACCTGCCCGCTTTCGCGAAGCTGGTGTTCGCCCTGGCCCTGATAGGCTGGGTGTTGGAGGCCCTCCTCACGGGGGCCATCGTGGGGTTCGTCCATCGGGTGCGCCCCGACCTGGTCTCCCGGGAGCGGGCAGCCGTGGCCACCTCGGTTGGACCTCTGAGGAAGAGTGAGCCGTACGACGGTCGGGGTGGCGGACTGCCATCGGGGGATCAGCCGCAGCACCAAGAGGGGCGGCCGGGGTAACCAACATGGACATCGCGGCCATCGACTACTGGGCCAACAGTGGAAATAGCTTCCTCCATCGTTCTTCGGCACTGGGCAAGGGGCTGGCGGCGCTCGCCTTCGTGGCTGCCACCGTGATGGCCTCCAGCCCCTTCCTGCTGCTGGCCATCTATCTGTTGCTGGCGGCCGGGGTGTTTGCCAGCCGTCTTCCGGCTCGACGCCTCTTCAGCATAGCCGCCTATCCCACCCTCTTCGCTCTGTTGTTCGTGGCGAGCCGGTGGAATGGCGGGCTGGCGACGCCCGCCTTGATCCTGTTGAAGACCCTGACGGCGGCCCAGGCGATGGTGCTGCTGATCGCCACCACGCCCTATCCCGACCTCTTCGCGGCGCTGGGGCGCGTCACCCCAGGACTGTTGGGCGATGGGCTGTTCGTCACCTATCGATCCTTCTTCATCCTCCTTCGGGAGATGGGCCGGATGCTGACGGCGCTGCGGCTGCGGGGCGGGATGCGGCCGCGACAGTTCGCCTCCAACCTGGGCAATCTCAGCCGCGCGCTGGGCATGCTGCTCGTGCGGGCGGTGGACCTGTCGGAGAAGCTGTACGCAGTGCTGCGGATTCGGGGTTACCGGGGCAGACTGGTGACCGGCTCCCGATGGCACACCATGTCGGGAAACGACCTGTTTCCCCTGGCGGCGGGCGTGGCCGCCCTGGGACTGGCGCTGCTGGCCGCCCTGTCGCCTGCCCTGTGGGCCTCGTCCAACGGGCTGGTCCTGGTGAGTGCGGCTGTGGTGGCGGGGGTGACTCTGGTCGCTCAGAAGACACGAGACACAGCGCACAGGGCACCGGGGGAAGGGCAGGACTCAGGGCTCAGGATTCACGACTCAGAATCGAGAACGCGGAACCGAGGAATCATGCAAAGCAGTCAGCACTCAGCAGTCAGCGGCCGGCGGTCGGATGATGAGGTGGCCCGGGTCAGCTGCGTCCGGCACGTCTACCCCGACGGGACCGAGGTCAGCCTGTGCGGGCTCGATTTCGTCGCCCACAGGGGCGAGAAGGTGGTGATCCTGGGTCCTAACGGAGCCGGAAAGAGCACCCTGCTGAACCATCTGCTGGGGTTGCTGCGACCTACCGAGGGTGAGGTGGTGGTGCTGGGCCACGACCCGGCGCGGGAGTTCGGGGCGATCCAGCCCCGGCTCGGTGTCCTGCTCCAGGACGTGGACGAGCAGCTGTTGGGCCCCACGGTGGCCGACGACGTGGCCTTCGGTGCTCGGAACGCCGGCCACGGCGAGGAGCAGAGTCGCGCTATGGCCTACAGGTCCATGAAGCGGCTAGGGGTGCTGCATCTGGCCGACAAGGTTCCCCACTACCTGTCGGGCGGGGAGAAGCGGAAGGTAGCGCTGGCAGGGGCCCTGGTGACCGATCCGGATCTGCTGGTGCTGGACGAGCCCTTCGAGGGGCTGGACCCACGCTCGAGGGGCGAGCTGGTGGCCCTCCTGACGGAACTTCATCGGGAGAGGGGTCTCACCATCATCGTCACCACCCACCACGTGGACCTGCTGCCGGTGCTTGCGGACACGGTGTACCTGTTGGTTGATGGCGGCCACATCGTCGCCAGCGGGACGCCGGAGGAGGTGTTCTCCCGTCCGGGGCTGCTGCGGGAGTCCTCCATCGAGCCACCCACACTGACGCTGCTGTTCCAGCGGCTGCTGGAGGCCGGCGTGGACCTGGGAATGCCCATGGACGTGGAGGACGCCGCCCAGCGGCTGCTGGCGCTGGCGAAGCACAAAGCCTCGGCCTGAGAAAGGAAGAGACCGCGCCTGCGGGGCCGGCCGCGGGGGCCTATCCCGCGGGCGCGGTCTCTTCCTGCGCCTCTGGCTGCCGCTCGAGCCCGTTGTCCCAGTCGTCCTTGCGCCGCCTCATGACCACCTCGGCCCCACGCTCCAACTGGAACCGGGCCACGGCGGCCTGAAGCTGCTCGGCCATTTGGGCCAGGGTCTGAGCCTGGGCGACGACCTCCTCCACCTGGGAGCTCATCTCCTCGGTGTATGCGCTCACCTCCTCGGCCGCGGCGCTGGTCTCCTCGGTGACGGCCGCTACCTTTTGGATGGCGAGGCTCACCCGCCGGCCGGAGCCGGACATCTCCTCCGCGGCCGTCGTGGATTGCTCGACTATGGAGGAGACCGCGTCCATGACGTCGACCACCTGCCGGGAGGCAGTCTCCATCTCGGAGACGGCTGAGGCGATCTGGGATACCTGTTGGGTGGCCGACTGCACGGCGGCCAGGATGTTCTTGAGGGCGCTTCCGGCCTCCTCGGCCAGCTGGGAGCCGAACTCCACCTCCCTGCTCCCCTGCTCCATCGCGGCCACTGCCTCCTGG
>DAHVXI010000035.1:0-16894 GCA_027356795.1 Chloroflexota bacterium | reverse complement strand
CAGCTCGATTTCTCGGCCACGCCCCGCCACAGCAAGGGCGCCCTCTTCTCCTGGATCGTCTACGACTACCCGCTCAAGCAGGCCATCATCGACGGAATCGTCAAGCGTCCCATGAAGGGCGTGACCACCGGCATACAGGAGCGCCCCTCAGATATCGCCAGCGTTCGCTACCAGCCCTTCCTCACGACCGGCGTGGAGCGCTGGCGTGAGTATCACGACCAGCTCGCGCCCCTCGGCAAGAGGCCGATCCTCTTCGTCATGATGAACTCCACCGCCGAGGCGGACGACGTCGCCGACTATCTCCGCACCAAGTACCCCTCTGAGCTCACCGGCGAGCGCACCCTCGTGATTCACACCGATAACAGTGGTGAGGTCTCCAAGAAGGACCTGGACAGGGCCCGCGAGGCCGCCCGCCGGGTGGACGACGAGACCTGCCCTGTCAACGCTATCGTCAGCGTCCTGATGCTCCGCGAGGGCTGGGACGTTCAGAACGTCACCGTCGTTGTCGGCCTCCGCCCCTACTCCGCCAGGGCCAACATCCTTCCAGAACAGACTATCGGCCGCGGTCTTCGCAAGATGTTCCGCGAGCTCTCCGCCGACTACCTGGAACGGGTGGATGTGATCGGCAACAAGGCTTTTCTGGAGTTCGTGGAGCAGCTGGAAAGAGAGGAGGACATCGAGCTCGACACCTTCGACGTCGGCAAGGACAGGCTCGTCATCGTAACCATCAAGCCCGACCCCGACAAGCTGGACAAGGACATCGCCGTCCCGGTCCTGACTCCCATCCTCGCCCGCAAGAGGACCCTGGCCGAGGAGATCGCCACCCTGGACGTGGCTGCCTTCAACACCCCGCCCCTTCCGCGCAAAGAGGGCGATGCGGCCGCCCAGGCATTCCACTACGAGGGCTACGATATCGTCACACTCCAGAAGGTCATTGAGCGCGACTACACCGTGCCACAGCCCCAGACCTCCCAGGAGGTGATCTCATACTACGCCAAGCGGATCGCCCAGGACGTGAAGCTCCCGTCCCAGTTCGCCGCCCTGGTCCCCAAGGTCCGGGAGTTCCTCCAGACCAGGGCCTTCGGCGCTGAGGTCAACCTGGACGACCCTGCCATAATCAGGGCCATCTCATCCAACGTCGCCCACTACGTCACCGTCAAGACCTTCGTTGCCGCTCTGCGCAGCCTCGTGGTGGAGGAGCTCTCGCCCCAGCTTGTGCGCGCCGACCGGAAGCTCTCCGAGACTCCACCCTTCCCGTACTCGCGCAAGACCCTAGAGGCGCCGGACACTATGTTCAACCTCGTCCCATGCGAGAACCAGTTCGAGTACGACTTTGCCAGGTTCCTGAAGGACGCCCCCGACGTTGCCGCCTTTGCCAAGCTCCCCGAGCAGTTCGGCTTCGCCATCGAGTACACCGACGCCGTGGGCAACCTCCGCTATTACGAGCCCGACTTCGTCGCCCGCCTGACCGACGGCACCCACTACCTCGCGGAAACCAAGGGCCGCGAGGATGTGGATGTCGCCCACAAGGACCGCGCCGCGCAGATCTGGTGTGAGAACGCGACGCTCCTCACCGGCACCGACTGGCGCTACCTGAAGGTCCCCGAGAGCGAATTCAAGAAGCTGCAGCCGATTGAGTTCTCGGAGCTAGCTGTCTTTGCGCCGCCGACGCTCGGGCTATAGCGGCTGGCCTTCTCGCCGGCCACGCCTGCGTACCAACCGAGCTGCGCGCCCAGAGCCCGATCATGCCACTTCGTGATAGGAGTTGCCACAGTGCAAGCGAACGTCATCGGCAGAGTCAGGAACATCAGCCTTCCGAAGAACCGAGTTCTGCTCCCGTTGTTCGAGGCGATCGTTAACTCCATTGACGCCATCGAAGAGGCAACTGGTGATCCATCTCAAGGCTCAATCAAAGACCCATACACAATGCCCGTGAGGGAACAGAGATTGCGCTCGCACCCCATCGTCCGGTCATACGGATAGAGGGGCTGCTCGGGCTTCTGGCAGTGGTAGGGAGGATCCAAGCGGGCCAGGTCTACCGGCGAGAGGGAGGTTCGCCACAGTGCCAGGACCAGTCACCGTACTTCCCCCCCCGCCCACGACGGGGCAGGAGATCAGCCTGTGGGAGCAGCTACCGCCGTCCCAGTGCAAGAGGCTGCTGTGGCTCTTGAGCCAGATGCTGGAGCGCCGGCTCTCGGAGAGACCCTGCACGAGGGAGGTGGACGGCAATGAGCACCGAACCTACGACAGCCTTGCCGTCCTCGCTCTCATGGGGGGAGCCAGATCTATGAGCGACATCAGCCGGTTTGCGAAGCTACGCCCCGAGGTGCTGGATGGGCTGGGGCTAAGAGTGTATTTGACTAATTATGGCTCGTCGGGTAACATATAGGGCCGTCATTCTACGAGGTGAACCATGCCCTACGTGAAACCTTCTGCCGAGCCGAAACCCGAGCGTAGGGCCTACCCGAGCGACCTGACCGGTGCCGAGTGGGCCCTGCTGGAGCCGTTGCTGCCGGTCAAACGGACCCGAGGCCAGCCGCGGATCCACAGCTATCGGGAGATCATCAACGCTATCTTGTATGTGCTGCGCAACGGCATTGCCTGGGATGCTATGCCCCACGATCTACCCCCCAAGGGGACGGTATACGACTACTTCCGGGATTGGACGATGGACGGGACCTGGAAACGGATCCACGACGCGTTGTTTGCGGCCGACCGGCGACGAGCCGGCCGCGACCCGGAACCGAGCGCGGGCGTCCTGGACAGCCAGACGGTGCATACCAGCGAACGGGGAGGGCCCCGAGGCTATGACGGGGCCAAGCGGACCGTTGGGCGCAAGCGTCACCTGCTGGTAGACACCGAGGGGCGACTGACGGAGCTGTTTGTGAGCAGTGCTGACGTACAGGATCCGGACGGCGGGATGGACGTGCTGGACGCGGCCAAGGCGGAGCACCCACGGCTGGCCAACGTGTGGGCAGATAGGGGCTACCAGGGCGGCTTGGTGGACTGGGCAAAGGAGAAACTCCAGGTCGTCCTGGAGGTGGTACGCAAGCTGGAGAACCAAGTGGGCTTCGTAGTAGCTGCTCGCAGGTGGGTTGTAGAGCGCAGCTTCGCATGGCTACTGAAGTGCCGCCGGCTCGTACGCGACTACGAGGAACTCCTCGAGACCACCGAAGCCTGGATCTATCTCGCAATGTCCCGCCTCTACCTGCGTAGGCTAGCCTGCTACGCCAATTAGACAAATACACTCTAACTGGGCGTGCACAGGCAGTCTCTGTTCATTCCCTCGTCATCATCCGATGACTCTGAAAAGGCCCTAGCGAACGAGTACAAGGTGAGTGGCATACATCCGGGTGTTTGTGCTACCATGGCGGCATCTTATACAGAGCCAGGCAGCCAGGCGGTGCGAGCGATCGGCGGGCTGCCGGTTATTGGACGGGGCGGTCGAGTCCCGCCCATTTGTGTTGCGTGTGGTTTGTCTGACGTGGAGTCGGACTCAAGCTCATTCTATAAGGGGAGGGGTCTCGTAGCGTCATGAACTTGGTCTGGATAGTTCCGGTTGCAGGCCTGGTGACGATCCTGTTCGCGTTTTATCTCGCGTGGGACGTTCTGCGCCGCGATACGGGCAACGATGCTATGCGGGCCGTCGCCGGCGCCATCTTCGAGGGAGCTATGGCCTTCCTCAAGAGGCAGTACCGTACCATCATGCTCCTCGCGCTGGTTACCTCGGTGCTGATCGGGGTGCTCATCGGCTGGGTTGAGAACAACACCGAGTTGGGCATCAGGACGGCCATTGCCTTCCTGGTGGGCGCCGGTTGCTCGGGCTTGGCCGGTTTCATCGGTATGTACGTTGCCGTGAAGTCCAACGTTCGGACGGCGGCCGCAGCTCAGCGTAGCCTCCAGGAGGCGATCACGGTCTCCATGCGGGGCGGCGCAGTCTCCGGTTTTCTGGTCATCGCCATGAGCCTGCTGGGCGTAGCGGGCATCTTCTACGCCTACGGCGGGCTGGTCTCTCCTGACAAAGCACCCTTCCTGATCGTCGGCTTCGGCTTCGGCGCCAGCTTCGTGGCCCTCTTCGCCCAACTGGGCGGCGGGATCTACACCAAGGCGGCCGACATGGGTGCCGACCTGGTGGGCAAGGTGGAGTCGGGGATCCCCGAGGACGACCCGCGCAACGCGGCGGTGATCGCCGACCTGGTGGGCGACAACGTGGGCGACTGCGCCGGTCGTGGAGCCGACCTGTTCGAGTCCACGGCAGCGGAGAACATCGGGGCCATGATCCTGGGCGTGGCCATTTACACCTCGGCCAAAGCAGCCGGGATGGCCAACGCCGAGGTCTGGATCCTGTTCCCTCTGGTGGTCCGCGCCTTCGGCTCCCTCGCCTCGATGGTCGGGCTGATGTTCGTCGGCGGTGCCGAGGAACACAACCCTATGAAGGCCCTGAATCGGGGCTACTTCGTCGCTGCCGGGCTGTCGGCCGTGGCGATGGTGTTCGTGGTCAACTACATGCTGGGCATCCCGTGGTTCGCCTGGGCGGGTCTGGTGGGCATCGCGACCAGCATCGCCTTCGTGTATATCACCCAGTACTACACCTCCGGGGCCTGGCGACCGGTTAAGGAGATCGCCGAGGCCTCCAAGACCGGCCCCGCGACCAACATCGTGGCCGGAATAGCCGTGGGCTTCGAGACAACGGCCAGCACGGCCATCGCCATCGCCATCGCCCTCGGCCTTTCATACTGGTTGGGTGCTCAGAGCGGGTTCCAGCATGGCGGGATCTACGGAACGGCCGTGGCGACCCTGGGCATGCTGATGACCTGCGCCTACATCCTCTCTATGGACACCTTTGGGCCGATCACCGACAACGCGGGTGGCATCAACGAGATGTCTCACGCTCCGGAAGAGGCCCGGCGGATCACCGATGCCCTGGACGCCGTGGGCAACACCACCAAGGCCCTGACCAAGGGGTATGCCATCGGGTCGGCGGCGCTGGCAGCCTTCCTGTTGTTCAGTGCCTACCTGGACAAGGTGACCGAAGTGATGCGGTCGCGGCCGGGTGTCCCCGCCAATTTCGTCTTCAACACCGTCAACCTGTCGAAGGTGGACGTCTTCATCGGTGCCCTGCTCGGAGCCATGCTGGTGTACCTCTTCAGCTCCCTGGCGATCCGGGCCGTCCAGCGGACGGCCAGTGCCATCATCGAAGAGGTTCGGCGCCAGTTCCGCAACGATCCCGGCATCATGGCGGGGACTTCCAAGCCCGACTACGCCAAGTGCGTGGATCTGACCACCCAGGCTGCCCTGAAGGAGATGGTGCTCCCCGGCGTCCTGGCCGTGGGCATGCCGGTGGTGGTAGGGCTGCTGCTGCGGGCCGAGGCCACGGCAGGCTTCCTGATGGTGGGCACCATCGCGGGCATCATGCTGGCCACGGTGTTGAACAACGGTGGCGGCGCCTGGGACAACGCCAAGAAGTACATCGAGGCCGGCTACATGAAGATAGGCTTGGACGTGGTAGCCAAGAAGGGCCCCATCCACGCCGCGGCTGTGGTGGGCGACACGGTGGGTGATCCCTTCAAGGATACGGCGGGCCCGTCGCTGCACGTGCTGGTGAAGCTGCTCAGCACCGTTACCCTGGTGCTGGCGCCGCTGTTCATCTAAGCGAGAGAAAGGGGGCTTACGCCCCCTTTTAGACCCCATCGGACGCAGGGGGCAGGCATCACGCCTGCCCCTGCGTCAGTTCCTCCATCTGATCCAGGGATGCCTTGAAGATGTCGAGTGCCTGCTGGACCGGCTCCGGCGTGGTCATGTCCACTCCGGCCTCCCTCAGAAGGTCGATGGAGTACTGGGAGGAGCCGCTCTTGAGGAAGCGGAGGTAGCGCTGGAGCGCCGGCTCCCCCTCGGTCAGGATCTGATGGGCCAGGGCCGCGGCGGCGGAGATCCCCGTGGCGTACTGATAGACGTAGAAGGCCCAGTAGAAGTGGGGGATGCGGGACCACTCGATGGAGATCTCCTCGTCGGGCACCACCTCCGGCCCATAGTAGCGGCGGTTCAGCTCCGCGTAGAGGGAGTTCAGATGGTCGGGGGTCAGCGCCTCCCCGCTTTCGGCTCGAGCATGCATGTCCAGCTCGAACTCGGCGAACATGGTCTGGCGGAAGAGGGTGGTCCGGAAGCTCTCTAGCTGGTGGTTTACCAGGTAGGCCCGCAACCTCTTGTCGCTCGTCTGCTTCAGCAGATGGTCGGTAAGCAGTGTCTCGTTGAGGGTGGAGGCCACCTCCGCCAGGAAGATGGTGTAGTCGCCGTAGACGTAGGGCTGGGTTCTGCGGGTAAAGTAGGAGTGCATGGAGTGGCCCAGCTCGTGGGCCAGGGTGAAGACGTCGTGGAGGCGTCCCTGGTAGTTCAGCAGGATGAAGGGATTGGTGGTGTAGGAGCCCCCGCTGTAAGCCCCGCTGGTCTTCCCCTCGTTCTCGTAGACGTCGATCCATCGGGAGTTGATGCCGCCCCTCAGGGCGCTCAGGTACTCGTCACCCATGGGCGCCAGGGCCGCCTCCACCGTCCTGGTGGCCTCCTCGTAGGGGGTCTCCACCTGGATGTCCGGCACCATGGGGACGTACAGGTCGTAGTGGTGAAGCTCCTCCAGCCCCAATAGCCGCTTCCGCAGGGCCATGTAGCGGTGGAGTAGCGGAAGGTTCTGGTCGACGGTGCTGATCAGGTTGTGGTAGACCGCCGTCGGGATGTTGTTGGGACCCAGGGCCGCCTCCATGGCGGTCGGGTAGTTGCGGGCTCGGGAGTAGAAGATGTCCGAGCGCACGCTGCCGGCCAGGGAAGAGGCGAGGGTGTTGCGGTAGCTGTAGTAGGTGTGGTGCATCGCCTCGAAGGCGTCCTTGCGCACCCGGCGGTCCTGGCTCTCCCGCATCTGGACGTAGCGGGCGTGGCTCAGCTCCACGCTGACTCCCCGTTCGTCGACGATGGTGGGGAACTTCATGTCGGCGTTGGTGAGCATGGTGTAGCTGTTGTCCGGGGTGCGGCTCACCTCCGTGGACTGCGCCAGCACCACCTCTACCTCAGTGGATCGGACGTGGGGGCGCTGCCGCAGCAGCTCGTCCAGGTGGTGGCGGTACAGCCCCAGGCCGGGCTCCGTGGCCGGGAAGCTCCGCAGCTTCTCCTCGGGAATGGAGAGGATCTCGGGCACGATGAAGGCCCCGGCGCTGGAGAGCTCGGTGGCCAGCATCGTGGATCGGTCGGCCAGGGCCTGGTACCGGCTGCTGGTGTTGTCCTCGTCCTTGCGCATGCGAGCGTAGACCAGCAGCTGCTCCATCAGCTTGTTGGTCTCGTCCCGCAGCTCCAGGCAGCCCAGCAGCTGCCGCGCGGAATCGCCCATGGTGCCCCGGTAGGCCTCTAGCCGGGGGATGCGCTCCTTGACCGCCCGGAAATCGGTCTCCCAGAGGGCTTCGTCGGGGTAGAGCGTCTCCAGGTTCCAGGTGAACTGCTGAGGCTGCTCGTGCCTCTTGGGGAGCTTCTTCATCGGGAGAACCCTCGCTCAATCATTCTTGCGTTGCCCTTCATCCTAGCAGAAGGGCCGGGTGGCAGGCCACTGTGAGAGCCCCCGCGCGGAAGGAGGCCGCGATCCCGTATACTGTATTAAACGGGTGTCTAGTGCTTCGCCACAGGGATTTCGAGATGTAGGGCAGGGCGCTCTGCCCTGCCGCCGGCCTATCATCGCCACGCGGGCGGTGGGGGCACAGGGCCCCACCCTACGTATCAGAGCCAATGTGGCGATGTACTAGCAGCTTGCTTACCAGCAAGAATGTGCAGGAATCGATCCGCGGGCGCTGGCCCCCGATGAGCGGTTGGAGGAGCGGTTGTTCGCGCAGATGCGGCTGACGGGCGCCTCGGCCTGGAGCCAGCTCTACACCGAGATGACCAGCAGTCTTCTCTTACATATTCAACACCCTCTTCCAGGACCACAAGGTCAACCTGGGGCTGGAAGGGGATTTCCAGTTCTACGACCTGCTGGCGCCGCTCCAGAAGGAGGAGCCCCGGTACGACTTCGACCAGGCCAGGACGACGGTGCTGGAGGCCTTCCGGCGCTTCCACCCCGCTATGAGAGAGGCTGCGGAGCGCTTCTTCACCAGCCAATGGATCGACGCCACGCCCAGGCCGAGCAAGCGGGGCGGCCGAGACGGCCGTGCTCCCAGGCCGGCACCACAATCGTGTGGCGGATCCCGTTCGCTCTCTACCGCAAGTACCTGGAGGAGGGGGAGGCGTTCGTGCCGAAGTACCTGGATCTGCTGGCCAGCGGCGGGAGGGCGACCGGCTTGGATTATGCACTTCTTGCGGGAAGACGCGGCGAGGACTCAGTGAGATGATGCACAGCGGCAGTTGGTGGTCTTACATTCGATACGACGAGAAACAGGACAGGCCCAGCGTGAGCCGGGCCCTCCTGAAGCGGGTGGCGGCCTACGCCAGGCCTTACGGGCGGCCGATCGGGTTGATGCTGCTGACCATCGTCGGGATCGACGTGCTCACCCTGATCCCGCCCCTCCTATACAGGGATCTGATCGACCACGCCCTGCCCACCCGCGACTTCGGGCGGCTGAACCTGCTGGCTCTGGGGATGATCGGGATACCGCTGCTCAGCGGTCTGATCGGGGTGGGCCAGCGCTATCTGAGCGCTCGCATCGGGGAGGGGATCATCTTCGACCTGCGCAGCGCCGTGTTCGAGCACATGCAGAGGATGTCGCTGCGCTTCTTCACCAACACCCGCACGGGAGAGTTGATGGCACGTCTCAACAACGACGTGGTGGGGGCGCAGCAGGCGGTGACCAGCACCAGCGTCAACATCATCTCCAACGCCCTCTCGCTGGTCATGACCATGGCGGTGATGCTCTCCCTGGAGTGGCGGCTCACCCTGCTGTCGGTGGCGGTCCTTCCCTTCTTCATCCTGCCTGCCAGGCGGGTGGGGGTGATCCTGCGGCGGCTCACCCGGGACGGCATGAATATGAACGCCCAGATGAATGCCCTCATGAACGAGACCCTCAACGTGAGTGGGGCGTTGCTGGTGAAGATCTTCGGGCGGTCGGGGGACGAGAACGGGCGCTTCCGGGATCGCGCCGGGGCGGTGCGGGACATCGGCGTTCGCCAGGCGGTGGTCGGCCGCTGGTTCTTCATGGGACTCAGTCTGGCCAGCTCTATCGGCACGGCCGTGGTGTTCTGGCTGGGGGGCTGGCTGGTGCTGCAGGGGCAGTTCACCGTGGGCACCATCGTGGCATTTGGGGCCTACCTGACGCAGCTTTACGGGCCCCTGACGGCCCTCACCAACGCGAGGGTGGAGTTCGCGACCTCCATGGTCAGCTTCGAGCGGGTCTTCGAGGTGCTGGACCTCCCCCGGGAGATCGCCGACAGGGCCGGCGCCCTTCAGTTGGAGGGGGTGAAGGGCCACGTTCAGTTCGACCACGTCTCCTTCAGCTACCTGGAGGGGGAGGGAACGCCGGGGGTTTTCGGGCTCCAGGAGGTGGAGCGGTGGCGCTCGTCGTCGCCGACGCCGCTGAGCGGGCCTGCCCGGAGGCAGCCCAAGCCGGCAGCCGAGGGAGCGAACCCGCAGGTGGCCGGGGGCGACGGCCAGGAGGAGGCGACGCACCCCGCCGGCAGGGGGTGGGCGCTCCAGGAGGTGAGCTTTGAGATCAAGCCCGGGCAGCTGGCGGCGTTGGTGGGGCCCAGCGGGGCGGGCAAGACCACCATCACCTACCTGCTGCCGCGGCTGTACGATCCCACCGAGGGGCGCATCCTGATCGACGGCGTCGACATCCGGGACGCTTCCCTGGACTCCCTGGCCTCGCAGATCGGGGTGGTCACCCAGGAGACCTACCTCTTCCACGATACCATCAGGGCCAACCTGCTGTACGCCAAGCCCGATGCCACGGACGGGGATCTGGAGGCCGCCTGCCGCGCGGCCAACATCCACGACTTCGTGGCGGGTTTGCCAGAGAGGTACGACACCATAGTGGGGGAGCGGGGCTACCGCCTCTCCGGCGGGGAGAAGCAGAGGATCGCCATCGCCCGGGTGATCCTGAAGGACCCCCGCATCTTGATCCTGGACGAGGCCACCTCCCACCTGGACTCTCAATCGGAGGCGCTGATCCAGGCGGCCCTGGAGCGGGTGATGGTGGCGCGCACCAGCCTGGTGATCGCCCACCGGCTGAGCACCATCCTGGCGGCCGACGTGATCCTGGTGATCGAGGATGGCCGTCTGGTGGAGCAGGGCACCCACCAGGAGCTGCTGGCCAAGGGCGGCCTCTACGCCAACCTCTACGAGACCCAGTTCCGGCAGCGAGCGGAGGAGCCGTAAACCAGCTGGGTTTCGGCAGCATCATTGCTGTCTGCTGTTTGGCTTCTTCGCGCCCGAGGCAAGGCCCGAGATGAGGAGTGCCGTGGTCGCAACGACTGATGGAATCTCGGCCTACCCGATCAGCGATTCGCCGTTGCCGTTCTCGGGTATCTCCTCGCCCCCGTACCGCTCCATGGCCTTCTTTCGTAGAGCCTGCAGCCCGTCGCTGCGCTTCACCGGGTACGGCTTCTCGGCGATCAGGGCGTGGTGCTCCAGCGGCATCTGCTGGAGGTTGCGCTGGGCCAGCTCCCAGATCTCCGACAGGGGCGGAACCGCGCCGGGAAGGACCATCCCGTTGCGGATGACCGGCTTCAGGAGCCGGTTTCCGTTGGCCGGCTTCGGCTCGTTCTCCAGTTGGATGATATCCCGCTCGAAGCGACCGATCCGGTACACCTCCTTCTTGCCGGGCCAGGTGCTCTTCTCTCCGGCCAGCTTGATCTTGGGCCGATCGGCCGATTCCTCGTCCTCGTACCACACCATCTTGTAGACGGCCCCCAGAGCGCCTCCCGGTGCCTTGTGCTTGATGGATCCCGCCCCGACCCCGATGCTGGTGCCGACCCCGAAGCCGTCGATGGGCGCGCCCTGGGCCACCAGCTCCGCTATGCGGAACTCGTCCAGGTCGCCGCTGACCAGCACCCGCACCTCGGGCATGCGGGCATCGTCCAGCACCTTCCGCACGTACTTGGAGCCCTCCAGCAGGTCGCCACTGTCGAGCCGCACTGCCGTGAGGGTGTGCCCCTCCCTATCCTGGTACTCCCGGGCTACCTCCACCGCCGTGTGGATGGCCTCCTGCACGTTGTAGGTGTCCAGCAGCAGGGTGTAACGGTTGAAGCTCTCGGCCACAGCCGCGAAGGCCTGCCGCTCGCTGTCGTACAGCTGCACCAGGGCGTGGGGGATGGTGCCGGTGGCCCGCAGCCGGAACTCGTAGGCCGCCGCCAGGAAGGCCGAGCTGGCGCAGCCACCGATGTAGGCGGACCTGGTCACGACGAAGGGCGACTGGGCCCTGCGCAGAGAGAAGTCCGAAACCGTCCGCCCCTGGGCGGCGTGGACTACCCGTGCCGCCTTGGTGGCGATGAGGGTGGAGAGGTTTATCATGTGCAGCAGCCCCGACTCCAGCAGCAGGGCTTCCTGGAAGGGGGCCGTTACCCTCAGGATGGGCTCGTTGGGGAAGGCGATGGACCCCTCGGGCATTGCCAGTATCTGCCCCGTGAAGTGGAGGTCGCGCAGGTGGTCCAGAAACTCCGGATCGTAATCCCGGATCTGGCCCAGGTAGCGAAGGGCCTCGTCGGAGTATTGGAAGGACTGCACGAACTCCAGGGCCATCTCCAGGCCTGCGACCAGCATGTAGGTGCCCGCGAAGGGAGCCGCGCGGGCGTACAAATCGAAGGTGGCGAGGCCGTTTCTACCCGTCCGCCAGCTGATGTAGGCGGCGTCGGGGTGGTAGAGATCGGTCATGAGGCCCGGGTGGGGTCCAAGGAACACGTGGTCCAACATCCATATCCTCCGGGTTTAGCAGTCGGCAACTAAGCGCATCTAGATGAAAGGGGTTGGGCGGCTGAAGGCTTCCGCCGAACTGTATACCCGTACCCGGATCGCGTCAAGGGGACCGCGTAATGGTGTACAATCTGTATTAGCGGCGATCTCATAGCGGTAGGCGGGAGGACGGACAGCGGCATATGACTGCAGGCACCAGCATTCAGGATGTGGCCATCGAACTGGCCGCAATTGTCGTCCTCATCCTGCTTAACGCCCTCTTCGCGGCCGCCGAGATCGCCATCGTCTCCGTGCGCAGGTCAAGGCTTCGCCACCTGGCGGAAGAGGAACGTGACCGTGCGGCCATCACGGTGCAGCGGCTGCTGGAGCAACCCGGTCGCTTCCTGGCGACGATCCAGATCGCGGTGACCCTGTCCGGCTTCTTCGCCTCGGCGGTGGGGGCCGTCAGCCTGGTGGTGGTGATGACCGCCTGGTTGTCGAGCCAGCCGGTGCCCTGGATAGCCTACAACGCCTACGGCATCGCCTTCGTGCTCGTTACCCTCTTCATCTCCTTCGTCACCCTGGTATTCGGGGAGTTGGTGCCCAAGAACCTGGCGATCACCAACGCCGAGTCCGTCGCCCTCCGTCTGGCTCGCCCGGTGGAGCTGGTGGCCAGGATCGCCGCGCCTGTGATCTGGATCCTCACGGCCAGCACCAACCTGGTGCTGCGGTTGACCGGCAACCCCGAGCGGGCGCGAGTGAACCCCATCACCGAGGAGGAGATCATGGCGATGGTCGCCAGCGGTGAGGAGGATGGGGTCGTCGAGCCGACGGAGCGGAAGCTGATCGACGAGGTGTTCGAGTTCGGGGACACCCTGGCCGAGGAGGTGATGGTCCCCCGGGTGGACGTGCGTGCCCTGCCCAAGGAGGCCACACTGGCGCAGGCCCGCCAGGCGGTGGTGGAAACCGGCCATACGCGGCTTCCCATCTACGACGGCGATCTGGACAACATCATCGGCGTGGTTCACGCCAAGGATGTGCTCCACGCGCTGCCCCCTCAGGCTACCCCAGAGCAGACCGACCGGCCCGTCACCACCATCATGCGGCGCGCCTACCACGTGCCTTCATCCAAACGGACGGCGGAGCTGCTACCGGAGCTGCAGAGGCAGCAGCTTCACCTGGCGGTGGTGGTGGACGAGTACGGCGGGACGGCGGGGATTGTGACCCTGGACAACCTGCTGGAGGAGATAGTGGGCCCCATTCGCGACGAGTACGACGCCCGCGAAGAGCCGGAGATCCAGGTGGTAGGCGTCGGAGAGGCGATGGTGATCGGTGGGGCGGACCTGGAGGACGTGGGTGCTGCCGTCGGCGTGGACCTGGAAACCGAGGGGGTGGATACCATCGGCGGCCTGGTGTACGCCCGCCTGGGCCGCATCCCCAACGAGGGCGATAAGGTGGATCTGCCCGACGCCGAGGTAGAGGTAGTCTCCATGCGGGGCCGGCGAGTGTGGAAGGCCAGGGTGATCCGAAAGCTGCCGGCCGAGGAAGGGACTGAGGATTGAGGCCCCAGTCCCCATGGCAGGGCAGCGGTTGACGTCTGGCCCGTGGTGGGGCGGACCGAGCCTCCCCTTACGGATATCCTCTTACTCGCGCTCGCGCGAGGGGCTGTCGAGCTGGAAGAAGTTGCTCATCCGGCCGTCGGTCTTGTGCTCCTGGAAGACGAAGACCAACTCCCGCTGGTCGAAGGTCCTGAACCAGTCCTCCCAGCTTATCTGCTCCAGTGCCTCCCCTCCGTAGCCGGGGAAGTTGAACCGGAGTACCCCCGGCCGGCTGCCATGCTCGGTGCCTGGCACCGTCGCGGGCTGGCCACCCCGCTCCTCGGCCCAGTGCCGGATCACGTCGTGGCTGCGGGTGGCCAGCGACTGGCCGGGGTGATCCTCGTGCTCGTGCGGGTCGTGGATCCACCTGGAGCGCAGGGTCGTCTTCGAGAGCTCGTTCTGATGCGCCGCCAGGAAGCGCTCGTCTTCGGGGGTCAGATTGCTGGCCCCGATGGAGAGCGTCTTCTGGCCGTGGGCCGTATGCCCGCCGCCATGGCCTCCGGCGGACATGCTGTGTCCACCCCGTTGTTTCTGCGCCATCCCTTCACCTCCCTGCTGTGGTTGAGGTCGGAAGGGGGGACGAAGCAGGAAAGATGCCAGGGGTAGAGATGGCGGGTGGGTCACTCCAGCAGGTCGGCCAGGGTGGCGTTGGTTGCCCGAGCCAGGTCGGCGGGCGCCAGGCGGAGAGCGAGGCCGCGGACTCCCGCGCTCACCGCGATGTACTGCTGCCCCAGGGACGTTCGCTCCAGGAACACCGGATAGGCCCTCTTGCCTCCCAGGGGTGAGACGCCGCCTTTGACGTACCCGGTTAACCGGGTGATCTCCGACGCGTCCACCATCTCGGCGCGCTTGTCTCCCATCTGTTGGGCCAGCTTCCGGAGGCTCAGGGTGCCGTTACCCGGGATCAGCGCCAGCACTACCCCGCGCCGCTCGCCCCGAACGATCAGAGTCTTGAACATGAGCTCGGGAGGGATTGCCAGCTTGGCCGCGGCCTCGGTGGCCGGGGTGAAACCGTCGGACTCGTAGTTGAGAAGCTGGTAGGGAACCTTCGCCTTCTCCAGCATCTCCATGGCCCTGGTCGCTTTCATGCTCTCACCCCTGTGGATGGCCGCCCGACGGAACCGCCGGCCGCCGTCTCGCCCTATTATAAGGCCAATTCATAAGCAAGCCTTAAGCGATCCTTCAGGAAACCAGGCGAGCGGAGGAGCAAGCTGCTTCCTGGAAACGGATCTTCGCTGAGTACATGCAATCGGACCGGCGGGTGGCTTGAGGGCGTGCCGCCGCGGAGGCAGCCACCCGCCACCCATAGGAACATGCTCCCCTTGGTGAGGGAGTCGACCACCGTGATGGTGCTCGGCTCCCTCTCTTTGATTTGTGCTCGGTCGCTCAAGTTGGCCCCCCGGATAGCCGATACCTATATAGAGGCCTTGTAGTCCTAGAGGCCTGGGCTGGGTAGATTTCGGCGGAGGCGACGGGTGGGGATCGGGTCAATGGGGAGCGCCGGCGTGCCACTGGGCTTTGCTCGCCTCGAGTTCAGCCCCGGGTCTCCAAGTTTCTCTCCGGGGCAGATCGTCAACGGCAGGGTCGCTCAACTGGGTCCCAAGGGCGCGGTCATCGAGATCGCCGACCGGTTGGCCACCATAGTGACCGATCTGGATCTGGCTGTGGGCGAGCTGGTCCAGCTATCGGTCAAAGAGGTGAGCAAGGATCAAACCCTCCTCCAATTGGTGGGTCGGGAAGGGTTTCTCCTCAGCGCCCAGATGTCGTCGGAGCCTCAGCTGGCCCAGTTGATCGCCTCCTACCGGCTGCCGGTGGATAGGCTCCATCTGAACGCCGCCCACAAGCTGCTGGCCCGCGGTCTGCCGGTCACCCGGGAGAATCTGGAGCGGCTGGCCAGGGCCGAGCAGTCGAAGCTGCCGGGCGCTCCAGATCTGGAGACCACCGACTCGGTGCTGACGAAGCTGATCGAGTCCTACGACCTGCCGGCCGATCGGCCCCACCTGTATGCCGCCCGCCAGCTGCTGGCTCGAGGACTTCCGGTGAGCAGGGAGAACGTGGAACAGCTCACCCGGACTCTGGCCAGGCTCGGGGCGACGGCGGAGGCCGACTTTCAGGCCGCCACCTACCTGCAGGCAAGCGGCCTTCCCCTGACCCGATCCACCCTGGCGGTCATCCGTTCCTCCCTGGAGAACCCTGCCCTTCTGGGGCAGCAGTTCCACCAGCTGCAGCAGACCCTTTCCTGGTTGGCCGAGCTGCTGGAATCGCTGACCGTGGAGAAGCACCTTTCCCAGGTGGAGTTCCGCAGGCTGGTGAAGGGGGCAGCGCAGCAGCTTTCCCAGCGGATCGTGCAGGCCGATGGGGAAGATCGCGCGGCCCTGGTGGAAAGCCTGCGGCGGGTGTTCAAGGACCAGGGGACGAGTCTGGAGAACCGCCTCGCCAGGGTGCTCTCGGGCGACCTGGATCCGGCGGAGCTGGAGGGAGACCTCCGCTTCCTGCTGACCCGGCTGGCGCAGATGGTTTCCGCGGACAGGCCGCCGGTGCCGCAGAGGACGCCGGAGGCCGGCCGGGTGCCCCAGGAGTCCGGCCGGGTGCAGCCGGAGGCTGGCCGGGCCTCGCAGGAGAGCCCGGAGCTGCAGCGGGCACTGGTTCACCTGCAGCGTGCAGGGCCGGAGCTGGCCGAGGCACTCCAGGTCCAGCAGTTGAGGAACAGCGCTCAGCCGCGGGACCCCTCGGAGCAGTGGCTGGCCTTCCAGGTGCCTCTGTCCGGCCTCCAGGGAGAGCCGCCCCGGACCGTCGAGTTGTGCATCAGCTGCAGACCGAACCGGAAGGTCGATCCCGGCGGGGTCCGGCTGCTGCTGCGGCTGGATCTGCCGCGGCTCGAAAGGGTGGAGGTTCGACTGGAGCTGCTGGGGAAGCAGATCAAGTGCCACCTGGCCAGCAGTAGCGGCGCCTCGCTACCCATGCTGCGAGAGGAGTTCTCCTCTCTCCAGGGGGGGCTCGAGAGGTTGGGGTACACCGTCGGTGCCCCCGGCTTCGGGATGCTGGCCGCCGAGCCCGACCCCACGGAGATCGCCGTGGAGGTGCCGGAGCAGCTGACCAAGATCGACGTGAGGGCATGAGCGTGGCAGGAGGGGTGACCTTTGGCTGAGGGGACCGAGCGACAGGAGCGGCCCGCCGCGGGCCCGCCCGGGGAACGCGTGCCCGGCTCCGGTCCGCTGAGGCGGAGGGCGATGGCCCTCCAGTACAACCCCGCCGAGGCCTCGGCCCCCAAAGTGGTGGCCGAGGGCAGCGGCATGGTGGCCGAGCGGATCCTCGAGCTGGCCAGGCAACACCGGGTGCCCATCCGGGAGGACCCGCTGCTGGTCCAGGCGCTGGCGAGGCTGGACGTGGGCGACGCCATCCCTCCGGAGCTTTACTTCGTGGTGGCCGAGGTGTTCGCCTGGCT
>DAHVXI010000013.1:0-9248 GCA_027356795.1 Chloroflexota bacterium | reverse complement strand
CCGGGAGGTCCCGGCTGACGCCGCCGAAGCGGATGTAGCTGTAGGTCAGCCGCTGGCCGCTGGCCATCTCGAACAGGTCCAGGATCTTCTCCCGGTCTCGGAAGCAGTAGATGAAGGGGGTGTAGTAGGTCCCCGCGTCGTTGGCCAGGGAGCCCACCGCCATCTGGTGGCTGGCTATGCGGTTCAGCTCCACCATGATGACCCGGATGTACTCGGCCCGCTCGGGGACCTCAATCCCCGCCAGCTTCTCCACCGCCAGGGCGTAGGCCAGGTTGTTGGACATTGCGGCCAGGTAGTCCAGCCGGTCCGTGAAGGGCACCCCCTGGAGGTAGGTCCGGGACTCGGACAGCTTCTCCACCGACCGGTGGAGATAGCCCATCACCGGCACGGCGTCGACGATGGTCTCCCCCTCCAGCTTCATCACCAGCCGGAAGACGCCGTGGGTGCTGGGGTGTTGCGGCCCGAAGTTGACTACCAGCATCCCTTCGTCGGTGTCCATCGGGAAGGTGGATATGGTCTGCTCCGTGCGGAGTGTTATCTCACTCATCGAGGAACCTCCCGGTGCTGGTGTCTCCCCTCTTTGCCCCCTCGTAGCCCGGGACCCTCAGGTGGGGGACCAGCACGTAGGACGGGTCCTGCTCGTAGTCCTTCCGGAGCGGGTGTCCCTGGAAGTCGTCGGCCAGCAGGATCCTTCGCAGGTCGGGATGGCCCGCGAAGACGATGCCCATCAGGTCGTAGATCTCTCTCTCCTGGAAGTCGGCGCCGGGCCAGAAGGGCGTCAGCGACGGGGCCTCCGGGCTCTCCTCCCGGGGGAGGTCGAAGCGCAGGACGATGGGGAAGGCGGAGTCCACCCGGTACAGGTGGTACACCAGCTCGAACTTTTCCTTCCAGTCCACCGCCGTCTGGCTCATCAACATCCGATAGCCCAGGTCGTTCTTGCAGGCCAGGGCGATCTCCAGCAGCTTCTCCACCGGCGCCGTCACCTCCAGCCGGTCGTCGAAGGGCTTGAACTCCAGCTCGGGGGAGAGGCTCTCCAGCCTCTGCTGCGCCTTCACCAGGATCTCGGGCAGGACCGGCAGCCCCTCCACGGGTCCCTCTTCTCCGTTGGGGGTCGCCCCCTCACTTTCTGCCATTCCGCCTCCTCAGATGCATCTCCTTCTCGATCTGCTTCTGCAGCTGCGTCAACCCGAACAGCAGGGCGTCGGGTCGCGGCGGGCAGCCGGGCACGTAGACGTCCACCGGAATGAAGTGGTCGATCCCCGGCACGGTGCTGTAGGAGCCCTTGTAGGGCCCTCCGGCGGACGAACAGCTGCCCATGGCGATCACGTACTTCGGCTCTGCCATCTGGTCGTAGATCCTGCGGACCATGGGCGCCATCTTGGTTGTGACCGTGCCCGACACGATCATCAGGTCGGCCTGGCGGGGCGAGGCGCGGAACACCTCGGCGCCGAACCGGGCGATGTCGAAGCGGGCCGTGGAGGCCGCGATCATCTCGATGGCGCAGCAGGCCAGGCCGAAGCCCAGGGGCCAGAGGGAGTTCTTCCGCGACCAGTTGACCAGGTCGTCCAGCTTGGCCAGGACGACGTTATCCCTCACCTCCTCGGGGAGATCTTCGGGGCTGGTCCAGGCCGCGGCGCCCGGCTGAGTCTGGGCTGTCCCCATCTTTCCACTCTCTCCAGAGGGGTCCAGGGGGGACTGGGTCCCACCCGGCGGGGTTTGGGGTGTCCCCAAAGAACCTACCTCTTCAGGTTCCATACTTATCTCCACTCCAGGGCCCGCTTGCGCCAGGCGTAAACCAGGGCCACCGCCAGGAATGCGATGAAGATCACCATCTCGACCAGGGCGAAGAGCCCCAGCTTCCGGTAGGCCACCGCCCAGGGGACCAGGAACACGGCCTCCACGTCGAAGACGACGAAGATCAGGGCGAAGAGGTAGAACTGGGCCTTGAACTGGATGTTGGCGGGACCGAACACCTCGGCGCCGCACTCGTACACCTCGTACTTGTGGGGCAGTGGCTTCCTCGGGGCCATCAGCTTCGCCATGCCGATCGGGATCAGCGGGAACACCACCGCCACGACGAGAAAGATGGCTATGGGAGCGTACGAGACCAGCATCAACTACCTCCAAGCGGAACGGCGGGATTATAGGGTGGTGATGAACCCACTTTCAACTGGCCGAACGCCGAGATTCGCTGGAAAGGGAATGTTCGGGGGAGAAGAGCCGAGGGTGGCTGCGGAAGGCCGTCCCGGATGATCCCGAGACGGCACGGAAGTGACCGATCGGGGGCGCACATCGCCCCGGGGCCACTCCCGGCAGCAATCAGCACCGCCAAGGCTTCATCGCCCCATACCTACGCGGGAGTATAACACCAGGGAATCCCCGCGTCAAAGAACAATTTACCTCACCACTGTCCGCCAAGCTCCCAGTAGGGGCGGGTCCAGACCCCGCCCCTCAGCGTCGATTTCGCCGGGGAAGTCGCGGTTCGTAGTGGTAGTTGGGGCAATTATTGTGCCGGAAGGGGAGCGGTTTTTGTCTGCTCTCGCGAGGGGCCCCACAGTGGGGGATAGGGGGCATCATCCCAGGTTGTCTGCATGCGAGCGGTCCGAGGGGCCGCACGGGGGGGGATAGGGGTGTGCCCCGCCGAAGTCACGGCTTCGACCCGTCGTTCGCCCCGACCAGGACCCGAACCCACTCCGCTGCCCTGGTCGGGCTCTCCGCGTAGATGGCCAGCAGGTCCACCAGCTTGAGGTGGAACGGCAACCGAAGCAGCGTCTGGGCGAAGCTGCCCGCCGCCACTTCCGGCGCGGACACCAGACCCGACCGAAGGGTCCAGGAGCCGAGCTTCAGCGTGGTGACCTGTCGCAGCTTCCTGGCCGGCAGGTGGTGGGGAAGATTGTCCAGGTGATGGAACAGCTCGTGGGCGAGGAACGGCTGGGAGACGTCAGATACGTCCAGAACTTCACCGATTTGGGGGACAGATAAAAGGCGGTTCGCGCCTTCCATGGCCTTGCGGTACAGCCGCACCTGGGGAGGGCGAGAGCGGTACTCAGCGTACTGGAGGATGCTGCCGTAGCGGCAGTGGTCGTCGGAGCTCTCCACCCGGATGCCCAGCCGCTCGCAGAGGGCGAAGGGGTCGCGAGTCCCGTGCTCGGCTGCCACCGCCTCGGCCTGTTGCGCCCCCGCCTCCAGGGCCATTCGGACCACCTCTCGCGCCTCCTCCGCGGACAGGCGGTGGAATTGCGGATCGAACCGCAAGATCAGATAGCCCAGCCGCTCGGGCTGGGCGTGGGGAACGGCCTCGGCAAGCAGCTGCTGCAGATCGGGGGTCGCGGATTCTATCGTAGATGGCATTCTAGCCTCCGTTGCCTGAGCCTGACGTCGATTAAGGGCGCCCCTGCGTGTGCGGGGAGGGCAGACACGCAGGTCTGCCCCTACGCCCTGTTGCCGATGGCGCGGGTAGGGGCGCGGACGCCGCCGCGGGGGTCATCCGAGCCCGCGCGCGCCCTGGATCCCGACCAGCGCCACCGGCGCATCGGGCGCCAGCCCCACCAGCTCGCTCCGTGCCACCGATGCGGCCTGATCCATGGTGCCGATGCCGGAGAGGTCCACCACGTGGCCGCCGGTGATGACGAAGACGTCCGGATTGATGATGCTGTCGCCGTTGTAGATGGTCTTCTCCTCCCAGAAGCCCTTCAGCCGCCCCAGCACCTGCCCGGCGGTCGTCTGCTCGGCCGTTGCGTTGCTGGATTGGATGCGGATCACCCCCTCCAGGTCCAACACCCGGATCGGGGTGCGACGGCTGGTGAAGAAGCGCCACTTCTTCTGCTCCACGGTCCCCTGGAACACCCACATCTGGTCGGTTCGGGCTGCCACCTGCACGACCTCGGCAGGCACGCCCATCGAGCCAGCGGCGATGCTCGCGGCCTCGCCCTCGCTCAAGACCTTGAGCGAGTCGCGGGTGCGCATCTCGGAGGCTCCCGTCGCGATGGCTCGCGCCCGCTGGGTCTGTGGATCCAGCTCCACCCTGACCTCCACGGTCTCCGGGGCCGCGCCGAGGCGCACCACGGAGTCGAAAGCCTCCCGCTTGATCGCCAGCAGGTCCTCGGTGCGAGCGTTCGGGATCACCCGCTCCACCACCTCCCGAACCATCGCCAGGGCGACGCCGATGGAGGAGATCACCTCTGCGTCGGGGGAGATCTTGTAGTCGAGGGCGAGGGTCTGCGCCACGTGGGGTATCAGGGCCGCCGCCCCGCCGCCCTCGCCCACCAGCATCGATTGATCCCTGTCCAGCTCGTACTCGGCGATCAGGGCCTCCACCACGGGGATGACCTTCCGCGCCGCCCGGTCGAGGATGTCCCGCGCCGTCTCCTCCACCGATTTCCCGGCCGCCCGGGCAAGCGGCTCCATGGCCAGCCTGGCGGCCTCGGGGTTGCCATAGGCATGGTGGCCGGGCTTGGCGTAGCCCAGGACGTTGGCCGCGCAGGTGTTGGTGATGGCGTAGCGGGCGCCGGAGGCGGTGCGGACGGCGACGTAATCGGATGGATCGCCCGGCTTCGGCTGCAGCTCCTCCAGGCGGGGCTCCACGATGTCCTCCGGGCGAGCGAAGGCGGAGTAGGCGAGCCCCGCGATGTGC
The DNA here is from genome assembly GCA_027356795.1 of Chloroflexota bacterium. Taxonomy (GTDB): domain Bacteria; phylum Chloroflexota; class UBA6077; order UBA6077; family UBA6077; genus JAJYNT01. The sequence goes on along the minus strand of DAHVXI010000013.1, from coordinate 4,615 downwards.
GCGCTGCGCGGCCCGACGTCGACGACCTGCCCGTTCTTGAATCGCACCATGCTGCCGCCGGCCACCCCCAGAACCCGCACGTCCAGGGAGCTGACGTAGGTGCGGTGCCCGCCTATCTCGGCGTACTTGATCGTGGGCAGTCCTCGCCGGATCACCCCGATGTTGGTGCTGGTGCCGCCCACCTCGAAGTAGATCCCGTCGGAGACCTTGAGGTACATCATGGCTCCGGCCACGCTGGCAGCCGGGCCGGAGAGCATGGTGAGCACGGGGCGGCGGCGCATCTCCTGAACGTCCATCACCCCGCCGTCTCCCCGCATGATCATCAGCGGAGCGGCGATCCCGGCTTCCCGCACGCTGGCCTCGGTCATCCGGGCGGTTTCCATCATCTTCGGCAGGATGCTGGCGTTGATCACGGCGGTTCGTGTGCGGGTGGTGAGGCCGTACAGCTTGCTGATCTCGTGGCCGCCGGTGGCCGCAACGCCCAGCTCCGAGGCCACCCGCATGACCAACTCCTCCGCGTCCCCGTCGTCGACGCCGAAGGCCGAGGTGGCGACGACGACCTGGGCACCCTCGTGCAGCAGCTCCTTGAGGGCCGAGGACACCGTTACTTCCGAAAGCTTGTCGTTGGTGAGAAAGCGGTGGCCGGTCGTCAGGAAGCGGCCCGGGGACACCTCGATGGTCCCCACCTTGGTCTGGCCGCGAGCCAGGAGTCCCTCCAGTCCGTTGGACATGCCGAGGATCCCCACCGAAGCCACGTCCCCCTCCAGGAGGGCGTTGGTGGCCTGGGTGGTGCTGTGGGCCAGGAACACCACGTCGGTGGGATCGACGTGGGAGCGCTCGAGCACGGTGCGGAAGACCTCGATCACCCCTTTCGCGACGCCTCTGGGGTCGGAGTGGGTGGTGAGAACCGAATAGCGGCCCACCACGTCGTGGGTCAGATTGTCTATGAGAACTGCTTTGGTGAAGGTTCCGCCGACGTCGATCCCGATTCGGTAGCTCCGCCGGCGAGCGTCTGGGTGCGACAACTGCCCCTCCGTTACTGTCTAGTACTCCGCCACATTGGTTCTGATAGGTGTCATCCTGAGCGATTAGGTGTCATCCTGAGCGATAGCGAAGGATCTCCTCTCGCCACGGGGAGATGCTTCGCTGCGCTCAGCATGACAGTACATATCACCTTCTCTGTGGTCGTGTACCAGTACTCCGCCACACTGGTTCTGATGCGTAGGGTGGGGCCCTGTGCCCCACCGCCCGCGTGGCGATGATAGGCCCCGACGCTACACTATTGCGGGCCAAGGCCGGCGGCAGGGCAGGGCGCCCTGCCCTACGCAGGCGACTTCAGGAACGGCCACCAGGTAGGTATCACAAAGTCTTCGATGGTTCCGGGCCGACCTCGGTCGGGCTGCCTGGAATTCCCGAGAGAGGCGGTTCCCGTAGGAGCGAAGCTCGCGTTCGTCCTGGTCCCGGGCGATCACGAGGATCGCCCCTACGGGTCTAGTCAGGCGCTCTCAGTTCCCCAGCATGAAGTAGGCGACTAAGGTGGCCGTGACCACCATAAGCATACCAAACGGAAGCGCCACCTTCAGGAACTGCCCGTGAGTGACCTTGGTGTAGCCGATGGTCCACAGGGTCCAGGAGTTGGTGGGATCGACACTACCCGACATGACCGTCCCCGGGAACCACAGCGAGTACAGGAGTGGAACGGGGAGCAGGTTGGCCGACCTCATGATGGCCAGCAGGGCGGCCCCAGTTCCGATCACCTCCAAAGGACCGCGGTAGATATTCCCGATCCCGCCCAGGACGGCGAAGAAGATCGCTGCCTGCAGCGGCGTGTGGGGAAGGATGGGACCGAAGACCGGCTGCAGGGCACCGGAGACCTGGGGTGTCATGCCCGCTACGATGATCATCCCGCAGATGGTCCAGAGGGCCGCGATGGTTGCGATGTCCGGGAATGCGTCGTAGAAGGACTTGTTGAACAGGTTGACGTGCCCCTGGAGGCTGCGGTCCTTGTAGGTGGAGAGTAGGGCGATCACGATGCTCGTCATGAAGGTGGGGATGATCTCCCACTTCAGCACGATCACCATGAAGACGGGCACCAGCGGCACAACGTAGGTGTAGTAGGGAGTGCGCTTTCTCCTGACGGGCTCCGCCGCTACCAGATCCACGGTGGCCGAATGGCGCACCCCGCGGAACCGAAGGTGGAAGTTCACCATCAGCCAGGCACACACGATGTACACGACCATCCCCGCCACCCAGACGTTGAGCCAGGGCGCCTCGTAGGCGATGCCGGGGAAGAGCGGCTTCATGGTGCCGAACTGCACCAGGTTGACGAAGGTGCCGGCACCGATCCCCATGGTGAAGGCCGGAGCCGCCACTGCCGGGGGAATACCCTGGCTCAGCATGATCGGGATCGCGATGACGCCGATGGCGATGGCTGCACCCACCCCATACATGGAGGTGAACAGCAGGGCCGTCACCAGGGTCACCACCATGGCGGTGACGATCGGACGGTCGCCGGCCAGCTCGACGGCCGACCGGATGACGCTCTCGGCGATGCCCGTCTGCACCAGGACCTGGGCAAACCAGGCGCCGAAGACGATGATGATTACCGCGCTGGCGTACTGAGTCCCACCAGCCTGCAGCACTTTGCTCTGGATATCATTGATGTTGATGCCCGCCAGGGCCGCCCAGGCTATGGCCAGGATGATGAGCATTACGACCGGGCTCTGGCCCTTGACGATGGCGACCACGACGGCCAAGAAGACGACGAGCAGCAAAGCACCAGTAGCCAGTTCCATGGACAACCTCCCCGCTTCCTATATTTTCAGCGAGATAGCAGACTATTGGCTTCCTCGTGCGTCCCGCATCCGGAGACTGCACGACCCGACGCTACCCGGTTTCCTCTACCTCGTCACCTCCCACTGGTTGCCACGCCGTGGGCTCCCTCCACCTCAGGCGAAGGGTCTGCGTTCCCCATCGCTGGGGAAAACGGCGGCTTCAGGGCCGACCACACGACGATCATTGCGTACCACGGACCGGCGGGCGGCGTGTGATCGCCCAGGACCAGGGCGAACACGAGGTTCGCCCCTACAGCCCGTCCTAGACGGAGATCGGATATCTTCCGAACTCGAAGACGGCCTTGCGCATCGCGTCGAAGTTGGCGAAGGGCACGTACTCCGGTATGGAGTTGGCGGAGGCCACCGCGTAGCCGCCACCCGGGGCGAGATCGTGGATCCGCTGCCGCACCTCCGCCCGCACCTCCTCCGGCGTCCCCCTGGTCAGGGTGTAGATCAGGTCGAGGTTCCCCAGGATCGATATCCGCGACCCGTACCGACGCTTGACCTCGTTGATGTCCATGGCCTTCGGCTCGATGGGGTTGAGGCCGTCGAAGTCGCAGGCCACGATGTCCTCCAGCACCTCCTGGAGGGCTCCGTCGCTGTGGTAAACCGCCAACCGGCCCCGCTGGTGGGTCACCTGGTTCATCTTCTCGTACCAGGGGAAGACGTGCTTCCGCAGGATCCCGGGATTGACCATCAGCTGGGTGGAGAAAGCGATGTCGTCGGCGTGCCAGAGGAGGCCCACGCAGTCGAACTGCAGCAGTCTCTCGAACACCCGATACTGGAACTGCCCCACCTTCTGGAAGAGGCGGGCGATCAGGTCGGGGTCGTCCAGCAGCGCCATGCTCAGCCCCTCCAGCCCCATCAACCACCAGACGGAGGTGAACACCTTGCCGAGCACCGCGACGACCTTCATCTTGGGCGGGAGGAGTGCGCCTATCCGCTCGAAGCGGCTGTAGTCCAGGGCGTCGGGGTCGGGCCACTGCACCGCCTCGAGCTCCTCCTGGGTGGTGATCAAGCCTTTCCCCTCGGTGGCCCAGCTCCGCTCCTGCTTATCCTCGGTGTCGGCGGCGTAGTTGGATTCGATCTGGTGCATCGACTGGCGCTTGATCAGGTCGGTGAGCTGGAGTCCCTGCTCCAGGGGCACGTAGTCGAACCCGGCCTCGTACCAGAAGGCGACCTCATCCTCCAGGCTGCGGATCGGTCGACCGAGCAGCCGTTCCTTGAGTATCGGGTGGACGCTGATGTCTCCCAGGGGCACCCGGTCCGGTTCCCCGGACCGCAGCAGAACCGTTCGGAATCGGTCGAAATCGGGGTCCTTCATCTTGCGCAAGTCCTTTCACGCCGTCGTCTTGGGTGGACCATTAGGCTGCCACGAACTCCTTGGCCTTGGAGACGGCGCCGGTGGCATCGGGGGCGTAGAAGTCGGCCCCGACCTCGTCGGCGAAGCGCTGGGTCACGGGAGCCCCGCCCACCCCGATCCTCACCCCGCCTCGCAGCCCCGCCGCCTTCAGCGCCTCGATGGTCTCCCTCATCGAGAGCATGGTCGTGGTCAGGAGCGCGCTCATCATCAGGAAGTCCGGCTTCTCCGCCTGCACCGCCTCGACGAACCTGGCAGGCTTCACGTCGGCCCCCAGGTCCACAATCTCGAAGCCGCCCCCCTGGAGCATCATGCCCACGAGGTTCTTGCCGATGTCGTGGAGGTCCCCCTTGACGGTGCCGATGACCACCTTGCCCTTGGACTTGCTTTCGACTTGAGCCAGCAGCGGCTTCAGCAGCCC
>DAHVXI010000006.1:0-52903 GCA_027356795.1 Chloroflexota bacterium | reverse complement strand
TGCCCTTGCCTGAGCTGACACCCGAGGGCGCGGCGTCGCTGGTGGTCGAGCACCTGATCAATCGCACTCGTGCTCGAAAAAGCCGGATGAAGCGTTCTCCCCAGCATCCAAACACATCCTAATGTGACATTGCCAAGCTAGTTTCAGTTCGGTTACGCTTGTAGCTTGATGATGCTGGGCGGCGTGAACGCCGGACCGTGGGTCGGGGATCTTGTTGCCCGCCGCCCGCTGTTCTCGCTTGGCCGAGCGGCTGGGCAGAGCGCCCTGCTCCACGTCGTCCCGGGGTGGATGGAGGGGGTAGGCCCGGTTCGTGGCATGGGGCGTGCTAGAATAGTCGAAGCCGCGAATCTACGGCTGAGCGTCGTTTCCGAGGTGTCGTATGCCGACGTTGCGCGAGATCTTGAGGGAGTTGCCCGAGGCCCGACTGCTGGGGGACCAGGACACGACCGTGACGGGCATCGCCTACGATTCCCGTCTGGTGAAGCCGGGAGAGCTGTTCGTAGCCCTGCCGGGCTTCCACGTCGATGGATCCGCCTTCATCCCGGATGCCCTCCGTCGGGGCGCTGCCGCCGTGGTCACCCAGAATCCCTCGGTGCACATCCCCGAGGGGGTGCCCCTGGTTCAGGTGCCCGACGCCCGCAGGACTCTGACCGACCTCTCGGCCTCCTTCTACGGCTACCCAGCCCGCCGGCTGCGGGTCGTGGGGGTGACCGGCACCGACGGCAAGACCACCACCACCCACCTGGTGAGCGCGATCATCGAGGCCATGGGTCATAAGACCGGGTTCATCACCACCGCCGACGTGAAGGTGGGAGGGCGGATCAGCCACAACGACACCCAGCACACCACGCCGGAGCCGGTGGAGGTTCAGGGGCTGATGCGGCAGATGGTGGATGAGGGGATCGATTACGCCGTGCTGGAGTCCAGCTCCCACGCCCTGGCGCTCGATCGTCTGCTCCACTGTGAGTTCGATGCGGCGGTGTTCACCAACCTGAGCCCCGAGCATCTCAACTTCCACGGCTCCGTGGAGAGCTACCTGCGGGCTAAGGCAAAGCTGTTCGCCCTGCTGGACAGGGCGGTGGACAAAGGGGTCGAGAAGGTGGCGGTGCTGAACGCCGACGATCCCCACTCCCCGCAGCTTGCCGCGGCGACCAGGGCTCGGGTGATCTGGTACGGGATCGAGGGGGCGACGGGGAGACGGGGAGACGGGGCGATGGGGCGAAGGGGCGACGCGGAGATGAGTTCCCCTCTCCCTTTGGGAGAGGGTCAGGGTGAGGGCTGGAGCGTTGAGCACTCAGCACTCGGTATCCGGGACTCCTTCGTGACGGCAGCCGACGTGCGGCTGCTGCCGGGCGGCTCCCGCTTCACCCTGGCCACGCCCTCGGGCGCGGTGGAGGTGGAATCGCGGCTGGCCGGACGCTTCAACGTGTACAACTGGCTGGCGGCCGCGGCCGTGGGGTTGAGCCAGGGGGCGAGTCTCGAGCAGATCCGCCAGGCGATGGCCCTGGTGGACTCGGTGCCCGGCCGCATGCAGCGGGTCGATGGCGGCCAGCCCTTCACCGTGATAGTCGACTTCGCCCATACCCCCCAGGCCCTCCGGACGGTTCTTGGCACCCTCAGACCGACGACGCCGGGGAGGCTGTTCGTCCTCTTCGGCTTGGCCGGCGAGAGGGACCCCGGCAACCGGGGTGAGATGGGCAGAATCGCGGCCACCGTGGCAGACTTCGGCCTCTTCACCGTGGACGATCCTCGCTTCGAAGACCCTCTGGAGATCGCTGAGCGGATCGCCGAGGGGGCCCGGGCCGAGGGATGGCGAGAGGGCGAGCATTACCTGAAGATCGCCGACCGGGAGGAGGCGATCCGTGAGGCCTTCCACCGGGCTCGCCGGGGCGACACGGTGCTGCTGGCCGGCAAGGGGCACGAGCGGCGCCAGGTTATCGGCGCGGAGCTGGTCCCGTGGAACGACGCTGAGGTGGCCCGGCGGCTGCTCGCGGAGCTGGGGTACCGGGCGGATCGGCCCGAGTAGGGGTGCCGCCGCGGGATCCAGGGCTTGGTGGTCCGCCACGGTGGTCTTGATACGTAGGGTGGGGCCCTGTGCCCCACCGCCCGCGTGGCGATGACAGGCCGGCGGCAGGGCAGAGCGCCCTGCCCTACATCTCTAAACCTTCGTGGCGGAGTACTAACGAGGCTTCGCCTCAGACCGACGAGTTGTACGCGCCGAGACGGTGTAGGCCCACGCGGAGACGCGGAGAAGCCGACGATTATGTATCTTCCGCGTCTCCGCGCCTCCGCGTGAACCGCGCCAGACTCGCCGCCTGAAAACTTGACTCATCTGCAACGAGTTTCGTGGTTCTAGACCGCTAGTGCTCCGCCACGGTGATTGTGACAGCTGTAGGGGCGGGGCACGAGACCCTGCCCCACGTTTGGCGGGCGGCTCACTCCGGGTGGATGCTCTCGGAGATCCGCAGCAGCTCCTCGGGCGAGTAGATGGTGGTCACCACCAGGTGAACCCCGTTGGCGTGCCATCGAAGCTGGTTCACCTGTCCTCCCCCCTGTCCCCGACCGATTAGCAACCGGCCGGCAGCCCCGTTCACCGGCACATCTCTCCGCTCCAGCACCTCCATCGGCTCGGGAATGGGGAAGGGGAGCTCCTCCCCGGGTGAGAAGAGCTCCCGGACCTGCAGGGCCTGCTGGCCGTCGGAGGAGAGGAAGAGCAGGGAGGCGACCCGTGCGGGCTCCCGCTGCCCTCGGATGGAGGCGGGCGGCCAGATCAGGGTGGAGGGAAAGTAGCTGGGGGTGGCGATCCTCACCCGCAGCTCCCTCTCCGCTGCCTCGAGGCTGGGGAACTCCAGCCGCTCGCTGAGGACGGGCAGGGCAGGCGGGGGGCCGGCTATGAGCCGCTGCCAATAGTCGGGCACGAGGTTCAGCACACGCAGCAGCAGCACCGCCGCGACCACCGTCACCACCAGGGGCGCGAGGATGCCTGGCAGCTCACGGGCGAGATGTCGAACCCTGGTTTTCAGCGTGATCTCCCGCATTCTTGGGAGCCTCTTGTCATCTATTAGGGCGGCCGGCTAGACCACGAGATACGCCAATCCCACCGCGACCACCACGGCCAATCCGAGCCGCAGGCCCGGGTAGCTGACCCGAGCCACCGCTTCCGGGTGAAGGAGCCGCTCTATTCGGTCCTCTACCAGCGCCCTTCGGGCCCGATTCTCCAGGGCGACGGCCTTTCTCCCGACCCGTCGCGACCAACCCGGCGCGGTCTGGGTCGATGCCCGAGAGGCCTGGTGGACTTTCAGGAGGGCCGAAGCCAGAGCGACCGGCTTGCGGGTCAGCCGCCCAGCCTCGGCGTCGCAGATCCTCTCCATGTCGTGGCCGATCTGGTGGAAGGCGAGCAGGGCCACCGGGTTGTAGAAAGAAGACAGTCGCAGGCCGAAGAGGAGCCACCCCAGCCAGTTGTCCCGCCGCCTCCCGTGGGCCATCTCGTGGGCCAGCACCCCCTCCAGCTCATCCTGGTCCAGCATCTCCACCAGCCCCGTGGACAGCAGGATGGTTGGCTGCCGGAGGCCGGCGGTGCAGGCGGCCGGGTCCCGCCGATCCACCAGCAGGATGGGGAAGGGAGCTATTCCTTCGTCGGCCAGCCTCTTTAGGGCCAGCTTGAGATCGGCGGGCAGGGGGAGCGAAGGTTGGGACCCGTGCGGCTGGCGCGCCGGCCGTCGCAGATAGCCGTCCGCCTCCAGGCCGATCGACAGCAGGGTGGTGGCGGCGACGACGGCCAGCAGCAGGGCCCAACCCGAGTGGGATAGGCTGGGCTCCGGCCCCAGCCAGCGGCGCAGCTCCAGCAGCGCGGTCTGCTGGCGGAAGGGCTCCGAGCCCCACCCCGGGCCGAGGAGGGAGAAGATGATGGGGGCCAAGGGTGGGATGACCAGGATCGACAGCCGAAACCCCAGGGCGAGGGGCGGGTCCTGCACCTGCCAGAGGTGGAGGAGGGCCTCCAGGATAGCCGCGGCCAGCAGCGAGTAGACAATCGCCAGCCCGGCGTATTCCAGCCAGTTCGCCACCATCAGCTTCAAACCCTTCATCGGGAATCGAGCGGAATATTACCATTCAGCCCTCCAGTATGCGATAGGCGCCGCCCGCGACCCGCCCGGGGGCGGGAACGCCCCGACTCCCAAAAGAGAACGGGGCCGGCAGCGCTGCCGGCCCCTGCACCTTTCCCCGCGACCCGGGGTTCGGAGTCTCTCTGAACCTCTACTGGATCGGGATGTGCCGCTCCAGTATGGCCGTCTGGGGCCTCTTCGCCTCTTCGTGCTTCTCCTCTTCCTGGGTGATCCCCATGATTCGGGCATACTCCAGGGGGTGCTCCTCGATCATCTGCTCCCGCGAGATCTTGCCGGTGAAGATGGTGAGGTCACCCGGGAAGCGCAGGGGGTTGAAGTGAGCCCCGTACATGTGCCAGACCACGATGACCGAGAAGGCGAGGATCGCCTCCCCACCGTGCATCTCCTTGGCCGCCGGCACGAAGGCCCCTGGGAGCAGATGGGTCACCTGGGCGGGGAACATCAGCATCAGCCCCGAGAGGATCACGATCACCCCGCCCATGGCCACACCCCAATACTCGAACTTCTGGCGGAAATCGAAGCGATCGAACCTGGGGTACACGGAGGAGGCCCCGATGCAGTACTTGAAGCACTGCAGGGCGTCGGCTACGTCCTTCAGTCCGGGTATCATGCTGGGGACGAAGCGGCCCGTCACTATCAGTCGGGCGATGAAGGCCCCGTGGTACAGGGCCTCCAGGCAGAACAGTATCGCGAAGCCCCGGTGGACCAGCCGAGTGGTCTCGATCCCGCCCAGGGCCAGGATGATGATCTGAGCCCAGTCGGAGCCGAAGAACTTCTGCGGCAATCCGGTTACCACCAGGGCGGTAAAGGAGATCATCATAAACAGGTGTTCCGCCCGCTGGCTGGGGCTGAAGCGGACGAAGTATTCAGGCGCCCGGGTTTGTCCCTGATATTCGGCTTTCATATCCGTTCCCTCCCTTACCGATTCCTGGCGATGCGCCAGAGGTCGACGACGATGTGGAGCAGCAGCCCGACGAGCATGAAGGGGATCATGACCCAGTAGAAGGACCTCACCAGGAAGGGCAGAGGGGTCTTCTCCAGGCTGAGCTGGTAATGGCCCATCCAGGCCTCAGGGAAGTTGTTGCTGGTGTCGGAATGGCACTTCTGGCAGGCGACCATCACGTCCTGCCTGACCTGGGCCGGCTCCTCGTTCTTGAAGGACTTGATGTTGTGGACACCATGGCAGTCGGAGCAGACGGCCTTGGCGGTCCAACTGTCCCCGCTCTGGCGCTTGGTCAGGCTCACCGTCGCGCCGTGGAAGTCCTGGGCGTAGGTCTTGAAGACGTTGGGCGACAGTCCGTACTTGCCCATCATCGTCGCATCGGAGTGGCACTTGGCGCACATCTCGGGCGTGTTGTTGCGGAAAGAGGCTGAGCTGGTATCCCTGATGACGTGAGCGCCGTGACAGTCGGTGCACACCGGCACGTCCGCGCTCCCGCCGTTCATCAAGGCTGCGCCGTGGACGCTCTTGGAGTAGGTCTCGTAGACGTCGGTGTGGCACTTGCCGCAGCTCAGTGAGATCTTGGTGCGCGGCTCATTGGGAATCGACACGGAGTGGTAGCCGTGGCAATCGGTGCAGAGCGGGGCATTCTGGTTCCCGGAAGCCATCACCTTGTAGTGCATGCTGTCCAAGGTCTTGGTGTAGTTGGCGAAGTGGCACCGCTTGCACGCCTCGTACTGGGCGATGGAGTACTCCCGCTTGCTGCTGAACTGAACCTTCTTGTGGGGAACGCCGGTGATGCGGCTGTGGCAGTCGGTGCAGCTCAGCTTGCCCTGGTGAACCGACTGGTTCATGTCGGCCTCATTCACGGTAAGGCTCAGCTTATCCCCGTTCCCCAGGGCCATCGAGAGGCCGGGGTTCTTGTGGCAATCGATGCAGGAGGGCGCCGGCGCGGGGGCGGGCGGGACCGGCTTGCTGGTCTCTCCCCCCAACTGCTCCAGAGGGTCGGGGGGTTGGGCAGTGGCGGGGGGCGATGGCGCCGGGGCCTGTGCGGCCGGGGACGCGGGTCGCGACGGCTCGGCCGGCGGTGTGGTGGGCTGCGCCGGGGGCTTCGCGGCTGCTGCCGGCGCAGCGCCACCGACGGGGTGGCATCCGAGGCAGGTGGCGTTGCTGTAGGAGGCGTGATTGGCCGGCGATGGCTTCACGCCGCCTCCAACCGGGTGGCAGGTCAGGCAGTTCTCCCTGCCCTGCAACTCGTGGGTGGTCTTGGGTTGCTGATTGGGTTCTGCGAGAGCCATTCCTGTGAAGGCAAAGGCGATCGCCACTGCAACAGCCACGACGGCCAGGGCGACGGCCAGGCGGCTCTCCACCGACCTCTTCGTCCGAAGCAGCATCTTTGCTTGCATGCTCTCTCCCTCAAACAAAAGGGGCGCCGGGGGCTCCGTCCTCAGAGCCCCTCGGCGCCCCATCATCGGGTCTGCCCTCTAGATCTGGTTGTTCACTCCACGGGTAGAGATGCGACCTGTCGCGTCTCTACAGCTTTCCCCTCTACCTGTCTTGCCACCTTTTTTCGGCGATCTCCTTGGCCAGGTCCACCAGCTTGCCCTGTTCCGGCGTTTCGGTGGGTCGCTCCTCCGGGGCCGTCCGGGGTCGGGGCTCCAGGTAGGAGATGCCCGGCTGCAAGGTAGTGCCTGCCGCCGCGTGGGCCGCGCTGGGGATCAGTGCCCCGCGCAGCTTGTCGGCCAGGAAGGGTACCAGAACCAGCAGACCAGACAGCGGGAGGAAGATGGCGAAGGCGAGGCCCATGATGGGACCCACCACCAGCACCACCGGAAGGGGTGCCCTGAGGTAGCTGTCCTGCATGCTTCCGGCCAACCGCCCGCCCTCTCTGGGGACCGAGACGAACTCTCCCGCGCTCATGCTCCAGTAGATGCCGCCCTTGACGACTTCGCCGCCAACGTGTTTGGTGATCATCGTGACCTCCTTCTCCAAGCCCTGGGGCTTGGGCCTCGACACTGAGTTGGAAGGCTGCTACCGAGCCGGTGGTCTACCTCTCTCCTTCGAGGGGACCACCACCATTTCCTTTTGGTAGCACCATTGTACTCTTTGGAACGATCCAGGGAATCGGCAGAAGATACTAATCCGGCAGCGCATACACCCTATTTCCCACGCGTCTGGAACTCTGTCCGGACCCGTGAAAGGAAAGAGGGTGGCCTCAGAATACGCAAGGTGTTAGAATCGCGCGCCAGGAGGGCACAGGCGATGAAAATAGCAGGTAAGATGGATCGGTTGGGCATGGAGACCGCCTTCGACGTGCTCGCGCAGGCGCGAGCCCTGGAGGCACAGGGAAAAAGCGTCATCCATTTGGAGATCGGGGAGCCTGATTTCGACACTCCCCCCGCCATTACCGCGGCAGCCAGGGAGGCTCTGGACGAGGGTTTCACCCACTACGGTCCGTCTCAAGGCTTGCCGGAACTTCGCGAAGTCATCGCCGCCGAGGCGTCCAAGAGTCGAGGCATGGCGTTGGATGCGTCCCAGGTGATCGTCACCCCGGGCGCCAAACCCATCATGTTCTTTACCATTCTGGCCCTGGCCGAGGAAGGGGACGAGGTGATCTACCCCGACCCGGGCTTCCCCATCTATCGGTCGATGATCGACTTCGTGGGCGCCAAGGCGGTTCCCCTGGAGTTGCGGGAGGAGCGGGACTTCGGGATCGACCTGGAGGAGCTGCGCTCCAAGATCACCCCGAGGACCACTCTCCTGATCCTCAACTCCCCTCACAACCCCACGGGGGGTGTCGTTCCTCCCTCCCAGTTGGAGGAGATAGCCGCCCTCGCGGTGAAGCACGACCTCTGGGTGCTGTCGGATGAGGTCTATCGCCGCATCCTCTACCAGGGCAGCCACGTCAGCATCGCCACCTTCCCAGGTATGGCGGAGCGGACAATAATCCTGGATGGCCACTCCAAGAGCTACGCGATGACGGGTTGGCGGCTGGGATTTGGCATCGTGCCCCCGTCCCTGGTCATACACTTCGTCCGGCTGGTGAACAACAGCGTCTCCTGCACTCCCACCTTCATCCAGCGGGCTGCCCTGGCCTGTCCCCAGGCGGAACCCGACGTGGCGAAGATGGTGGCGGAGTTCACCGAGCGGCGGAAGGTGGTGGTGGAGGGGCTCAACTCCATCGAGGGGATAAGCTGCCGCTGGCCGGCCGGCGCCTTCTACGCCTTTCCCAACGTCACTCGGGTGGGGATGCCGTCGAAGCAGTTCGCACATTACCTGCTCCACGAAGCGGGGGTTGCCAGCCTCTCTGGAACCGCCTTCGGCGATGCAGGCGACGGCTACCTGCGGATCTCCTACGCCAACTCCCTGCCCAACCTGCGAGAGGCCCTGCGGCGGATCGACGGGGCGATCAAGGCGATCAAGAGGTAGATGTCTAGGGGGCCAGGCCCCTTTGATGCCACAGCCCTCACCCTGACCCTCTCCCAGGGGGAGAGGGAAAAGAAGACCCCCGCTCCGCTTCGGAGAGGGGGTAGGGGGTGAGGTCCTCTACGCGTCCACCGCGATCAGCCCCTTGCGGATGGCGTACTTCACCAGCTCCGTCCGGTTGTGGATATTCAGCTTCTCCATCAGGTTCGCCCGGTGGGCGATCACCGTCTTGACGCTGAGGCTCAGCATGTCCGCGATGTCCCGGTTGCTGCGCCCTTCGGCGATCAGCTTCAGCACCTGCTTCTCCCGATCGGTCAGCCGGTCGTAGCTGGATTCGGAAGCGTCCTCGCCCCTCTGGATGTAGCCCTCGATCACCGCCCTGGCCACCGAGGGGTAGAGGAAGGAGCCGCCCTCGTGCACGGCCCGGATGGCGGCCACCAGCTCCGTCCCCACCGCCTTCTTCAGCACGTAGCCCGAGGCGCCGGCTTTCAGGATGGGGAAGATGTACTCGCTGTCGTCGTGCTGCGTCAGGATCACCACACGGCTGTTGGGGCTCTGCTTGTGGATCTCCAGGGTTGCCTCGAGGCCGCCCAGGCCGGGCATGGCGATGTCCATCAAGACGATGTCGGGGGTCAACTGCCGGGTCTTGTTGATGGCCTCCAGGCCTTCGCCCGCCTCTCCGATCACCTCGATGTCCGGATAGAGGCTGAGAAGCGCCCGAATGCCCTCCCTCAAGATGGCATGGTCGTCGACGATCAGTACCCTAATCTTGCCCATTCTTGGTCCCTTCTAGCGGAACCTCGATCCGCAGTTGAGTGCCCGCGCCGGGGGAGGTCTCCACGGTGAGAACGCCCGAGAAGAGCGCCACACGCTCTCGCATCCCCATCAGCCCCAGCCCTCGCCCCCTGTCGGCGGTTCGGGAGATGGCCGTCAGGTCAAAGCCCTTGCCGTCGTCCTCCACCTCGATCACCACCGCGGCCTGAGAGAAATCTAGGCTGATGACCACGTTCTCCGCCTCGGCGTGGCGGGCGATGTTGGTTACCGCTTCCTGGACCACCCGGAAGAGGGCCGTTTCCATCTCGGGGGGAAGACGGCGCTCGATGCCTGCCGTTTCCAGCTGCACCTTCACCCCCTGGGGCTTCAACCGGTTCTCGGCGTACCACCGGATGGCAGGGATCAGCCCCAGGTCGTCCAGCACCGTCGGCCGCAGGTCCAGGGTGAGCTTTCTCACCTCCTCCAGCATCCGGACGGCCAGCGGCTTGATGCCGGCGATCCGGGCCTTGACCTCCTCCGCATCTCGAGCGGGGGCCACCGACGCGGTTTCCAGGGCCACCCCAATTGCCGCCAACGCCTGGCTGGTCTCGTCGTGGAGCTCTCGAGCGATCCGCTTCCGCTCGTCCTCCTGGGCCGAGATCACTTTTCGGAGAAGCTCGCCCCGAAGGGCCTCCTTCTGCTCCAGTTCCCTGTAGAGGGTGGCGTTCTCCACGGCGACGGCGATCTGATGGGCTACCGAGGCCAGCAGGGTCGAGTCGTTGCTGCTGAAATGCTGGGAGCGCCGGTTGGCGACGCACAGGGTGCCCAGAGCCATGCCCTTGGAGCAGAGGTGGACGCAGGTTATGGATTTCAGGTCCGCGGCGGTCAAGTCGGGGTAAGCCTCCAGGAGGGATTCTCTCAGGACGCAATCCTCCGAGGTGTGGTCGCACTCCTCGCCGTTGCTCCAGCGGTGCCTGCAGGGCCCCAGCCGTGCGGCCGAGGCGGCCACCTCTGCCGAGCAGCCACGATAGACCGACTTCTCCCCCTCCCCACCGGGCTGCCCGAAGAGGGAGAGTATGCCCACCTCGGCCCCCATGAAATCGACCACCTGATCCAGGGCGTTCTCCAGTATGGTATCCAGCTTCAGGGACTGTCCCACGGCGCCGGCGATGGCGTTAAACATGGAGAGCTCCCGGTTGCGCCGGACCAGCTGCTCCTGGGATTCCTTCAGCTCGCGGGTTCGCAGCTGCACGCTGGACTCCAACGCTCGGTTCCACTGCTGGATCTTCTCCAGGGAGGCCTTCAGCCGGAGCCGCATCTCATCGAAGGTTCTGGCCAGCACTCCGATCTCGTCGTTCCCTGTGGGTTGGATCGGCGCGGTCAGGTCGCCAGCGGCGATCCTCTCCGCCGCCGCCTTGAGCATGCTGACGGGGCGGACGACGCTCTGGGCGATGGCCCAGGCCAGCAGCAGGGAGAGCAGGGTCATGGCGATGCTGAAGACGAGGAACTGCTGTCTCAGCTGCTCGGTAGGGGCCAGCGCCTCCTCTTCCGACTGGCGGATGGTGATGCCCCAGGAGGCCGTGGAGAGGGGGGCGAAGGCCATCACCTCCGTCTCCCGTTGGGGGCTCTGGGCGGCCTCGTGGCAGCCGTGGCAGGTCCCCATGCTGGTGCGCTTGTCTTTGATCAGGGCCGCCAGGAAGTTCCCGTGGTCGCTCTCCCGCAGGATGTCCTGCTGGCGTCCGCTGGCCAGCACGATGCCGTTGCCGTCCACGATCTGGGAGTAGCCGGTCTTCCCGAGCCGCACCGGTTGGGTGATGCTGGCCAGGCTGGGGTTGGTGACGTCGATGTCTCCGCCCACCAGGCCGATGACTTGATGGCTGCTGTTCACGACGGGGTAGACCAGGGAGATGACGGGGCGGCGGGTAGCAGCGGTGGTGTAGACGTTGGAGATGGAGGGCTTGCCGCCGTCCAGGGCCTCCCGCACGTGGGGATAGCTGGAGAGATTGGCGCTGGACGTGTTCAGCCGGAAGGGCTCCGTCCAGAGGATGTTGCCGTTCCGGTCCAGCAGGTAGACGCCGTCGCTGAAGATGGAGCGGAAGTAGACCTCTCGCAGGGCTCGCTTCTCCGCCTCCAGGTCGGAGGTGTCCTGGAGCTCGACGTCCGGATTCATGGCCACGTCCTGCAGGTACTGGAGGTTCTGCTTCAGGACGCGGTCGGTGAGATCGGCGGCAGTCTGGGCCAGGACGAGCCGCTCGCGGAGGGTTCGGTCGATGCTCTCATGAACGGCCAGCACGCTCGAGATGCCGAACACGGCCAGCACCACGAGCGTGCTGAGGACCGAGAGCACTACGATGCGGGTCTGCAGCCCGGTCCGCTTCAGAGAGAACACCCTTAGATCTCCTGGTTCGCCACCCTCTGCTCATATTCCAGTGGATGCTCTTTCTTGTAGCGAGTCTCTGCCACCCGCCCGGTGAAGATGGACTTGTTGAACGGGAAGATGTGGGGGGCGAAGTGGGCATTGTAGAAGTGCACCACGAAGAGCCACCCTGTGGCCAGTATGGCCTCGTCGCTGTGGGCGATGGTGGCGACCGGGACCGTGACGCCGGGGAGGAACCTGGTGGCCAGCAGCGGGAACATCAGGATCAGCCCGGTGAGTCCCATGATGGGAACGCCCCAGAACACGGCGAAGTAGTCGAACTTCTCGAAGTAGCTGAAGCGACCGAACTTGGCCTTCTCCTTGCTTATGCCCAGGTAGTAGCCGGTGTTCTGGAAGAAGTCCCGGAAGTCCTTGAGGCTGGGCAGCATCCAGATGGGCACCGGCTCCTTGCGCACGAGGATCCCTACCAGGATGTAGCCCACGTGGTAGAGGCCCGAGAAGATCATGGCGAGCCCTGCCACGTGGTGGATGGTGCGCGCGCTGTCCAAGCCACCCCAGAAGTTGATCAGCCACTGGCTCCAGGGGGCTTCGAAGAACTTCTGAGGCATCCCGGTAAACACCAGCAGCAGGACCGAGCTCATCATGATGAAGTGCTGAGCCCGCTGGTGGCCCGTGAAGCGGACGATCCACCGGTCGTCGCAGGGCGAGGCGCCGGGCTCGATCCGCGAGGGGGCGTACCCGGGCTTGATCACTTTGTTAGGTTGCATGGTCTGGGTGCGGCTCTCGACTTTCGCCGCTTGAGTCTCCATCGACGAACCTCCTCCCGGCGTTGGGTGTAGGCTATCCTCGGATCCGACGGTCGTCTGAGTGTCTTCCAGGTCGCTCATGTGGGCTCTCCTAGTGCTGGCCGGACTTGCGCCGCAGGATCCAGGACCCCAGTTCCAGGGCTACCATGAAGATGAAGCCGAAAGTCAGGACCGAGCTGGTAAAGAAGAAGAAGAACCGCTCGGCGAAGTACACCACGGGGAATTGCTGAGGTGTGGCTTCCTTGTGGCCGAGCCAGCCGCTGGCGAACCGCTCGCCGGCGCCGGGGTGGCAGCCCCCGCAGGTGTTGGCCAGGTTGGCGGGAGCGACGGGCGAGTTCGGATCGCTACCGGCCCTGATGTCGTGGTAGCCATGGCAGTTAACGCAGGTGGCCTTGGGGTGCTGAGTTATCTCGTAGGGGCTCAGCACGTTGGCCTTCCCGTGGAAGGTGGTCATGTAGGTCTTGTACACCTCGGTGGGGACGCCGTACTGCTGCATCACCTCGGTCTTGGCGTGGCACTTGGCGCAGGTGGAGGCGATGCTGCCCCGGTAGGCCGGGGAGTCCGGGCTGAGCACCCTGGCGATGGAATGGGGGGTGTTCTGGGTGCTGTGACAGTCGATGCAGGTGGCAGCATCCTTGCCGCCCGAGGCCAGGCTCTGGCCGTGGACGCTCTGGACGTGCTCCTGTCGCTCCGCCGTGTGGCACCTGCCGCAGGCGTCGGCAATGGACTCTTTGGTCACCGGAGCCATGGTCTTGTGAGGATCGCCCAGGTGGCAGGTGACGCAGGCGATCTCCCGGTGGGCGTAGGTGCGGTCCGACTCCAGCTGCTTCACCGTGTCGGGGCGGGAAGAGACCTCGGAGACTGTGTTGAACTCCGGCTTGTTGTGGCAGGTGCGGCAGGTAGCCGTGGCGCTGGCCAGGTCCACCTTGGCCGCCTCGGGGGCCGGGTCGGTGGCTACCGTCGGCTTCGCCGGCGCGGCGGGTTGCGCCTGCGGCTGCTCCTGCTTGGGCTGCTGAGCGGGGGCCGCGGCGGGCTGGGCGGGTGCGGCTGCCGGCTGGGCGGGTGCCGCGGCGGGTGCGGCGCCCTGGGCCTGGTGGCAGGTCAGGCAGCTCTCCTTGGTGCGACCGGCGTGGTCTGCCGGCGCGGGCTTGACCCCTCCGCCGGGCTGATGGCACATGACGCAGTTCTCCCGTCCCTCCACCGGGTGAGTGGTCGGCTTGATCTGCTCCGAGGGCGCAGCATACACGCCGGCCGGCTGCGAGAACATCTGCCCCAGCAGGATTAGGGCGGCGCAGGCCGAAATCAGGGTGACCACCAGCACCCCTTTGGATCGTCGCCTCGGCATTCCGAACATCGTCGTTCCCCTCCACCATTCTGGGGGCCGGGGGTGGGGGGGCTGCATCGCCCGATTCCCTCACCCCCGATCGTCGCTCCCCAGTTGTTACTCGCCAGTGGTTGTGTTTTCGTGCCCTTCGACTCTTGACTCGGCCTCGGATCCCCTGCGGAGAACCCGCAACAGGTCGCTGGGGCCGGCGGCGATGATCCGCTGCTTGTCGTAGACGTCGATGCCGTTCTCCCGCAGGCTGAGGGTGATCACCCGGGCCTCGGGGATCTCCTGGAAGATCCCGGAGACGGTCAAGCAGTGCGCCTCAGGGGCGGTGCTGGAGTCCACCAGGATCACGTCCGGCCGCAACCGCCGGATCTCTTCCAGCGCCAGGCGATCATCCCGCTCCATGCCGACCACCTCTACTTCAGCCTCTCGGTCCAGGAGGCTCTGTACCCCCCGAGCGAAGAGGCCGTGGCTGTATAGGATGAAGACCCTGGACCTCGGCATGGCGCAGCAGCCTATCGTGCATTATGGAACGAACCCGAGCAAAATACTAATCCTGCTCTAAGGTTTCGTCCATCCACCCGGCTAGCTATCTTGGGGACACGAAAGGACTATCTTTGGGCTAGTCCTTTCGGACTACAAGAGACGCGACATGTCGCGTCTCTACTCGTTCAGACCCATCTTGAGGGCGTAGGCGGCGGCCTGCACCCGGTTCTCCAGGTGCAGCTTCTCGAGGATGTTGCGGAGGTGGTTCTTGACGGTGTTCTCGGTGAGGGTGAGGGCGGCGGCGATCTCCCGGTTGGTGGCTCCCGAGGCCACCAGCTTCAATACCTCCCTCTCCCTGGGCGTCAGCTCACCGCTGGGCTCCGACGCCGAGGGCTCCTTGGCCCGGGAGGCCTGGGCGGCGAACTCGCTCAGCAGCTTGGTGGCCATGAGGCGGGAGATGGGAGCCTCGCCGCGGGAGACCCCTGCCAGGTACTCGAACAGCTCCTCCGGCTCCAGGTTCTTCAGCAGGTAGCCGTGGGCCCCGTTCTTTATCGCCTCGAAGAGGTCCCGGTCCTGGTCCGACACGGTGAGCATGACCACCTTCACTTCGGGCAGCTCCGATCTGATCTGGCGGGTCGCCTCGATGCCGTCCATTCCGGGCATGTGGAGGTCCATGAGGACCAGGTCGGGCTGCAGCCTTCGGGCCAGCTCCAGCGCCTCCTGTCCGTTCTCTGCCTGGCCCACCACCTCTACATCCTGGCGGAAGGCCAGAAGGCTGGCGATGCCGGCGCGAAAGAGGGCGTGGTCGTCAACCAGCAGTATTCTGAGAGATCGCTCTCGGTTCTGTTGCTCGTTGCTCAAAGCGGAACCTCACCTGGATTCTGGTGCCCTCGCCCGGAATGGAGACGACCTCCAGGCGAGCGCCGACCGATTCGGCTCTCTCCCGCATGGTCTCCAGCCCGAAGCAGCGGCGCTTCTTCCCCTCCGCCTGGGAGAGGTCGAACCCGATGCCGTCGTCCTCTACGGTCAGAATACCCTCGCCGTCGCGGCGTGCCAGCCGGATCCATACCTTGTTGGCTCGGGAGTGCTTCCGGACGTTGGCCAGCGCCTCCTGGACGATGCGGACCATCTGCACCTCGGCCTCGGCAGGGAAGGACACATCTTCCTTCTCGGCCAGGGTCAGCTCCACCGGAATGGAGTTCTGCTCGGCGAAGTCGGTGGCGCTGTCCCGGATGGCGGACTCCAGGCCCCGCTCCAGCTCGGTAGCCGTGCGGAGGCTGAGGATGGACTGGCGTATGTCGGTGTAGGCCTCCTGGACGATCTTCTGCATCTGGGTCAGCTCGGCCTCCGCCTGCCCCAGCCTGCCACCGGCCACCAGCTGTTGGACCACCCGGGTCTTTAGGTTCAGGAAGCCGACCACCTGGGCGATGCCATCGTGCATCTCGCGGGCGATCCGCTCCCTCTCCTCCAGGGCCGCCACGTTCTGAACCTGGCAGAAGAGCCGCGCGTTCTCGACGGCCACGCTCACCTGATGGCCGATGGCCGTGAGCAGCCTTCCATCCTCGGTATCGAACTCGGAGTCCCTGGCCCTGGTCACGCAGATCACCCCTACTGTGCGGCCCTTGGCTTTCAGGGGCGCCGTGAGGAACACCCGCTCCTCCATCTGGGCCACCACGACCGTGTCGAACCGCAGGGTAGCCAGCGTCTTGACCAGATCCTCGGGCATATCCCTCCAGAGCTGGGTGGAGGGGTCGCAGCCCACCTGGCTGGAGAGAAAGATCCCTCCCCCCTCCGCATCCAGGGCCTCCAGGATCCTTTCCAACGTCAGGTTGAGAATCTCCCGCAGCTCGAAGGAGCGGTTGATGGCGGCGGCTATGCTGTTGACGGCCGTCAGCTGCCGGTTGCGGAGGGTGATCTCGGCCGTCCGCCGCTGGATCCTCTCCTCCAGCTCTGCCTGGGCGCGTCGCTGGATCTCCAGCGCCTCCTGCTGGGCCTGCAGTTGGCGGCGGTTCGCCTCCTCCACCTGTCGCGCCGACTGGATGCGGAAGACCAGCAGCACCCGCAGCACGAAGAAGGCTATCGCCGCGGCGGAGAGGGCGCGGATCAGCTGCACGGGGATCCCGAACAGGGCCTGGAAGTTGTCGTAGTTGAGGATCGACGCGAACAGCTGCTGCCCCGGCGGGACCACCAGGCCCGCCACCACCGCGTTCAGCAGGAAGGTGGCCGCGGCGAGGCGGGCATCTCGGGCGATCTGGCGGAAATCGGCCTTCTCCAGCCGGCGGGCCTCGTAGGCGAGCCCGGCGCCCGCCAGCAGCGACCCGGGCAGGTAGAGCAGGAACCTGGCCCAGATGTCGGCGTGGGTGAGCCATTGGCGGCTCCCGACGGGGTATCCGCCGATGGCCAGCAGCGCCAGGGTCGCAACCCAGGCCAGCCCCAGCACTATGGGGGCGAACCGTAACCAGGGCTGAGGAGTGAGGATTGAGGATCGAGAACCGTTCTCGCGCTGCTCGGTGCTCGGTCCTGAGCCCTCAGCCCTGCTGATGAGGAGGCTGCAGCCGAACTGGACCAGGGCTAGAGTGGATAGGCCGAGCAGCAGGGTGCGGACGAGCCGCACGGCCTCCAGACTGAAGAACGAGGGGTCTGCCGACTCGAGCAAGAGCAGCATGTCCGACCACTCGGTGAGGGCGTGGAGTATCCCGAAGGTTGCCAGGAAGGGGAGGCTGTTGGCCAGCCGGAGGCCGCTGGACTGGCGAGATTCCAGGGCAATGGCGAATCCCATGGAGAAGAAAGCGAGGCCGTAGACGAAGAAAACGAGGACCATCTTTGCCAGCCTGCAGCAAAGTGAAGGATTGCACCCGCCGCGGTCCGGCGCACCCCCACATCAGGATGTCGGGTGATCCATCCCGGTTTCTACGGCCCCTCAGGGCGGCCGCATGGATCCAAGCCGATATTAGCATATAAAGGGTAAGAGTTCTACCGGACAAGGAACCCTTCAACTACACAGGGCCTTTTCAAAGTCGGCGCAACTGTCATGCTGAGCGAAGCGAAGCATCTCCCGGGGCGCAAAGAGGAGACCCTTCGCTGCGCTCAGGGTGACAATGAAAAGGCCCTATCAACCACACATTCCTTCTTGAATAGTCGAGTCTTATTGCCCATAATGAGCGCCGGGTGCGCACTGTTCACCAGTCCAACCCGCTACCGGGGTAGCCGCTCGGGAAAGAAGCTCGGCTACCCGGCTCACCTTCCAGCCTTGTCGGTTCTTCCAGCAAGAGCGTGGCGACTGTGGCCTTTGGCGGGATGCCATTGGGGCCAGTCCTGGCCCTCGTGGTGCCGGGCGAGATCGGAACCTGCTGGCATCTCCGGCGTTATAGCCCTGTAGCTATTGGTCCTCCTTTGGCGCTTTCATTCCAGAGAAAGGAGCGTAGACAGTGAGAGCCGGACTAAAGAGATCGTGGGGATACGGCGCGATGGTTGTCCTGGCGGTCGTGGCGATCGGCTTTCTCGCCGCCAGCGTCAGCGCCCAGGCCGTCCCCATCGAGTGGAGCGTGCCGACCTCCAGCAGCCAGCCCACCAACTTAGCGCCTGATTCCTTCGGGAACCTCTGGTTCACCGAGTTAGCCGGCAACAAGATCGGCAGGGTCAACCCCAACGGGGTGTTCCAGGAGTGGGACGTCCCCACCTCCAACGCCCAGCCCTGGGGGATCGCCCGCGATTCCAGCAACCGAATCTGGTTCACCGAGTTCGCCGGCAACAAGATCGGGAATATGACCCCCAGCGGCCAGTTTGGCCAGGACAACATCCCGACCGGTGACAGCAAGCCGACGGGCATCGCCGTGGACGGCTCCGGGAACGTCTGGTTCGCCGAGTCCAACGGCAACAAGATCGGGAAGTTCAGCCCGTCGAACTCGAGCTTCGACGAGAAGACCATACCCACCTCCAACAGCCAGCCCTGGGGCGTCGCCGTGGACTCCTCGGGAAACGTCTGGTTCACCGAGCGGGCCGCCAATAAGGTCGCGAGGATGACCCCCGGCGGACAGTTCACCGAGTTCGGCATCCCCACCTCCAACAGCGGGCCCACCGGCATCGCCATCGACGGCTCCGGCAACATCTGGTTCGCCGAGTACGACGGCAACAAGATCGGGATGATGACCCCCTCGGGCACCTTCACCGAGTACAACGTCCCGACCTCGGGCGCCAAGCCCGCCTGGATCGCCATCGACAAGACGGGTGGGGCCTGGTACGCTGGCTCGGGCACCAACTCCTACGGCCGGGTCTTCAACGGAAACCTCACCGAGTATGGCCTGCCTTCCGCCAACAGCACCCCGTTCGGCATCGCCGTCGACGACAATGGCAACGTGTGGGTCGCCGAGCAATCGGCCAACAAGATCGCGAAGTTGATCGCCGCTGCACCGGTGGCGACGCCGACGCCGGTGGCCACCCCCATGCCCACGCCGACGCTCCTCCCCCACGATAACCGCTACTTCGAGCAGACGGGCTTCCGCATCGACAACGACGTCTTCTGGGATTACTTCAACAAGCGGGGCGGTCTTCGAACCTTCGGCTACCCGGTGAGCCGCACCTTTACCTTCCAGAACTCCACGGTCCAGTTCTACCAGAGGGCCATCATGCAGCTGGCTCCCGACGGATCCGCCCGGACCATGAACGTTCTGGACCCCGGGCTGATGCCCTACACCAAGGTCAACGGCAGCACCTTCCCCGCGCCCGATGCCGGCATCGCCGCGTCGGCTCCCCAGCCGGGCAGCGCCGACTACGACACCCGGATCATGGATTTCGTCAGAAACCAGGCTCCCGATCAGTTCGAGGGGCTGAACGTCAACTTCTACCAGGCCTTCCAGAACACGGTCACGCTGCAAGACGCCTATCCCCAGGGGGGTGGCAACTCGGCCCTGCTGCCGCTGCTGAACCTGGAGCTGTGGGGCGTCCCCACCAGCAGGCCCCAGAGGGATCCCACCAACGGCAACTTCGTATATCTCCGGTTCCAGCGGGGGATCATGCACTACGACGCCACCAACGGCTACACCCAGGGGCTGCTGCTGGCGGACTACCTGAAGGCGATCATCACGGGGCAGAACCTCCCCGCCGATCTGGATGCCCAGGCCAAGGACAGCCCCTTCTACCACCAGTACAACTCCGGCAGGCCGAACTGGGTGGATCGACCGGATCAACTGCCGGGCACCAATCTGTTCTACGCCTTCGAGAAGGATGGCGCTCCCATACCCACGCCGTTGCCGGCCAGTTCCACCGGCAGTAGCACCGATAGCTCAGCCACCCCGACGGCCACGCCGGTTCCCGTGACATCCGCACCGGCCAACATCGAGGTGGTCGGGGATCAGTCTTTCACCACGCAAGTCAACAACGCGCTTCAGCTGCTGGCCAGCAAGAGCCCGTACAACTACGGAATCGTCAAGCAGTACGTGTACCGGATCGAGTGGGTTGACAGCAGTAGCTGCTCG
This sequence comes from Chloroflexota bacterium, assembly GCA_027356795.1. GTDB lineage: Bacteria > Chloroflexota > UBA6077 > UBA6077 > UBA6077 > JAJYNT01. The sequence goes on along the minus strand of DAHVXI010000006.1, from coordinate 33,187 downwards.
GTCGACTTCGGGGCCCATCTCCTGAGGATCAACAGCGCCACGGCCTTCCCCAGCGATTGGAACAGCTTCAGGGACCAGCAACAGCAGTGGCTGGGCGGGTTGATAGTCCACAACGCGATGCACATCGGGCAGTACTACCGGGGCGTTTCCACCACGGGCACGGATGCCGAGCGGGAAGCGTTGCTCCGGCAGCAGGATGCCCTGGCGGGGATCGAGACCAACAACCCCGCCGGCCAGTTCTGGAAGTACGTCCAGAACGCCCTGGACAACAACACCGGTTGGTTCGGCGACTGGCCGCAGCCCAGGAGCCCGCAAAGCCCATAGTAGGTTAGCCCTGGCGCTGCCGGCGATGATCTTCCTTGCGCCGGCCCCACCGCTCTCCAGGGACGAGCTGCCAGCCGGGACGACCGTCTACCTTCTGGGGTACGAATCCTGATGGAGGGGAGGCGCGCCCCGTCTCGACGGTGATTCCGGGGCGCTAGAGGGGACGCGACGAGGGGTGAAGCGCAAGACGGTGATGTCTAGCAGCCTGCGTTCGGTGGGCTACGACGAGTCGGCCCGGATCTTGGAGATCGAGTTCCTGAGCGGAGGGGTGTACCGCTACTATGGGGTGCCCCGCGAGGCATATCAGGAACTGCTGGAGGCACCCTCAAAGGGTGGCTATTTCCTGGAGCACATCCGGGACGAGTATCAGTACGCACGGGCGGCATGAGCCGTTGAACAATCCCATGGGAGACGGCTCATGCCGCCTCCTGCGGGATTGCGCTGGAGTATCGCGCACCGCCGCAGCCGTTACCACTCACCTGGGGAGATCCCGACGTGCACGAGGATACCTCCGGCCGAGGCGCCCCCTCACCCAGTGCTCCGCCCGACGGGGGAACCCGAGGCCGCGCCCCAGGGGTTTCTGGGACCAGGAGGTTCCACCGACGGGGTGACTGGGAGACAGGGTTCGCATTGCTTTCTACCTCATGCTATAATGCGCAAAGCCTGAGTAAGCGGTTGGCCGTCCCCCCCTCATAGCCCCTTCTTGAGGCCGATATCCAGAGAAGGACCTCTTCGGCTCTTCAGAGGCCGGGATGCCAGCGTTGGACGAAGGAGCCACAAGGTAATGAGACCCAGCATCTCTGCTTTCTTCCCCGCATACAACGACGCAGGCACCATTCCCAGCATGGTCATTGCCGCCGACATGACGCTCCGCTCCTTGACCGACGACTACGAGATCGTCGTGGTCAACGACGGCAGCAGCGATCACACGGCCGACGTGCTGGAGGAGCTGAAGCGGAGTTACCCGCGGTTGAAGGTGGTGCACCACCAGAGGAACCGCGGCTACGGCGGGGCTCTCAGGAGCGGTTTCGCCAACGCCAGCAAGGAGCTGATCTTCTACACCGACGGGGATGCCCAGTACGATCCCCGCGAGATGGTGACGCTGCTGGAGGCGATGACGCCCACGGTAGACGTGGTCAACGGCTTCAAGGTGAAGCGCTCCGATCCTCTCCATCGCGTGGTCATCGGCAAGCTGTACCACTGGAGCGTCAAGACGGCATTTGGGTTGACGGTGCGTGACACCGACTGCGACTTCCGGTTGTTCCGCCGCGGTGTCTTCGACAAGATTCGGCTGGAGCGGAACAGCGGCGTGATCTGCGTGGAGATGATGAAGAAGGTGCAGGATGCCGGCTTCACCATCGCCCAGGTGCCGGTGAGCCACTACCACCGGGCTTACGGCCATTCGCAGTTCTTCAACTTCCGCCGGGTCTTCCGGGTCGGTGTGGATCTCATCAATCTGTGGCGCGAGCTGGTGCTGGAGAAGGGTCTGAGCCAGAGCAGGGCCGAGACGGCAGCAGCAGCGCACGACGAGCAATGAGTCCTCTTGGCGACTACGAGAGCTCCTACCGAGGCCGCTCCGTCATGATTACCGGCGGGCTGGGATTCCTGGGAAGCAACCTTGCTCGCCGCCTGGTGGATCTGGGCGCCGACGTCCTGCTGGTGGATTCCCTCGTCCCCGACTACGGCGGCAACCTCTTCAACGTAGCCGACGTCCAGCACAAGCTGCGGGTCAACGTCGCCGACATCCGCGACGAAAACAGCATGGATTACCTGGTCCGGTGGCAGGAGATCATCTTCAACCTGGCCGGGCAGGTCAGCCACATCGACAGCATTCGGGACCCCTACACCGACCTGGAGATCAACTGCCGGGCCCAGCTCTCCATCCTCGAGGCGTGCCGCAAGTTCAACCCCAAGGCCAAGCTGGTGTATGCCAGCACGCGCCAAATCTACGGTAAGCCCCTCCGGCTGCCGGTGGATGAGATGCACCCCAAGCGGCCCACCGACGTCAACGGGATCAACAAGATGGCGGGCGAGTGGTACCACATCCTGTACAACAACGTCTATGGGATACGGGCCGCGTCGCTGAGGCTCACCAACACCTATGGTCCTCGCCAGTTGATGAAGCACAACCGGCAGGGCTTCATCCCCTGGTTCATCCGGCAGGCTATCGACAGTGAAGAGATCCTTCTCTTCGGCGACGGCAGCCAGTTGAGGGATTTCACCTTCGTGGACGACGCTGTGGAGGCCTTCCTGATGGCGGGGGCCAATCCCGCCGCCGATGGCGAGTTCTTCAATCTGGGTGGAGCGGGTCCCGTCAGCCTGAAGGAGTTCGTGGAGCTTCTGCTGGAGGTGACCGGCGGTGGAAGCTACCACCTGGTCCCCTTCCCGCCCGAGAAGGCCTCCATCGACATAGGCAGCGTCTACTCGGACTACGGCAAGATCCGGGAGACCCTGGGCTGGGAGCCGCGGACCTCCCTGAGGGAGGGCCTCGGGCTCACCGTGGACTACTGCCGGGAGAACAGGGAACACTACTGGTAGTGTTCCGATGGACGTAGGGCGCGGGGCGCGAGCGGGCACGGCGCCCCGCCACCCCTGGGCGGTGGCGTCGACAGCGTAGGGCGGGGGCCTGTCCCCCGCCGCCGGGCGGGCGATGATGGGGACGGGCGGCAGGGCAGAGCGCCATGCCCTACAGCAAGGACCGAAGGGTGAAGATGCGCATCGAGTTTAACGACCTGAAGCCCCAACACCGGGAGCTGCGGCAGGAGATCCGGGCAGCGGTGGAGCAGATGCTGGACGATGGCTGGTTCGTCCTCGGCCGGCAGGGGGAGGCCTTCGAGCGGGAGTTTGCGGACTACTGCGGGGTCGCCCACTGCGTGGGGGTGGGTTCCGGGACCGAGGCGATACACCTGGCCCTGCTGGCCGCGGGGGTGCAGCCCGGCGACGACGTGGCGACAGTCTCCCTCACGGCCGTCCCCACCTGCTCGGCCATCTCCTTTGCCGGCGCTCGTCCGGTCTTCGTGGACGTCGATCCCCGCACCTTCACCATGGACCCGGAGAAGCTGGAATCCGCCATCACCCCCAGGACCAGGGCGATCCTTCCGGTGCACCTGTACGGACAGACGGCCGACATGGCCCCGATCCTGGAGGTGGGCCGCCGCCACGGCATCCCCGTCATCGAGGATGCCTGCCAGGCCCATGGGGCCGAGTACCAGGGACGGCGGGTGGGGGCACTGGCGGCCATGGCCGCCTTCAGCTTCTATCCCACGAAGAACCTGGGCGCTTGCGGCGACGGGGGGGCCGTGACCACCGACGATCCGGAGCTGGCCGATAGGCTGCGGCTGTTGCGGAACTACGGCCAGAGGAAGCGGTACTACCACGAGAGCAAGGGGTTCAACAGCCGGCTGGACGAGCTGCAGGCGGCCATCCTGCGGGTGAAGCTGCGCTACCTGAACCGATGGAACGAGGTGCGGAGGGCCAAGGCGAGTCTGTACGACTCCCTGCTGAGAGAGGTGGTGCGGCCCTTCGAGGCCGGCTATGCCCGGCACGTCTACCATCTGTACGTGATTCGTAGCCGGCGGAGGGACGAGCTCCAGCGCTTCCTGGCGGAACGAGGGGTGGGCAGCCTGATCCACTATCCGGTGCCGGTCCACCTCCAGGAGGCCTATCGAGATCTGGGGCTTTCCCGAGGCAGCTTTCCGGCCACGGAGCGGTGCGCCGACGAGATCCTCTCCCTCCCCCTCTACCCGGAACTGCCGGACGAGCAGATCGCCGAGGTGGCCGAGGCCATCAACCAGTTCAGGTAGGGGGCGAGTGCTGCCACCCACGGGTTGGGTTGCTCCTGCAGGCGACCATCACGAGGTTGATGGTCTGGGCTGCCCCCCACGGGTTTGGGGTGCTCACAGGCGGGTCCAGGGCGCAGCGCCTGGCGGGGTTTGGGGTGTCCCCAATTAGACCTTATTACCTTCCCCGTCGGAGAAGGGGAAGGGTAATCTAGAAGCTACTTATGGAAAAAGAGCAATACGAGATCCTGTACGGCCTGGAGGAGAGCCACTGGTGGTATCTAGGCATGCGCCGCGTGGTGTGTTCCCTTCTCCAGCAGTACCTGGATCGCAGCCGGCCCCTCCGCATTCTCGACGCGGGATGCGGCACCGGGGGCATGGTGAAGCAGCTGCAGCGGTTCGGCAGCGTGGTCGGTCTCGATCTTTCCGACGAGGCCCTGGATCTCTGTCGCCGTCGTGACCTTCCCCACCTGACTCAGGCATCGGTGGAGCGGCTACCCTTTGCGGGCGAATCCTTCGACCTTCTCACCTCTTTCGACGTTCTCTACCACAAAGCCGTTGTGAACGACTGGCTGGCCCTGGGGGAGTTCTACCGGGTGCTCAAGCCGGGAGGGCTTCTGCTGCTGAGGGTGCCGGCCTACGACTGGCTGCGCGGTGCCCACGACGTGGCCGTCCACACCCGACATCGCTACTCCCACAAGGAGTTGGTGCGGAAGCTGTTCGCGGCCGGCTTTCGGGTCCAGAAGCTCACTCACGCCAACACCCTGCTGTTCCCCGCCGCCGCCCTCAAACGGCTGGTGGAGGGCACCGAGCATCCCTGGCGATTGGACCTGGAGCTTCCTCCCCCGTTGATCAACCGCGCCCTGCTGGGGATACTCTCTCTGGAGTCCGTGCTGCTGCGGAGGGTGTCTTTCCCCTGGGGGCTATCTCTGGTGGCATTGGCCGTCAAGCCATCAAGCCATCAGCTATCAGCCGCCAGCCATCGGCTAGCGACCGACGGCCAGTGGTGGGAGGAGCCAACGGGGGAGAGCCGGTGAGGGAATCCTCGAAGCCGAGCGCAGACCCTTGCATGCCTCACTCCATGCCGAGCGCAGACCCTTGCGTGGCTCACTCCGATGCTGAGCGCTGATGGCTGATAGCTCGAGACTCGATGGCTGACTGCTGAAGGCAGAGGGCTGATGGCTGACAGCTGGACAACGAGGGCGTTTCTCCTGCTAGCATTGCTGGCCGCGGCGACGGCAGGAGCCCTGCTGTCCCGACAGTGGGGCAGGGAGGAGGGCGCAGTCGAGGCAGCCCCTGGTCCCGTGGTCTACCTCAGCGATCTCCCCTGGGATTGGGCCACCACCGGCTGGGTCGCCCTGGCCGACGACAACCTCCCGAAGCTGGATGCCTCTTTCCTCAGCGCTCCCATCACCCTGGGGGGCAAGAGCTACGAGAAAGGGATCGGGACCTTCCCCCTCTCCGAGATAGTCTATTCTCTGGAGGGCAGGTACCGGCTGTTTCAGGCCGAGGTTGGGGTGGACGGCGCCGTGCCCGAGGGCAAGGGCAGCGTCCGCTTCAAGCTGTTCCTGGACGACGTCCTGGTCTACGACAGCGGCGTGGTGTCGTCGGGTGTGGACCCCGAGCCGGTGGAGCTCTCGGTGGCCGGTGCGGGAAAGATGCGGCTGGTGGTGGAGGATGCCGGCGATGGTTCCAGCCTGGATTACGCGGACTGGGCCAATGCCCGGCTGATGCCTGTGGCCGGCGAAGGGGGCCCGTCTGCCAACCCTCTGCCGAGGAGCCTGGAGGTGTCCCGCATGGAGCGGCGGCAGGGGCGGGACCTCGATCGGGCCGCGGTGCAGGAGCGCTCGGAGCAGGAGATGGCGGAGTTGGCCAGGCTGCTGCCGGAGGATCCATCCGCCCAGACTCAGGCCACCGCCCTCTTCGATGCCGACAGGCAGCGGATAGTGCTGGCCAACGGAAAGCTGGCCCTGACCCTGGGATACGGCGGCGAGCACCATGGCCTTCTCGACGTGATCGACCTGGAGACCCGCCGGATGGTGGCCTACGACACCACCCCCTCCCTCACGGCCACAGACCTGAGCACCCTCGCCCTGTCCCGACACACCAGCCGGAGAGACGATGGGGGGTATGAGTTCCGGCGGGTGGAGGACCCGGTTCTGGGCCGGGGGATCGAGGTGTCTGCCGATTTCCCGGTGCCGGAGGCCAACGTCGTCATCACCCCTCGACTCACCCTCTTCGGCGGTAGCAGCTACTTCACCTACCAGCTGGAGCTGCGGGAGGTGGAGCCGGCGGTGGCCGTGCGCCGCTTCTCCTACTTCGACCCCGAGAAGGGGGGATACCTGCTGGTGGGGGAGGATGCCCTTTACCTCACCGACTACAGCCTGATGCGCCGCGCCGACGTTCGGGACGATTCCCTGCTCCGGAAGGAGTTGATCGGCGTGGGCAAGCCGCTGTTGCTCTATAGTAGAGCCCAGTCCCGAGGCGTACTGATGGCCATCATAGACCAGGCGCCCGACCCGGCCCACTTCAGCGTGCAGCTGGGGACCGGGCGCGTGAGCGGCCGGGTCGGCTTCGACTACACGGTGCCCGAGGATGTGCGGGCGACCCGCATCCAGACCTCGCCGCGACTCTTCTTCCAGGTCACCTCCGGCGGCGGCCTCCAGCAGGCCACCAGCCAGTATCGGAGGGTGATGGCCGGGCTTTACCCACAGCCGCCGCTGCCCGACTGGGTGAAGTATCAGTGGGGCAGCTGGTACGCCTACTACATGAACTACGACGAAGAGACCATCAAGGGGCAGATCGACTACATCGCCGCGAACCTGGCAGACCTGGGGCCCTGGAGCGTCCTGCTGGACGCGGGTTGGTACGTGGCGGAGGGGAGGCCGGAGAGCTCCTGGGACCAGGTGGACCAGGACAAGTTTCCCAACGGCCTCCGGGCTCTGGTGGATTACGCCCACTCCAAGGAGGTCAAGGTTGTCCTCTACTTCTCCGCTCCCTACCTGGATGACCGGGAGCGGGAAGGGAACTGGCTGGGACTCCGCGGCTTGGTCGAGCAGCACCCCGACTGGCTTATCCCTCTTCAGTCCGACAACACCGGGGCCAGCTACGTCTACGACTTCACCAATCCGGAGCTGGTGGAGTACGTGAGAAAGCTGATCTCGGATTTCTTCCAGCTCTACGACGTGGACGGCATCAAGATCGATGGTCTCGGCCAGGCCGAGGGAGAGCAGCTGGCCACGGAGGAGCGGGACAGCTTCGGCGACGTGAACAAGATCCGCATGTTCACCATGGATATCTACCGGCTGGTGTACGAGGAGGCGATGAAGTCCGGCAAGGAGGTGTACATCGAGAGCGGGTGGGAGATTCCCAACTTCGCCACCCAGTTCGCCCACACCTTCCGGTACGGGGACGAGTTCCCCGAGTTCGAGCACCGGTACCCGGCCGGCGGCCTGCTGGAGCACATAGACTACGCCACCCTTCAGAAGGCCGTCCTAGGCCAGCGGCCCAACATGGGCATGGTGTGGGGCGGGCCCGAATCCCAGGGGATGATCCGCCAATGGTTTCAGGCAGCCCTGGCCATGGGGACCCAGATGACCATCAGCACCGACCTTTCCCGCATGTCGACCCGGGATCTGAGCGCCTTGCGAGCCGTCCTGATCCACTACAACGCCTTTCAGGGGGAGACCCGCTTCGTGGGGATGCCCTTCGCCCAGTCCTTCGCCACCACCACCGGCGGCATCACCTACCTGGGGGCTCTTAACCGCGGTTCGGATGCGAAGAACTCCAACTGGAAGCTGTCCGACTACGGCTTGGATCCTCAGCGGGAGTACCTGGTCTACGACGTCTCCTCCAACAGGTACTCCAAGGTGCGAGGCTCCTTCACCGCTCGTCTGGCCGGCAGCAGCTTCCGGTTGTTCCTCCTCAGGGATGCTCCGGGCGTGGTGTGGACCAACAGCTCCTTCCAGGTCGAGTCTGGCCCGGGTTCCCTGGTGGTGCAGCTATCGGGGCCGAAGAGCATTGCCGGCTTCGCCCAGATCTACACTCCGAAGCCGGAGAAAGTGAAGTTGGACGGCCGGGAGCTGCAACGGTCGGGCGCGCTTCTCCTCGGGGTCAACTACTCCTACGACGAGGCGACGGGCGTCCTGCGGGTGCGCTACAGCCACAATCGGCCCCATAGCCTGGAGGTGACGTACTAGATGGCAGGCTGGGGTTCAAGAATCACCCGTCACTCGGCCCTCATCACCGGGGTCTTCTGGACCGCCCTGGCCCTCGGCTTTCTGCTGGCCTGCGACCTCATCCTCTTCCGCAACGCCATAGTGGACGGCCTGATCTACTACCGCTCCGATACCGTCACATACTACTTCCCCATCGCGGATCGGCTGACGGACGTGCTCCGCGAGGGGCGGCTACTGCTGTGGACCCGCCACATCTTCGGCGGCTTCCCTCTCTTCGCCGACGGCGAGGCCGGCATGCTCTACCCGCCCAACCTGGTGGCCTACCTGCTGCTGTCGGAGCAGGAGGCCTTCATCTGGCTGAGAGTGGCGCGCTACTTCATGGCGGCGGCCTTCACCTACGGCTATCTCCGAACCCTGCGGCTGAACCGATTCGCCGCCACCATCGGCGCACTCTCCTTCACCTTCGGCAGCTTCATGATCATGCAGATGCACCACACCAACGTGGTCAACACCGCCGTTTGGCTCCCTCTGACCCTCGCTATGGTCGAATTGGCCCTACGGAGCGTGGGGCGGTGGCGATGGCTCTACGTCACGGGAGCCGGGGCGTCGACGGGGATCCAGGCGCTGGGGCTCCACATCCAGCCCCTGATCATGAGCGGCCTTTTCCTGGCGGCCTACATTCCCTTCAGGGCGCTGCTGTGTCCCATTGCGTGGCCGGTGGCCAAGAAGGGCGGGGAAGGGGCTTGCCCCCGGCCGGCGGGTGGCAGCGGAACCGGAGTCGAGGCTTCGGCCGAGACGTCCCCACCGGCTCAAGACTCGATTCCACGAACCGACCGGGGCAGCTGGTTGGAGCGGAGGTGGCGCACCGTTCGGGCCTACCTGCTTTCGACGAGCCTTAGGGATAGGCGGGAACTGCGGCTGATGGGCCGGCTGCTGGCGCCGCTGACTCGCCGGATGCCTTCGTTCCTGGTGCGTGGCTTCCACCGGACGGCGCTCACCCTGCTGATGCTGGGACTTATCCCCGCCATAGCCTTCGGCATCGCGGCGGCCCAGGTGATCCCACTGGTGGAGCTGGGCCTCTTCTCCTTCCGGGGTCCGGGGGTCACCTACCAGTTCGCAACCTCCTACTCGATGCCCGTGCAGAACCTGGTGAACCTGGTCTTCCCCTACTTCTTCCGATACACCAACTTCACCTACTGGTCCCTCTGGTCGGAGTGGGAGACCACCCTCTACGCCGGCATCGCGACCCTGGTGCTGGCCAGCGTGGCGGTGATCTTCGTTCGCAGCCGGATGGTGCTCTTCTTCGCGGCAACGGCCACCGCCGGCGTGCTTCTCGCCTTTGGGAACTACTCCCCCTATCCCCTGTACGTGCTGCTGTGGCCCCTGCCCGGCTTCTCCTCGTTGCGGGTGCCGGGCCGATTCAGCATGCTGGTGACCTTCAGCATCGCCGTTCTGGCGGCCTACGGCGTGGACTGGCTCTGCCGGACCCTGGGCCACACCCAGGAATCGTCGTCTCACAGCAGGTGGCGCCGCCTCTCCAGGGCGGCGAGCGTGCACGGCTTTGCCCTCTACCTGATCGCCCTCATGTCCGGCATGGCCGGAGTGGCCTGGTGGTTGGTGAGCTTCCGGATCTGGGTCGAGCGGGAGCCCTGGGCCGTCAAGCGGCTGGTGGAGCAGAGCTATCTGTCTCTCCGCGGCGACAAGCCCTGGCTCACCTCGGACATGGTGCTCTCTTTCCTCAGCTACTCCCTGGATCCCACCAACTCGAAGACGGCGACCTCCCTGGCCCTCATGCTGGCGGTCTTCCTGCTGCTCTTCTGCTGGTTTGCCTTCCGCCGGCTTTGGAGGGTGTGGGCTACCCTGATGGTGGGGCTGGTGGCGGTCGACATGATGCTCTTTGCCCTGGACTTCCACCCCACGGTACACATCAACCAACTCTCCAATCCGGATTCCGCGGCTCGCTGGCTGATGGCCCAGAACGAGGATGGGCAGACCAGGGTGTACAGCCCGCGGAAGGTGCGCAAGACCGAGGCTAACAAGCTGCTGCCCTTCCAGGTCTCCGACATCACCGGCTACAGCTCCCTGGAGACGGTGCGCCACCAGCAGTACATGTTCAAACTGAACGAATTCGACAAGACCCTTCTGGATCTGTACAACGTTCGCTTCGTCGTGCTGCCGAAGCGTCCCCCCGCCATGCCATCCTACGAGTCCACCGCCTACCATCCCAACCGGCCTCTCGCCGATGGCCCGCGGGCGAACCCTGGTGCCCACGTGACCTTCTACCTGAACCCGGCGGTGAAGGCGGACGAGGTGGCCTTCATCTCCAACCTGCGCAGCGCCGACAGTATCCCCCAGGATGCCGAGGTGGCGGAGATCGTGGTAGTGGATACCAGAGGGGAGAGAGTCACCCTGAAGGTGAAAGCGGGCAGGGACACGGCCGAGTGGGCGTGGGACAGGCCGGACGTGACACCTCACGTGGCCCATCAGCGACCCCAGGTGGCCGACAAGGTGTGGGCGGGGGACACCGAGGGCCGGAGGTACCAGGCGAACCTCTACTACGGGCGGCTACCCCTCGACAAAACCAGGACCATCGCCAGGGTGGAGTTTCACTACAACTATCCCACGGGTGCCGTGAGGCTGTACGGAATGATGCTATGGGAGAAGCCGAGGACGGCCCACCAGCTGTTGGCCAGCAACCGATTCGTCCCCCGCTACGAGGACGACGAGGTGCAGATCTTGGAGAACCCATCTCGCCTCCCACGGGCTTACCTGGTCCCGACGGCTCGGATTGTCAACCGGTGGTCGATCCTCGACACCATGACCGACGGGGATTTCGATCCCACCAAGGAGGTGCTGCTGGAGACCCCGGAGAGGAGCGCTTCCTCCATCCGCCTCCCCCTGCCCGATACAGGCGTTCCCGACCCCGGGCTGGTGCAGGCATGGCTGCAGGGAAATCCGGACAGCTCACCGGGAAGCGCGGAGATAACCGACTACCAGTCCACGGAAGTGGAGGTCCGGACCAGCAGCAGCCGGAACGCCCTGCTGTTCCTGGCCGACAGCTACTACCCTGGCTGGAAGGTGCTGGTGGATGGCCGTCCGGCGCAGCTCTATCGGGCGGATTACATCTTCCGGGCCGTGCTGGTGCCCCAGGGGGAGCATCGGGTCCGCTTCCTCTTCCGGCCGGAGAGCTTCGCCCTGGGCACCGACATCTCCCTCTTCACCCTGGTCGGGCTGCTGGTCTTCTGGGGTGTGATGCTCGGCGGGGTGCCGCTGGTCGGCTGGAGCCGGCGGTGGGCAAAGAGGAGAGGGGTCCTGATGCCGTAGCGCTGGGCGGGGCCCGGTGCTCCGCCGACCGCGGGATGGTGGTAGGCGTGGGCTCCCCCGCGTCCCGGCATCCCTTGCTCCGCGCGTGTATAATGGGGTCGATTCCTGTTGGGAGCATTCCGTCGGTTTGGCCATGAAGCTACGATTATCTCTACTCCTTAGCTTGCTCTTGCTGATCCCCGCCCTCGCCTCCTGCTCCTCCCAGCCATCGCCCTACGGTGTGATGGAGCCCTACCTCAAGGCGTGGGAGGAGGCTCGCTACGGCGACATGTACGACCTGCTGAGCGCCGGCTCTCAGGCGGGCATTCCCCGGGACAAGTTCGTCCAGCGGTACCAGGCTATCACCGAGGGAAGCACCATACTGTCGGTGAAGACCACCTTCACCAGGGATGAGAAGCTGGCCAAGGCGGACAAGCAGGCCAGTCTGCCCTTCACCGTCGTCATGAGCACCGGTCGCCTGGGCGAGATACGGGAAGACAACGCCCTTCCGGTGGTCTACGAGCAGGAGAAATGGCGGGTGGACTGGAGCCCCTCCCTGATCTTCAAGGATCTGAGCGGCGACAACCGGATCCTCTTCGAGCCCGAGGAGCCCGTGCGCGGCTCCATCCTCGACCGTAAGGGGCGTCCCCTGGCGACCAACGGCACGGTGGTATCGGTGGGGGTGCAGCCGGGGCAGATCAAGGACGAGTCGAAGCTGCTCTCCGCCCTGCAGCAGGAGCTGAAGATCCCCCCCGACCAGGCGAAGAAGGCCTACCAGAACGCCCAGCCCGACTGGTTCGTGCCGCTGAAGGAGCTGTCGGTGGATCAAGGCAAGGCGGCTTACCTGAAGCTGGGGGAGCTCCCCGGCGTGATCTTCCGGGATACCCCGGCGCGCGTCTACCCCAACGGCTCCGTTGCCGCCCAGGTGGTCGGCTACATGAGCAAGGTCACCGCCGAGGATCTGAAGACCCTGGCGGCGCAGGGCTACGGTGAGGAGGACCTGGTGGGGAGGGCCGGCATCGAGGGATGGGCCGAGAAGACTCTGGCCGGCGAGAGGGGTGCCAAGCTGAGTGTGGTGACCCCTGACGGCAAGACGGTGAAGGTGATCGCCGAGAAGCCGTCCAAGAACGGCCAGGACGTGCAGCTGAGCATCGACCTGGATCTGCAGAAGCTGGCGGAGCAGTCGCTGGGGGCCCAGGCGGGCAGCGTGGTGATGATGAGCGTGCAGGACAACAGCCTCCTGGCGCTGGCCAGCTATCCTCGGTTCGATCCCAATCAGTTCATCCTCGGCTTCTCCGACGAGGACTGGAAGAAGCTGAACGACGATCCGGATCGTCCCTTCCAGAACCGGCCGGTGGCCAGCTCCTACCCCATAGGCTCCGTCTTCAAGGTGGTCACCATGGCCGCCGCCATGGACAAGGGCGGGTTCACGTCCAGCAGCCCCTTCGACTGCAACGGTAAGTGGGACGGGCTGGGGAACGGCCAGATCCTGGGGGACTGGCTGCCCCAGGGCCACGGCCATCTGACCCTCTTCGAGGGGCTGGAGCAATCCTGCGACATCGTCTTCTACGAGCTGGGCAAGAAGCTGGACTCCATCGATCGTAACCTGCTGCCGACCTACGCCCGGGGCTTCGGGTACGGCCAGCCAACGGGGCTGGTGGGGCTGGACGAGGCGTCGGGTCTGGTGCCGGACCCCGCCTGGAAGCAGACCAACCAGCACGACGGCTGGTATCTGGGCGACAGCGTCAACCTCTCAATCGGCCAGGGCTTCTTCCTGGCCACCCCGCTCCAGGTGGCCAACAGCTATGCCGCCCTGGCTCGCGGTGGCACCCTGATGACCCCCGTCCTGGTTGGGAAGCCGACCGGGCAGAGTGTGCAGTTCCAGGCGCAGCAGAAGGGCACCCTGCCCGCCTCCAAGGCGACCCTGGATGTGATCCGCCAGGCGATGAAGGGCGTGACGGCCAACCCCAAGGGGACCGCCTACTACGCCTTCCAGGGCTCCAACCTGTCGGTGGCGGCCAAGACCGGCTCCGCCGAGCAGTCCCAGGGTCCCGACACCCACGCCTGGTTCGCCTCCTTCGCCCCCGCCGATCAGCCCCAGGTGGTCCTGCTGGCGATGGTGGAAGCCAAGGGCCACGGCGCCGAGGTGGCCGCCCCCGTGGCCCGGAAGATCCTGGACGGGTACTTCAAGAGGTGAGTGCCAGACAGCCCGTCCCGAGCACCCGCTATCCCAAGCGGGATCGACGACGGTCGAGGCCTCGCTTCGTCCACCCCAGTGAGGAGGAGTTCGCCCGCATCCTCGACTTCTACCGCATCAAGTGGGTGTACGAGCCCAGGTCCTTTCCCCTGCGCTGGGAGGGGGATCGGGTCACCGAGATGTTCACCCCCGACTTTTACCTGCCGGGGCTCGACCTCTACGTCGAGTTGACCACCATGAAGCAGAGCCTGGTCACCAGGAAGAACCGGAAGCTGCGGGAGCTGCGGGAGCTGTATCCGGAGGTGAACGTCCGGCTCCTCTACCGGAAGGACTACCAGAGTCTGCTGGACAAGTACGGCTACCGGGCGCTGACCCCTACCACCCTGGAGAACATCGACCACATCCTGCTCAGTGCGGATGAGATCCAGAGAAGGGTGCAGGAGCTGGCGAACCAGATCTCCCAGGACTATGCTGGCCAGCAGGTACGGTTGGTGGGTATCCTGAAGGGAGTCGCCTTCTTCATGACCGACCTGATGAGGCAGTTGAGCGTGCCGGCGACCACCGACTACATGTTCATCACCAAGTACACCCGCAACGGCTCCGATTCCGACGCGGTCCGGATCCTGAAGGACCTGGACCTCTCCATTGAGGGCGAGCAGCTGCTGCTGGTGGAGGACATAGTGGATACCGGTTTCACCCTCCGGTACATCCTCACCTACCTCCGAGCCCGCAGACCGGCCAGCCTGCGGGTGTGCACCCTTCTGGATAAGCGAGCCCGGCGGTTGGTGGAGGTTCCCCTGGACTACGTGGCCTTCGAGATCCCGGACGACTTCGTGGTGGGTTACGGCCTGGACTACCGGGAGCTGTACCGCAATCTCCCCTACCTCTGCGTTCTGAAGCCCGAGGCGTATCGGGAGTAGGGGCGCTCGCTGCCCCCGGGGGAGGGTGAGGGCTCATCGTCTGCTGCCGTCCCAGCCCTCACCCCGTGAACATGCCCTCTGGCATGTTCACTCCTCTCCCAGGGGGAGAGGGAAGAAGTGTTACTTCGGTGTCGGCATGAAGTGTCCTCGCGGCCGCTTGCCCAGCGCATAGAGGGTGGAGGTCTTCAACCCGGCGATGGAAGTGAAGATGGGCACGTAGATGCTGAACACCAGCCAGAAGAGGAACAGCTCCTGAGCCCTCCGGTTGCGCCGTCTATCCCCCAACACCAACTCCCTGTCCCCCAGCACCTTCCAGAACACCACTAGCCCCAGAAGGCTTACCAGTGTCAGGCCGATGCCGACCGCGGGCTTGAGGGTGTCGTAGGTGAAAGTCACCAGGTTGGGATCCACCAGGGCCGAGGCCGCTATCAGCCCGTAGCCGGGCATCATCGTCATGGTGTCCCGCTCCAAGCCGTTCCAGAGGCGGTTGAGGGCGAGCCATGGCCGGCCCTTGCCGGAAGCCTCGACGAACTCGTCCAGAGGGCCTTCCCGCCACCGGGCACTCTGGCGGAAGAGTGCCTTGTAGCTGCGCCAGTAGGCCTCCAGCTTCTCTCTCCTCGTGGTCTGCGAACCCGTGGCCATAACGGGGTATACCCAGAGCGGCACCGGCAAGCCGGCCACTCGGAAGCTCCGTCCGTACTTCATCCTGAAGCGCAGCTCGATCCCGGAGTCCTGGCTGTGGGAGTTGGTCGGCCAGAAACCGACGCTGTGCAGGGTTTCCAGGCTGGCGGCGGCGCCGGTGAAGGCGATCTCGGGCTTCTTGTTCCACCCCAGGGTGAGCACCGAGGTGCCTATGGCGGCCAGCCGGCTGTGGAGAGGCGCCTTCCAGTAATCGGTGGTGAACATCACCGCGGGCTGGTATGCCCGCAGGTCCCGATGGGGATCGGTGACGAAGGTGTAGACCAGGCAGGGCAGGTACTGGGGGTCGAACAGTGTGTCGGCGTCGAAGTC
Source organism: Chloroflexota bacterium (assembly GCA_027356795.1). Lineage (GTDB taxonomy): Bacteria > Chloroflexota > UBA6077 > UBA6077 > UBA6077 > JAJYNT01. The sequence goes on along the minus strand of DAHVXI010000006.1, from coordinate 17,475 downwards.
GGCTATCAGCCAGTACCGCGGGTCGATGCCGTCGCGGATCGTTTCCCGGTAGAGGGCGCGTCCCACGTAGTTCATGGCCGTGGAGGGGCCGGGCAAGGTGTTGGGCTCCGCCGGGTGCTTGATCTGCCGAATGTGTAGCCGGCCCGCGAACTCCTTTGCCAGCCTGTCCACCAGGGGAGGGGTGTAGGGATCGTCCTCCTCGGTGGCGAAAAGCACCTCCACATTGGCCAGCTTGGCCTGCTCTCTGGGCCAGTTGGAGGCCTCGATGGAGGCCACGGTATCCCGAAGCATCTCCAGGTTCTTCTCGTGGTAGGCCCGGATCATCAGGGTGACCCGGCAGCTTCGCCAATCCGGTATGTCCTGTTGAATCGCCTCGAGACGCCGCAGCCAGTCCTCGCCGCGGGCCTTCAGGACCCGCTGGCGGTTGGGCAGGGCTCTGAGCCCGTAGTAGGAGTTTCGAGCGGCGAAGTAGGCCGTGGCCAGCACCACCAAGGCGATCCCCATGACGGGGGAAAGCAGGGTCAGCCAGATGGGGGCCAGGATCACTACCCAGCTGATCATCCCTGGAACTCGTTCCCACAGGCTGACTTCGGCTTTGGAGATCTCCTCCGCATGGGTCTGGACGGCCTCAAACTGGCCAAGCCTGTCACGTAGCATCGTGCACTCCAACTGTTCGTTATCCGGGTTTGACCTGGGTTAGTCCGCCGTTGGATTCCCCCGCCAGCCCACCGCTGGTTCGGTCGGGCGCCACGGGTTCGAGGATCGCGACCCTTCCCCGCTCCACCCTTGCCGCCAGTGAGGCTGCCCGACCGTGGAACAGAGGCGATCGATTTGCGCCTTTCCGAAGGGGGGGCAAGAAATATGCCAATTTGGCCGGCCTGCGGCTTGGCGGCTTGGGACACGGGCTAAACCCAAGTAGTAGAGGCTGCAGCCGGCTAACCCCTGGCAAAGATTGCGGTCTTGTGTCAACCCCCGCCCTCTGCTATGATCGGCGCGCAGCAATCTCGGGCACCGCGGGACCTTCCAGCACAGCACCATTCCCCACCTGCGCGCGCCAATAGGCGGAGGTCACGGTGGCTTTTTCCATGGTTATCGTGGGACCGCTTCTCCGCCTGGGGCTGTTGACTTTGTTGCTCAACCCCCTGGCTCCTGCTCCGTCTGCCCGCTATCCCGCCCGCCCCGCCGAGGTGAAGGTCGGCTCCGTCACCGACGAGGCGACCGGGTCCGCCGGCAAGAAGCTGTTGGTGGTGGACGGCAAGCCCTTCGTCCCCATAGGTGTCAGCTACCACTTCACCTACCACAGGGGCAGTTGGGACGACGACCTGCAGGCGATGCGGGATCTGGGGCTGAACACGGTGCGCATCGACCTGGGATGGAGGGACGTGGTGCCTCTCCTGCCGGGCCACTACCGCTTCTCCGTCCTGGATGAGTTCCTCGACAGGGCCAACAGGCACGGCCTGTACGTGGTGGTGGTCTTCTCCCACACCACGCGGGATTTCAACACACCCATCTGGTTCTGGCCGCGCTACTTCGAGTGGAGCTCGGTCGATCAGGACGGCAAGGTTCCCCTGGACGACCTTCCCAGCATCAACTACCCCGGCTACCGGCAGCTGCTGCGCGTCTACCTGGAGGCCACCGCTAACCACATAAAGAACCACCCCGCCGTCCTTGCTTACCAAGTGCTGAACGAACCCCGCTACGATCCGAACCGGCTCTACGACTACAATCCCTATTCGGTGGCTGCCTTCCAACAGTGGTTGCTACGGAAGTACGGGTACGTCGAGCAGCTGAACAAGATCTGGTCCACCACCTATACCTCCTTCGAGGAGGTGGAACCGGTGCGCGGGACCGAGAGCAATTCCCCGCTGCAGGGTGCCGCGCTCAGACAGTGGTCCGACTGGCGGCAGTTCGGATACGACAACCTGGCCGACTTCACGGGAGAGTTGGCCCGGGCTCTCAAGGGGACCGATGCCAGCCATCCAGTTATCGTGGCTGAGATGGCTTGGTGGTGGTGGGGCGAGCAACCCTATACCGGTGTCTCCCCCCTGCACATCTACCGAGACGCGGATATCGTCGGCTACGACCTATATCCTGACAGCATAGAAGATGCCAGCTACTTCCTCCTCACCTCGGACATGCTCGCCCGCTACTGGCAGAAGCCTGTGTGGGTGATGGAGCTCAACAGCAAGGACGGCGATCCCACCGGTGAGGAAACCCAGAAGTTCGTCTCTCAGGCCCTGGAAGGGGGCGCCAGCGGCGTCTTCTACTTCGAGTGGCGGGACAACCGCCGGGACGGGGGCAACTACGGGGTGCTGGATGAGAAGGGGAAGAGGAAGCCTCAATACGGTGCCTTCGCCGCCACCGCCCGGTGGCTCAGAGGGCGGGAGGCGAGCGTGGCGACGGCCTCTCCGCCCAATCCGGATCTCTACCTGGTGTGGCCCAGCAGCGAGGTGGCCCAGCTTTCCGGGGTCGACTCGCCGGCATGGGACATCTACGCCACCGCCCGGAGGATAGTGGAGGGGGGACTGAGGATCGGATTGGTGGCGGAGGAGCTGGTCCATGCCGTGGATCCGGCAAAGATCCTAACGCTGCGACATGGGCAGCTTCAGGGCGGCAAGGGACCGCCAAATCCCCCGAAACCCTTCGGCGGCGGCCCGGTCATATCGGACGGAAACTAGCCATCAGCTATCAGCCATCAGCGGTCGGATCGCCGGCAGGAGCCGGCTCCTACCGCTCTAAGCTGTCCCCCTGTGCTATTATTGAAGATAGACTAGCAGGGGGTATCACTTCGTGCAGATCGCCATCATCGGCTTGCCGTTGTCGGGCAAGACCACCGTCTTCAACGCCCTCACCGGTGCGCGCGCCAAGACCGGTGGCTACTCCACCTCTACCGACGCCAACCTGGCCGTCGTCCAGGTCCCGGATCCCCGCCTGGAGGAGTTGGCCAAGATCTTCAAGCCCAAGAAGGTAGTCCACGCCACCGTGGAGTACGTGGACGCCGGCGGTGTGGTGAAGGGTGGTTCCAAGGAGGAGGGGATATCCGGCCGGCTGCTGAACCAGATCAGCAAGGCCGATGCCCTGCTGAACGTGGTTCGGGTCTTCCGGGACGAGTCGGTACCCCACCCCGAGGATACTGTGGACCCGGCCCGCGACGTGGCCACCATGGATCTGGAGCTGGCCTACTCGGATCTGGCCATCATCGAGCGGAGGATGGAGCGGCTGAAGGAGTCCGTCCACAAGGTGAAGGTGCAGGAGCGGGAGGCAGGGGAGCGGGAGGTGGAGCTGCTCTCTCGGCTGAAGGCCAACCTCGAGAAGGAGATCCCGATCCGCGCCCAGCAACTCACCGAGGAGGAGCAGCAGGCCATCAAGGCTTTCCAGTTTCTCACCGCCAAGCCGCTGCTGCACGTACTGAACCTGGACGAGGAGCAGCTACCCCGGGCCGAGGAGATCCAAGCTGAGGCGGGCCAGGGGTACGGCGTGCCGCGCACCGCCTTCACCGCCCTGGCCGGAAAGGTGGAGTCCGAGGTGGCGGAGCTGGAGCCCGAGGAGCGGCGGCAGTTCCTGGAGGCCATGGGCATCAGCGAGCCGGGGGTGGATCGGGTGATCGCCCTCTCCTACCAGCTGCTGGACTACGTATCCTTCCTGACCGTGGGCCCCGACGAGGTCCGGGCGTGGACTATACGCCGGAACACCCCCGCCCAGCAGGCGGCGGGGGTCATCCACTCCGATCTGGAGCGGGGCTTCATCCGGGCGGAGGTGGTGCGCTACTCCGACCTGATGGGCGTGGGGGGCAGCATGGCCGAGGCCCGGAAACACGGGTTGCTGAGGCTGGAGGGCAAGGTCTACCCGGTCCAGGACGGCGACATCATGAACATCCTCTTCAACGTCTGATCCAGTCCTGGGTGCTGAGCCCTGAGTGCTGGGTCGGGGTTAGGGTGACGAGAAATGAGGAAGATCCTCATCAAGGCGGGCGACGTCACGGCGACCGCCCAGCTCAACGACACCAAGACGGCGGAGGCCATATGGTCGGCCCTGCCTATCGAGGCCAGGGCCAGCAGCTGGGGGGACGAGATCTACTTCTCCATTCCCGTCCGGCTGGGGACGGAGCGAGGGCAAGAGGTGGTGGAGCTAGGCGATCTGGGCTACTGGGCGCCGGGCACCGCCTTCTGCATCTTCTTCGGCCCTACCCCGGCCAGCCGGGGCAACGAGATCCGCCCCGCCAGCGAGGTCACGGTCTTCGGCAAGGTGGAGGGGGACCCGAAGCAGTTCGCGAAGGTCCCCTCCGGGGCGAAGATCGCCCTGGAGCGAGCCTAGGTCCAGACGGGGCGACGGGATCTTACCCCCTCTCTCTCTGGGAGAGGGATGGTGAATGGGTTACTCGACCTCGACCTTGGTGGCTCGGCGGCGGGGCTTCTCCTCCCGCTCCATCCGGCCTATCATGGCGTCCAGGAGGCTCCGGAAGGCCAGCATCTGCTCGCGCTGCGCCGCCCTTACGTGCTCGCGAAACTCGCCTGGCACGAGGCCGGTGAGACGCCTTCCCATCATCCCGGGGGTGTTCTCCCGGATCCAGGAAACCAGCTCGGCGGGACCTTCGAGGCTGATCTTGAGGGTCAACACCCTCTCCTCGTCGTAGTCCAGATCGATGTCCCTCGCCCTCTTCTCTGCCACGATGCACCTCCCTATCCAGAGACTCGGCAATCCCTGGGCATATGTCATTCCGCCGGTGCGAACCGAACCTTGAGGGTGTCCCCCTCCATCTTGGCCCCCTGAATCTCCATCCCTACCAGGGCTCTGGGAAGGATCAGGGTGCGCCTCTGGTTGCCCACCTGGAGCACCAGCTCGTCCCCTACCTGCCTCAAGTCCACGTCATCCTTGCTGGCAAAGGTGAGCGGCAGCAGCAGTTGGTAGCCTCGGTCGAGCTTCTCGAAGTCGTAGCTGCGGCCCTTGTGGAACACGGCGATCGGGTCGTCCTTGCCGAACAGCTTCTCCCCCACGTCCTCCAGGGTCTGGAGGCCCACGATCTCCCTATCCATCAGCGGCACGTAGCGGATGGGCGTTGGAGCGAACCCCTCCTCCACCATCCGGATGTAGCGGGCCTGAGATGCCTTCCAGGTATCGAAGTAGCTGTCGGTCACAAGGTCGGGGATCACCCGATTGCACACCACCAGGTCGCAGGGGTAGTTGTAGAGATTCAGGTAGGTGGTGGTCCGCATCGCCTCCTTGACCACCATCTTCTCCGCGTTGATCACCAGCCGGATGGAGGTCAGAGAGGGGTCCGTCAGCAGCTTCTGCATCATGTCCAGCTGGTGGAAGAGCCCTTCGGCGGCGTCGTAAACGTCGTCGCCGGGCATCGGCATTCCGGTGACGCTCTTCACTATCGGACGGGCCACCTGGACCAGCCTCCGCTGGACCGGGAAGATCTTGTCCATCCACCAGCGGGCGATCTCGGGGAAGGTGAGCAGCTCCAGCGTCTCGGCGGTGGGCGCACAATCGACGATGATGGCGTCGTACTGATGGCTGTCGTGCAGCCGCACCAGCTGCAGCAGACTGGCCAGCTCGGCCATGCCGGGCGGAACCGTCAGCTCCTCAGCTACGATGCCGTCGACGCCTCGCCAGGAGAGCAGCGTCTCCAGGTACTTCTGTATGGTGCCCCAGTGGCTCTCCACCTCGTGGTAGATGTCCACCTCCTGGCCCCAGAGATTCTCGGCGATGGGGGTCGGCTCCGGCCCCAGGGGTAGATCGAAGGAGTCGGCCAGACTGTGGGCAGCGTCGGTGCTGAGCACAATGGTCTTGTACCCCAACCGGGAGGCGCGCAACGCCGTGGCGGCAGCCGTCGTGGTCTTGCCTACGCCCCCTTTTCCGGTGTACAGCAGAATTCTCATAGTCATAGCCCTTGTCCAAAGGAGTATACGCGAGATTCAATTATACCACTCCCATCTCCCCTGGATTGCTGCTTGCTGTTAGCTGAGGGCGGGCCGCCGAGAGCCTATGGCCGTGATATACTGGCTGTGTTGCCGCTCGGTTGGCCTCAGGGTGCTTGCTGAGAGAAAGGGACGACCATGCGGAGCATGACCAAGAGAGAACGGATCGACGCCGCCCTGAAGGGGGAGCCGGTCGACTTAGTCCCCATCAGCTTCTGGCGGCACTTCTACCTCCAGGAGAGGGACGCCGGGCTGCTGGCCGATGCCTTGCTGGCTTTTCAGAGGGAGTTCCAGTGGGACTTCGTGAAGGTGAACCCCAGGGCTTCCTATCACACCGAAGCCTGGGGCAACCGCTACAAGTACACCGACGCCCCCCACTCCGCGCCCACCAGGGTTAGCCACGTGGTTCACCACAAGGAGGACTGGGCCAAGATAGGGGTGCTGGATATCTGGAAATCCGATCCGCTCGAGCAGCAGCTCGTGCTGCTGGAGCTGATGAAGGAGGGCCTTCAGGAGGAGAACGTCTACTTCCTCCAGACGGTCTTCTCGCCCCTGGCCATCGCCTACCGGCTGGCCGGCCACTCCAAGGACGGGCTGGTCCAGGCCATGGAGGGGGAGTCGAAGGAGCTCCACGCCGCGCTGGAGGCCATCACCGAGACCTTCACCGGCTTCGCCAAGGCCTGCATCGACCTGGGCGCCAGCGGCATCTTCTTCGCTCCCACCAAGCTGGCCTCCGCGGACGTGATGACGGAGCAGCAGTACCAGGAGTTCGGCACTCCCTACGATCTGCAGCTACTGGCCGCCGTGAAGGACCGCCCCGGCTTCAACCTGCTCCACCTGTGCGGCGACAACGTCTTCTTCGATAGGCTGATGAACTATCCGGTGGATGCCCTCAGTTGGGACGCCACCCTGCCGGGTAACCCGAGCCTTCGCGAGGGAAGGGCGAGATCGGGCAAGATGGTGGTGGGCGGCGTGAGCCACACCCGGACCCTGGAATCCGGCAGCGCCCAGCAGGTGGCCCAGGAGGTGGCCCGGGGGATAGAGGAGACGGGCGGCCGAGGGTGCGTGATCGCGCCGGGCTGCACCTTCCCCACCACCGCCAGGAGAGAGCTGCTGGAGGCGGCCCTGGAGGCCCGAGGCCGGTACGGAAGTGGGTGAATGGGGGTCGGGGATCGGGGGCCAGCCAGGACAATACCGACCGCTCAGCATGACATTCTACCTGCGCTGAACGCGGATCTCTGATAACATAACGTAGGCGAGAGCCCTCTTTTTCGCTACTCGGCGATCCCCAGGATCGCCGCCACCACCTGGGAGGTACCTTCTTGGATCTTAGCGCCCTGATGTCCGGGGGCGGGTTTGCCCTTCAACTCCATTGGGCCACCCTGCTCTCCATAGCCACGATCGTTGTCGCCACGGCGGTGGCCCTGCGGCTGCTGGGGATGGCCGTAAGGGGCGTGGCCCGGGTGGCGCTTCAGCGGGACAAGGAGCCCACCAGGGAAGTGGCCCAGAAGGCCAAGACCCTCTCTCACGTGGTGGAGACCACCGGCCGGGTCGTCATCTTCGTCGTGGCCGGCCTCTCCCTCCTCTCCCTCGTCTGGCGAGACCTGACCCCGCTCCTGGCCAGCGCGGGGGTCGCCACCGTGGTCATCGGCTTCGGCGCCCAGAACCTGATCAAGGATTGGCTGGCCGGCTTCTTCATCTTGCTGGAGAACCAGTACTCGGTGGACGACGTGATCAAGGTGGGGGAGCACTCGGGAGTCGTGGAGAAGCTGGAACTGCGCCGGACGGTGCTGCGGACCCTGGATGGCTCGGTCGTCATCATACCGAACGGTGACGTGCGGGCAGTCACCAACCTGACCAAGGAGTGGTCGAGGGTGGTGATGGACGTAGCCATCTCCTACGACGAGGACGTGGACCGGACGCTGGAGGCGCTGCGGCAGGTGGGCGAGGAGCTGGCCGCCGACCCAGAGGTGGGGATGCTGGTCCTGGAGCCGCCCGAGGTGTTGGGGGTGGAGGCGCTGGGGCAGTACTCGGTGACCCTCCGGATGCTGGTGAAGACCCTGCCGGCCAAGCAGTGGGCCGTGGCCCGGGCGCTGCGGGCCAGGCTGAAGAAGATGTTCGAGCGAGAGGGGATCCAGATCCCCTACCCCCGCCAGATCACCATATCCCACGGCCATCCGTCGATGGCCGGCGAGGAAGGGCTGGCCACCCTCTACAGCCGGCGGGAGAGGTCGGAGTAGCTGCCCAGGGTCGCCCCGGTCTGCAGCAGCAGCAGCCGGTTTGCGGGGTCCAGCAGGGCAGCCAGCTCCGAGTCGCGCCCGGCCCCATAGGAGGTGAGGGCGGCCAGGTCCCGATCCGGGTAGCCCGGATGGCACATGAGCTCTGCGGTGCCCGCCGGCAGCCGTCGAAGTAGCTGCTGAAGCTCCCCCGTCGAGAAGCCCATCCCCAGCGCCAGGCCCCGGAAGTGATCGGGGGTGGCGAGGCCGGCGCGGCGGGCCCTCAGTCGCAGCAATCTACCGAGGCCGCTGAGCCCCACGGCCTTCAGGTAGGCGGTTCGGGGTGACTCCTCGAATTGTCGCCGGCCGCTTCTTGCCCCGAGCATCCCTACCCTACGAATCGCCTGCACCGGACTGAGCTCCACCGGGCACCTTACCGCACCGATCCCGTAGCGTCGGGCCAGCCGCACCACTACCGGCTGGAGGGCCGGGTGGCAGTGAACGTGGTGGTGGGAGTCCAGGTGGTCGGGGGAGAAGCCGGCCCGCACCGCTCGCTCGACCTGGGCAGACAGCTCGGCCTCCGCCTGCCGGCGGTCTATCCGGCCGAGGGTGAGTCCCATCAGCAGCCGGCCGCCCCGGAGGAAGCGGCCCTCCCGATCCACCAGATCCGGGACCTTCGAGAGGGGAAGGAGCGGAGCGCCGGCCGTGAGGTTCAGGTGAACGCCGACCGTCAGGGTGGGGTGCTCCCGCTTGAGCTGCGCGGCGTGGTCGAAGGCGGGCATGTTGGCCATGACCGTGGTGCTGGTGAGGATCCCCCCTGAATGGGCCTCGACGATGCCCCGGTTGACCCCCTCACTAATGCCGAAGTCGTCTGCGTTCACGATCAGCAGCGCACGCAACCTGCCTTCCCTCGCCTTGTGAGTGCCCAGCCCGGCATTGTATACTCTTTACACACTACACGGCTAGCCGTCCACAGGGAAGCCACATTGTCCACCAGAAAACCCACGAGCCCGATGGCCCTGGCGTTGCGGTTGTACGACGACCACCCCCTGGGCGTTCGGGCTTTCGTTCGCACGCGGCACCTGCTCTGCCCCATGCCGGACATCGAGCGGCACGTTCCCACAGGGGGACGGATTCTGGATCTGGGCTGCGGCCACGGGCTGTTTTCGGCCGTTTTGGCCGTTTCGTCGCAGGATCGCTCCATCGTCGGGGTGGATCCCTCTTACGTGAAGATCGACACCGCGGTCCGGTTGGCCGACAAGCTGTCCAACGTGGAGTTCATGCAGGGGACCATAGACGACTTCCAAGAGGGCAACCTGGATGCCGTCACCATCGTGGACGTTCTCTACCTGCTGCCCCCGGCAGAGAAGGAGAGGGTTCTCCGGCGGGTTCGGGAGTTGCTGGCGCCGGGAGGTCGCCTGATCCTGAAGACCAACGACACCCACCCGATCTGGAAGTACCGCTGGGCGCGGTTCCAGGAAGTGGTCATGACCGGCCTGGGGCTCACCATGGGGGGCGACGACCTGCACTTCTTCGCCTGCACCGAGACCGCGGGCCTGCTGCGGCAGGTCGGCTTTCGAGACGTTCAGGTGGTGCACCTGCCCACCCTGCTGCCCTATCCCCACACCCTCTTCTCCTGCCTCAAATGAGCGTCAAACTCTCGGTGGTGATCCCCGCCTACAACGAGGAGAAGGTCATCGGCGTCACTATCTCCAAGGTGGCCTCCTACCTGGAGTCCCGAGGGGAGAATGAGTTGATCGTGGTGGACGACGGCAGCCGCGACGCCACCGCCGAGGTGGTCAAGGGGCTGATGCGGGAGCACCGCTGCCTTCGGTTGGTGGGGTACGGGCGGAACGGGGGCAAGGGACGGGCCGTGAAGGAGGGAGTGCTCCACTCCCAGGGCGAGTTCGTCCTCTATACCGATGCCGATCTGGTCTACCCCATCGAGGGGGCGGAGCCCTTCGTCGCGGCGTTGGAGAAGGGGGCCGACGTGGCCATCGGCTGCCGCTCCCATTCCGACACCCTCTTCGCCCTGAACCCCCGCCACTTCCCCTACATCTACCAGCGCTACCTGGTGGGTCGGGCCTACATCCTGATCGCCAACCTCCTGCTGCATCTGGGGGTCAAGGACACCCAATGTGGCTTCAAGCTGTTTCGGGGCGATGTGGCGCGGGACATCTTCAGCCGCACTCGAACCTACGATTTCGCCTTCGACGTGGAGGTGATCCACGTTGCGCGCCTCCTGGGCTACCGGATCGAAGAGCTGCCGGTCTACTTCCTCTACCTGGGGGAGCAGAGCAGCGTGGAGCTGATTCGGGACTCCCTCAGGATGTTCAAGGACCTGCTGGACATCCGCCGCAAGGGGCGAACGGGCGCCTACTCCACCCCCCACCTGGACCCGGTGTGACTTGATCCAGCTACTGATCGACAACCCTTTGCTGCTGCTGTTCGTCGTCGCGGCCATCGGCTACCCGCTGGGCCAGATCAGGATTCGCGGCAGCAGCCTCGGCGTGGCGGCCGTGCTGTTCGCCGGACTCGGCGTGGGCGCCCTACATCCGGACCTGAAGCTGCCGGAGATCGTGTACTCCCTGGGGTTGGTGCTGTTCGTCTACACCGTCGGCCTCAGCAGCGGCCCGGGCTTCTTCGCCTCCTTGCAGCGCAAGGGGTTGCGCTACAACCTGCTGGCGGTGGGGGTGATCCTCTTCGCCGCCGGCCTGGTGGTGGTCGCCCACTTCCTGCTGCAGCTGAAGCCGACCCTGACGGCGGGACTCTTCGCCGGCAGCCTCACCAACACCCCGGCCCTGGCCGGCGTGGTGGAGTACATCAAGGGCTACGCCCCCCAGGCGCTGCGGGACCAGATGCTGGCCGAGCCGGTGATCGGCTACTCCATCAGCTATCCCATGGGCGTGGTGGCGATGATCCTGGTTATCTCCCTGGTGCAGCGGCTGTGGCGGGTGGATTACCAGGCCGAGGCCGAGAGTATGCCGGAGTTCGCCACCAACAAGGAGCTGCACGCCCGGACGGTCTCCGTGACGCGGCCCGACGCCACCGGGAAGCCGATCCGGAAGCTGATCGCCCAGGACAGGTGGGACGTGATCTTCGCCCGCCTGAAGCGGGACGACCAGCTGATGCTGGTGGACGGCGGTATGCGGCTGGAGCTGGGCGACCAGGTGAGCCTGGTGGGCACCCTGGAGGAGCTGGACCGTGTGGGCGGCTACCTGGGGGAGCTGAGCGACCAGAGGCTGGACTTCGACCGCAGCGAGCTGGATTACCGGCGGATGTTCGTCTCCAACCCCCATCTGGCCGGGCGACGGCTGAGGGATCTCCACCTCATCCGAGAGTTCGAAGCCGTGGTGACCCGGGTGCGGCGGGGCGACTTCGAGCTGCTGCCCGACGGCGACACGGTGCTGGAGCTGGGGGACCAGGTGCGGGTCCTCGCCCACCGCAACCGGCTGGAGAAGGTGAGGGAGATCTTCGGCGACTCCTACCGGGCGCTGGGGGAGATCGACGTGCTCAGCTTCAGCCTGGGGGTGGCCCTCGGTCTGCTGCTGGGGAGCATCCCGATCTCGCTGCCGGGCGGGGTAGTGTTCAAGCTGGGCATCGCCGGGGGCCCGCTGGTGGCGGCGCTGATCCTGGGTGCAATGGGCCGCACCGGGCCCATGGTGTGGAGCCTTCCCTACAGCGCCAACCTGACCCTGCGCCAGGTGGGGCTGGTGCTGTTCCTGGCGGCCATCGGGACCCGCTCGGGCTACGCCTTCGTAACCACCCTGATCCAGGGCAACGGGGCGCTGATCTTCGCGGCCGGCACCCTGGTCACGGCGGCGGCGGCCCTGGCGACCCTCTGGATCGGCCACAAGCTGATGAAGGTCCCCATGGGGCTGCTGATCGGGATGCTGGCGGGTCTGCGACCCAGCCCGCCGTGCTGGGCTTCTCCCTGGAGCAGAGCCGCAACGATCTGCCCAACATCGGCTACGCCACCGTCTACCCCACGGCCATGGTGGTCAAGATCCTGGTCGCGCAGCTGCTGCTGACGCTGCTGCTGTAGGGAATCAGATCCGTTCTGGCCCCAACCGGTGGCGGGCCCGGTGGTACTCGGGATCGTTGGAGAACTCCGAGATCTTTGGGGGCACTGGCTTTTCACGCGCTGTTCATGATCGGTGGCATGCTGTGCATGACGAAGTGGTCGCGGGCCGGGAAGGTGGCCGTCGCCGTAGACCGGCCGGGACGCGCCGAGGAGGGGTCGTTATCTGACGATCGGTAAGGAGCCCAGAAGGGGCCGCCCGACCCTCGCGGGCCGGGCGGTCGGGAAAGGGGGGGGAAGGGGGTTCGGGGAGCTAGGCCGCCCGGTCTAGCTCGTCGATCATCTGATGGTAGTGCTCGTGGACGCCGGGGCCGATATGCTCCGCCTCGATCCGGTCGAACTGGGCAACCAGCTCCCGCTGCTCTGCCTCCGACAGAACCCGATCGGCCATGGGGAAGAGGATGCCGTCCTCCTTCTGGATGTGCTGGGCCAGAAGGGCTGCGTAGCCTCGGGCGTTGACGGCCAGACGCTGTCGGGCAGTCTCGTCACCCTGCCGGTAGGCCCCCAGGGCCTCGACCATGGCCCTGATGTAGCGCCGCCCCTCCTCGTGCTCCGCGAGCATCACCCCGATGGGGCCTCGCTCCACGGGGATCCCCGCCTTCGCCATAGCCGGGAAGAGTGCCGACTCCTCCTTGCCATGGTGGCAGCGGTCGGCGAAATTGCGCAGGAAGTCCAAGGAGTCCTCGAAGATCTGCGCCGGGACCGCTTCCTGTGCATCCAGGCGGTCCGCCGACCTCTCCAGTACCTTCAGCACCCGCTCCACGGCCCGATGCTCGTTCATCAACACGTCGCTGGCTTTCACGCTCCCACCTCCCTAAGCGGCAATTGCGCTTGTTTTCTTCATAAGTAACCTAACACCTTGGAAGTGAGGGCGCTGCGACTTACGTCACATCCGATCGGGGGAATGGTCGTCGGGTGCTATAATCTGGATGCCGGGTGGCCGGTTTTCCCCCCCGTTCCCTGTTCCCCACGCCGGCCCGACACAACTCGAGGAAAGCGAGGGCCTCAGGATGGTCGATATTAGAGAGAGCTCGGTGGTGGCTGCCGAGCGACTGCGCCGCACTTGCGATCCCTCCACGCTGCCCTTCGAGACGACGGAGAGCGTGGAGCCCTTGAGCGGCACCGTCGGCCAGGAGCGGGGCCTCAACGCCCTCCAGTTCGGCATCGAGATCGGCGACGGTGGGTTCAACGTCTTCATGGTAGGGCCCGTGGGCTCCGGGCGCAGGAGCACCGCTCGGGCATATCTGGGGCAGATAGCTTGTACGCGGCCGGTGCCGGACGATTGGATCTACGTCCACAACTTCGGCGATCCTTACCGCCCCAAAGCGATACGTCTGGCCCCAGGCGAGGGCAGCAAGCTGGCGGGTCGGGTGGACGAACTGGTCGCGGCCGCAATGCGGGAGATCCCGAGGGCCTTCGAAAGCGAGAACTACGAGCGCCGCAGGGGCCACGTACTGTCGCGATTGCAGCAGCGCCAGCAGACGCTGTACGCCCGGGTGCAGGAGGACGCGGCGGCGCGAGGGTTCACCATAGAGATCACCCCTTCGGGCATGACGGTGGTGCCCGTCGTGCAGGGGCAACCCGTCTCTCCGGAGCAGTTCGAGCAGCTGCCCAAGGAAATCCGAGAGGGTTTCGAACGGCAGGGGAAAGAGATCCAGGAGCGGATGGAGCAGCTGTTGCGCCAGGGGCGCAAGCTGGAGAAGGAGACCCAGGAGCGGCTGCGCCAGTTGGAACGAGATGTGGCTCTCTTCGCGGTCGGGCATCACTTCGAGGAGATGCAGCACCATTACGAGGGCCAGACGGCGGTTCTGGAGTACCTGAAGCAGCTGCAGGAGGACATCCCCGAGCACCTGGACGACTTCCGGGGTCCCAAGAAGGAGGAGCAGCCTGGACTCTCCGCGGAGACCCAGGCTGCGTTCAGCGGGGAGCGGCTGGCTCGCTACCAGGTGAACGTGCTGGTGGACAACGGCGCCGGCTGTGGGGCGCCCCTGGTGGAGGAGTACAAGCCGGGCTACTACAACCTGATGGGCCGGATCGAGTACGAATCCCGGATGGGGGTTATGACCACCGACTTCCGGCAGATCAAGGCCGGCGCCCTCCACCGGGCCAATGGTGGCTTCCTCCTGCTGGAGGCAGGGGACCTGCTCGCCAGCCCCATGGTTTGGGATTCCCTGAAGAAGGCCCTCCAGAGCAAGGAGGCCAGGATCGAGAACGTGGCGGAGCAGCTCAACGCCATTCCGGCCTCGACCCTGCGCCCTGAGCCGATCCCGCTGCAGCTCAAGGTGGTGTTGATCGGCAGCCCCGCCGTCTACTATCTCCTCTACAGCCAGGACGAGGACTTCCGGAAGCTGTTCAAGGTGAAGGTGGACTTCGAGCCCGACATGGACCGGGCGGATCAGAACGTCCTCGGCTACGCCAGCTTCATCAGCCGCCAGGTCCGGGAGCGGGGGCTGCGCCACTTCCACAAGGGGGGCGTGGCGAGGATGGTGGAACAGGGCTCCCGACTGGCGGAGGACCAGCTCAAGCTGACGGCCCGCTTCTCCGAGATCGCGGACCTGGTCACGGAGGCCAGCTTCTGGGCCGGCAAGGACGGCCACCAGTTGGTGATGGCGGAGGACGTGGAGCGCGCCGTCGCCCACCGGGAGTACCGATCCGGGCAGCCATCGGAGCGGATCCGGCGGCTGATCGAGGACGGGATCGTCATGATCGACGTCGAGGGTGCGGAGGAGGGCCAGGTAAACGGCCTCTCGGTGGCGCAGATGGGGGATTACTCCTTCGGCACCCCTTCCCGCATCACCGCTCGCACCTCCCCGGGCAGCAGTGGCGTCGTGGACATCGAGCGAGAGATCGCGCTCTCGGGTCCCCTGCACTCCAAGGGTGTGCTGATCCTCTCGGGCTATCTCTCGGGCACGTACGCCCAGGACTATCCCCTCGCCCTGACGGCGACCCTCACCTTCGAGCAGATGTACAACGAGGTGGACGGCGACAGCGCCTCCTCCTCCGAGCTGTACGCGCTCCTCTCCTCCCTGTCGGGGTTGCCCATCAAGCAGGGTATGGCGGTGACCGGATCGGTAAACCAGCGCGGCCAGGTGCAGGCGGTGGGAGGGGTAACCGAGAAGGTAGAGGGCTTCTTCGAGGTGTGCAAGGCCAGGGGGCTCACCGGCGAGCAGGGGGTGGTGTTACCCGAGGCGAACGTGAGGAACCTCATGCTGAAGGACGAGGTCGTCCAGGCCGTGCGGGAAGGGCGGTTCCACCTCTGGTCGGTGCGGACAATAGACGAGGGCATCGAGCTGCTCACGGGAGTGCCGGCGGGCAAGAAGGGGGAAGACGGGAGCTACCCGGTGGGCACCGTCCATCAGCTGGTGGACACCCGGCTGCGTCAGTACGCCCACCGTCTGAGGGAGTTCGGCCCCTGCGGGGCGGCCCGCCCTGTGGAACGGGCATCGGCCCACGCCGACGAGGGGATGTAAGCCTTTGACAGTGTACGGCACTATGCCGTACACTGTCAGCATATCGGGGTCTGGCTTTCGGATGCAACGGGGGCACAAGGATGGGTATGAGGTCGACCGCAACTTCGTCGTCGGCAAGGACAGATCGGATAGAGGCGCGAGTCTCGAGGGAACAGAAGGATCTTTGGACCTGGGCAGCGGATCTCGAAGGGTGCACCTTCACGGATTTTGTGGTGCGCGCCCTTCAGACGGCGGCCGAGCAGGCCGTTCAGAGACATCAGATCATGCGGCTGAGCGCCCAGGACACGCAGGCACTTGTCGATGCCATCGAGAACCCGCGAGAGCCCTCCGAGAGGATGCGCCGCTACGCCAGGCGGGAGCGCGAACTACTGAGTGAGTGATAGCGAAGAACGGTACCGCGTCGAGCCCTTCAACGATCACCATCACCGCGGGGGTTTCAGTTGCGGCGTCGCTGGGCTCGATCGCTACTTCTACACGCAGGCCAATCAGGAACGGCGCCGCTCGGTGTCCATGCCCTACGTCATGGTGGACGCCGAATCGGGAGCGGTGATTGGCTACTACACCCTCTCCTCCCTCTCCATCCTGCCCCAGAACCTTGCGGCCGAGGATGTCCGCCAGTTACCACGCTACCCGGCCTACCCGGCGATCCTCATTGGGCGGCTGGCAATTCATCGGGATCACCAGGGCAAAGGCCATGGCGGCGATCTCTTGATGAACGCCCTGCGTCGGTGCTACCAGATAAGCCGGCAGATCGGGGTGCTCGCCGTCATCGTGGATGCCAAGGATGACGCTGCCCGAGCCTTTTACGAGGCGTTCGAGTTCCGGCGCTTTCGGGAAGAGCCGTACCGGCTCTACATCTCGATGAGAGAAATTGCCCGGCTGTATTGATCTCCGAGCCGGAACAAAGACCATGGCCACGGCCCAAGCGGTTGTGGCCACAATACAGGGGCCTTCAGAGTCACAGTACCTGTAGGTCCTGGTAGTTGCTTTGACTGCAAGCCCCCTTGACATTTCGTTTTGTGTAACTTGCCTGGACTTCGTGCAGAGATACTTGGACTATCCTGCACTCTACCAGCGACTTATGGGCTGGCACATGTTGTTGGTGCTCTTGCGTGCAAACTTGTTTGGACTGCCCCATTCGAAGCCTGTTGCGGAAGTTCCTTGGACTGGGCCCGTTGTCCTTAGTGTTCAAGGATGCTTAGACTGGCATCCCTAGGCAAACCTGTGAAGACTTCCAATCCCGACCCAAGTGGGTCCCAAGACTAATGCTAGGGCGCATGTTCAAACTATAGCCACAAGAGAGTGGCGGCGATGATCCACATGGCTCGATAGTTCTCCGCCCGCAAGTGCACCTTGGTGGAGAAGCCACCCTGGCTTCGGCCTAAGGCTTCATCATTGTCCGGCGAGCCCCCTTTTTCGCCCCAGCGGCGTGCTGGTGGGCCCGCACGATGGCGGCATCGACGTAGTGGACCTCCCAGTCGAGCTGACCCTTGGCATCGGCCTGCCCTTGGACGGCCTCCAGGATGCGATCCCAGATACCAGCCTTGCGCCAGCGGTAGAAACGGGTGGCCACCGTCGCCGAGGGGCCGTACCGCTCGGGTAGATCAGCCCAGGGTGCACCCGTGCGAAGCACCCATAGGATGCCATTTATGATGCGCCGATGGTCTTCGGCAGGACGTCCAGTATGCGGTTTCTGTGGTGGGAGCAGGGGCTGAAGCCTCTCCCACTGGTCGTTGGTTAAGTCTCCTCTGTGCATACCTTAAGTATGCCAGACTTTGAAAATACAC
>DAHVXI010000047.1:0-18229 GCA_027356795.1 Chloroflexota bacterium | reverse complement strand
TCCGGCTGGCAAGCTTGAACGGCGGTGCCCAGGTGGATTCCGCGAACACCCTGTTCCTGGACGTCAACAAGAACAGCCTCGGCCCCGTGAACGGTCACACGGGATCCTTGAATCAGGTTGCAGGAGTGAGGGTTAGCACCCGGATCCAGTACAACACCCTCTTCGCGGGGATCATCGGGATCAACAGTCTGACCTCTGGAGGGAAAGCCACGGCCATGTCGCTGGCGATCCAGTCACTGTCGAGCACCGGCGTCTGGCCCATAGTGACCAAGCAGCAATCCTTCACCGTGGGATCCGTCTACACCATCTGGGACGACAACAAAGAAGCAGCTGGAAACGCGGGCTGGGTAGATCTGGACGGAGGCAGCGGTAGCGCCTCGGAACTGGCGAGTTGGGTGAGCGACGGCTTCCACTCCTCGGACAGTGAGAAGTTCGAGTACTACGACGATGCCGCAGGCCCGTCTCCCGGGACCTCCCACGAGAGCGAGTCCCTTCCCTTCCCGTCCTGGTTGGAGACTACCACCGGCAACAAGAGCAGCGCCTTGGGCGACATGCGAACCGGACAGAGCATCACAGTCCTGCTGTTCTCGCAGGACAACGGTGAGAGCGGTAGCAACTTGAAGTATCGAGCCACCGGGCTCGCGCAGTTTACCATCACGAGCGTCAGTGCGACCGGGCATCCCAAGAGCGTTCAAGGCACCTTCGAGCGGATGGTCCTGCCGGGCGACCCTTCGTCCACCCCTACCACGAGCGAGATGTCCACGGTGCGACTCACCAACTGAGTACTCTGACCCTGTCTACTGGGGGATTGGTCGGTGAATAGAAAACGGATCGGCATCATCCTGGTCGTCGTTGGGATCCTGTTGGCCCTCGGGGTAGGGATAGCGGTGTACACCCAGACGGAGCAGGCCGCGGAGATCGCCAAACGGACCCCTACCGTGGAGGTCGTGGTGGCGGTGGCGGACCTGCCGGAGCGAGTCTCGGTCCCAGCCTCGGCCTTGACGGTGGTGAAGGTTTCCGCCGAGGTGATACCGGCAGATGCGGCGACCAAAGTGGAAACCGTGGCGGGCAAGTACCCTCTCACCCGCATCTACAAGAACGAGGTGGTCATCCAGTCCAAGCTGGCCGATACCAGCGGCAAGACCGGCCCCGCTTTCACCCTGAAGGAAGGGATGGTGGCAGCGACTCTGTCGGGCGGCGACCTGCTGACCGCCACCGGGGCGATCCGGCCGGGGGATCGGGTGGACGTCCTGCTTACCCTGCCGCTGCCCCGCGTCCCAACCCAGACCCAGGGACAGGTGGGACAGGGGCAGGCGAGCGCTAGCCTTCCCCAGGTAACTCAAACCCTACTCCAGGGCCTCGAGGTTCTGCGGGTGGGCAGCTTCGCCACGCCGGTGCAGGCCGATGGGGCCGCCGCCGTGGCGGGCAAGGGGATCACCTTTCAGGTGAGCCACCAGGACGCCCTGATACTGAAATGGGCGAAGGACTCTGGAGGCACGATCGACCTGGTGCTGCGGCCCCCCTCCGACAAGGAGCCGATCTCCACCGAGGCCATCACCGCCAACTACGTCATTCGAAAGTTCAAGTTCACCCTGGCCGAGCCATTGCAGTAGCCGCCCCCGACCGAGGGCAGCGCGGACGGAGGTACCCCTTGACCCAGAAGATACGGGTCCTGATCGTCGACGATTTCGCTGACACGCGGGAGAGCATAGCCAAGCTCCTTTACTTCGAAAGGGATATCGAGGTGGTCGGCTCGGCCGGCGATGGACAGCAGGCCACCCAGTTGGCCAAGGAGCTGCGGCCAGACGTCATCCTGATGGACATCAACATGCCCGGGATGGACGGCATCGCCGCAACGGAGGCGATCTGCGCGGCGGTACCCGAGTGCGAAGTGATCATGATGTCGGTCCAGGGCGAACCCGACTTCCTGCGCCGGGCCATGCTGGCCGGTGCACGTGAGTACCTGGTGAAACCCTTCACCGGCGACGAGTTGGCGGGCAGCATCAGGCACGTTTACGAGCTGGCCTCCGACAAGCGAGCGCGGCTGGCGGCGGCCCTCAAGCCTGCTCCGGCGGCCCCTGTGGCCGAACCGGAGCCAGGGACCTCCGGACACATGATCGCTCTCTTCTGCCCCAAGGGTGGAGTCGGCCGCACGACGGTAGCGACCAACATGGCGGTGGCCCTTCGGACCCTGACCGGGAAGAAGGTCGCCCTCGTGGACTGCAATCTGATCTTCGGCGACGTCGCGGTGATGCTGAACTTGCCCACCAACACCACCATCTCGGACCTCATTCCCAACATCCGCAGTCTGGACAAAGAGGCCCTGGATCGGATCCTGGTCGAGCACAGCTCCGGGGTGAAGGTGCTGCTGGGCCCGCCCCGACCGGAACTGGCAGAGCTGGTGACCGCCGACCATCTGCGGACGATCCTGAGCCAGCTGAAGGCCCACTACGACTACGTGGTGGTGGATACGCCGCCCACCTTCGAGGACTCGGTGCTGGGCGTGCTGGATCTCTCCGACCAGATCTTGCTGCTGGCCACCCTGGAGATGCCGGCCATCAAGAACGTGAAGCTGTTCCTGGAGGTGGCCGAGGCGCTGCACTACCCCCAGGAGAAGCTGACCCTGGTGCTCAATCGGGCGGACAGCGTGGGGGGCATCCTGGTCGGGGACATCGAGCAGAACATTCGGTTCAAGATCTCGGCAAGCATCATCAGCGCCTGGCAGGTGATGACCACGGCGGTGAATCAAGGGGTGCCGGTGGTGATCTCCCAGCCGGACAGTGCGGTGGCGAAGAACCTCCTCGAGGTGGCCCGACTGGTGATGACCCCCGCCGACGCCGCGGCCGTCCTGGAGAGAAGCTCCACCACGGCCAACGGAAGTCGCAATGCCAAGGCCGGCCGGGGTCTCGGCAAGTTCAGGCTCTCCGCCCTGACTCCGTTTGCCTCCAGGAAAGGATCCAACTGATGGGCCTCCTAAAGCGCATTGAAGGCTACTCGGCGCCGATGCCCGAACCGGTTGCACCGTCCGCCGGCCCTCCGATTCCGCCCCCTCCCGCACCGGAGGCGCCTCCTCGCCGGCCAAACCCTCCTTCCGGCACGGACTCGGGACGCAGCATATCCCGGGACCTCAAGGCACGGGTGCAGGTCAAGGTGATCGCCGAGCTGGACCCCAAGAGCGACCTGAGCAACGATACTCAGGTGAGGCACTCGATCCAGCTCCTGTTCGATCAGGTGATCGAACAGGAGGGGATAGTCCTCACCCGCATCGAGCGCCAGCGGTTGTTCGAGGAGGTGTACGCGGAGATACGGGGGTTTGGCCCCATCGAGCCGCTGCTGCAGGACTCCACCGTCTCGGAAATCATGGTGAACGGCCCCAAAGCCGTCTACGTGGAGCAGAAGGGCAAGCTGCGAAAGACCGACGTGGAGTTCGACGGCGACGAGCACGTCATGCGGATCATCGATCGGATAGTCGCTCCCCTGGGTCGCCACATCGACGAAAGCTCGCCCATGGTGGATGCCCGTCTGCCCGATGGCTCCCGGGTCAACGCCATCATCCCGCCCCTGTCGCTGGTGGGCCCCTCCATCACCATACGAAAGTTCGCCAAGACACCGTTGACCGTGGACGACCTGGTACGGTTCGGCACCTTGACTCCGGAGCTGGCCGATTTCCTGAAGGCATGCGTGAACGCGAGGCTGAACGTCATCGTATCCGGAGGCACCGGCTCCGGCAAGACCACCCTTCTAAACGTCCTCTCCAGCTTCATCCCCGACGACGAGCGGATTGTGACCATCGAGGACGCGGCGGAGCTGCAGCTGCGCCAGGATCACGTGGTGCGGCTGGAGTCCCGCCCCCCAAACATCGAGGGGAAGGGGGCGGTGCGGATCCGCGAGCTGGTGATCAACGCCCTCCGGATGCGCCCCGACCGGATCGTCGTCGGCGAGTGTCGAGGGGCCGAGGCCCTGGACATGCTCCAGGCCATGAACACCGGCCACGACGGCTCCCTCACCACGGGCCACGCCAACACGCCGCGAGACATCCTCGCTCGTCTGGAGACCATGGTGTTGATGGCCGGCATGGACCTGCCTCACCGGGCCATCCGGGAGCAGATCTCCGCGGCCATCGACCTGATCGTCCAGCAGGCCCGGCTTCGGGACGGATCCAGGCGGATCGTCAACGTCACCGAGGTCCAGGGGATGGAGGGGGACGTTATCGTCCTTCAGGACATCTTCGTCTTCGAGCAGCTGGGCGAAGAGGGGGGAAAGATCATCGGCAGGGTGAAGCCGACGGGGATCCGGCCCAAGTTCATGAACAAGATCGAGGAGGCCAACATCCACCTGCCCCCATCGATCTTCGGAGTGTCGGACAGGTACTTCTAACATTATGTAGAGAGACGCGATATATCGCGTCTCTACTTGGTGGGGAGGCCCTGGTGTCTTTTCTCTTGAGCATGGTTGCCTTCGTGGGGTTGCTGTCGGTGGCGGTTGGGCTGGCGTGGGCGATACAACCCTCCCGCAGCATCATCAGCGACCGGCTGGCCCGCTATGGGAGCCGGCAATCCACCCGGAGAGATTCGGCCGAAGGGGACGAGGAGCACCAGCGCAGCGCGCCCCTCACCGATGCCGTCACCCGGACGGTGGAAAGGGCAGTGGCCAACCAGGGCTTCGCCCAGCAGATATCCCTCGATCTGGCCAGAGCCAACCTGAAGCTCACGGTTTCCGAGTACCTGATCGTCACCTCCATGATCGCCCTGGTCACCGTGACCCTAACAGCCTTCATCTCCCGCAGCTTCCTGGTGGGCTGCATCTTCGGCCTCGCCTCTCTCTACCTGCCGCGGTGGTACGTGCAGAGCCGGGAGCGCAAGAGGGTGACCGCCTTCAACGCCCAACTGGCCGACACCATCGGGATCATGGCCAACTCCCTACGATCCGGCTACAGCCTGCTCCAGGCGATGGAGTTGGTGGCCAGGGAAACGCCGCCCCCCATGGGGGAGGAGTTCAGTCGCGTGGTTCGAGAGGTGGGGCTGGGGCTGGCGCCCGAGAGGGCGCTGGAAAACCTGGTTCGGCGGATCAACAGCGACGACCTGGATCTGATGGTCACCGCCATCAAGGTGCAGCACGAGGTCGGGGGCAACCTCTCGAAGATCCTGGACACCATAGGTACCACCATCAGGGAGCGGGTGCGGATCAAGGGCGAGATCAAGGTGCTAACCGCCCAGCAGTCGATGGCAGGCTACATCATCGCGGGGCTGCCTCTGGCTCTCACGGGCGTCCTGCTGCTGCTGAACCCCTCCTACGTCATGAAGCTGTTCGCCCCGGGCTGGTACATCTGCATGCCGATCTGCGGCGGGCTGGGCATCGTGCTGGGGTTCGTCGCCATCCGAAGGATCGTGGCCATCGAGGTGTAGGGAGAGAAGATGTCGATACTCCTTGGCGCCCTGGCAGCCGTGGCCATCCTGGCCGTGATGCTGGGCATATGGATTCCCAGGACCGCCCCGGACCCGATTCGGGCTCGACTGTCCCAGTTCGCCGAGAGACCGAGGAGCCTGGAAGAGATCGAGCTGGAACAGCCCTTCACCGACCGGGTCCTGCGCCCCATGATCCTGCAGGTGGCCCGGATCATGACCCGCTTCCTGCCGAAGCGAAAGCGCAAGGGGGCGGGAGATCCGGGGCTAAGCGGCATCCAGAAGCGGCTGGCGCTGGCCGGGACCCCTCACAACCTCAGCGCCAACGACTTCCTTGGGATTGTAGGCGTGAGCATGGTATCCATGTCGGGGCTGATCTTCCTGCTGATGGGTCTGGCGGGTGCCGACGTAGCCACGGCCCTCATGCTGGGGCTGGTGGGGGCTGGGATCGGCTACTACATCCCCACCATGTGGTTGAGCTCCAAGGTCAGGGCACGCCAGAAGGAGATCCAGAAGGCTATGCCCGATTCCCTCGACCTGCTGGTGATCAGCGTCGAGGCGGGGCTGGGCTTCGACGCCGCGGTGCAGCGGCTGACCGAAAAGTCAGACCACGCCCTGGCCAGGGAGTTTCGGCGGATGATGGCCGAGGTCCGGATGGGGCGGTCGCGCCGGGAGGCCCTGAAGGAGATGGTCAACCGCACCGAGGTTCCCGACCTGAATACCTTCGTATCGGCCATCATTCAGGCCGACCAACTGGGGGTCAGCGTCGCCAGAGTGCTGTCGGTGCAGGCCGACCAGATACGGTTGCTGAGGAGGCAGCGAGCCGAGGAGGCTGCCGCCAAAGCCCCGTTGAAGATGCTGTTCCCCATGATCCTGCTGATCTTCCCCTCCATGTTCATCGTCATCCTCGGACCCTCCGTTCCGAGTCTCCTGGGGGGAGGAAGCTTCTGAGAATGGCCGGCATTACTCACCGCGGAGGGCGCAGAGAGCCGGCATCTCGCCGTCGTCGGGGGACTTAGATTGAGGGCCATCAACGCCAGTCGAGACGTTACCATCGCCCGGATGGTCCGGCCGGCCACGACGCTCTGGGCCAGGTCCCGGGGCTTGCTGGGGCGGAAGGGATTGGAGCCCGGCGAGGGGTTGCTGCTGGATCCCTGCTCCGGCATCCACACCTGGGGCATGGCCTTCCCCATCGATGCCGCCTTCCTGAACCGGGAGGGGACCGTGGTCCACCTGCTCCACCAGATGGGGCCCTGGAGGATGAGCCGCTACCTGTTCAAGGCTCGATCGGTGCTGGAGCTTCCCGCCGGCACCCTGGAGAGGACGGGGACCCGGGTAGGGGATAGGCTGGTCTTTGAGGATTGACGGGTCGACTTCTCCCCCTTCCCCGGTGGGGAAGGGGGTTGGGGGGTTAGGTCCGCGTGAGGATCGATCTCCACCCGCTTCTCGGGGTGTTGTTCCCCTCCAGATGCGTGGGATGTGGCCTTCGAGGTGCCGACCTCTGTCCGGACTGCCTGTCCTCGATTCGGGCACTGGATCCGGCCTCCTGTCCCCGCTGCGCTCGCCCGTCCCGGTTCGGCAGCCTCTGTTCGGTCTGCCAGCGATACCAGGGTCCCCTGGCCGGCATTCGAGCGGCGTGCGTGTACGAGGGCGTGGCGCGAAGGGCGATCCACAGCTTCAAGTACCGGCATCGGCGAAGTCTCGCGGCGCCGCTGGCGCGGTTGGCAGAGCAGGAGCTGCGGAGCAGGCCCCTCCGGCTGGATCTGCTGGTGCCGGTCCCGCTTCACCCTCGACGGTTCGCCGAGCGAGGCTATAACCAGTCGGCCCTGCTGGCCGAGAAGCTGGGAGAGGCACTCGGAGCACCGGTGGCGGATCTGCTGGAGCGGTGGCGAGAGACCGTCGCCCAGGCGGGGCTGCGGGCCTCGGCGCGACGGGCCAACGTCAGGGAGGCCTTCCACTGTAAGGACGGCAGCGTCCTCCGTGGGCAGCGGGTAGGGATCGTGGACGACGTCTGCACGACCGGGGCGACCCTGGAAGATTGCGCCCGAGCCCTGCGGGAGGCCGGCTGCAGCTCGGCCTGGGGGATCGTGGTGGCAAAGGACTTGTGACCCTCTCCCAAAGGGAGAGGGGAGGTTAAGGGATCGCAATAATGAGCGAAGGGACAGCGATAGCAGAACAGGAACGGTCTGCAGCGACCTCGAAGGGCGGCCAAGCGAGGATACCCCGCTGGGTAGCCTGGGCTTTCCTCTCTCTGTCCGACCTGCTCTTCGTCGCCCTGCTCGGACTGGCCCTGGGGCTGCGCGGCCATCAGCTGTTCAACGCCGACGGCGACCTGGCGCGCCACCTGGCGGTGGGCCGGCAGATCCTGGCGACGGGCTCCATCCCCACCCTGGATCTCTTCTCCTACACTAGGGGAGGGGAGCCCTTCGTCCCCTACGAGTGGCTGTCGGAGGTGATCTTCGCCGCGACCAGCCTGCAGCTCGGGTTTGCCGGGGTAGCCGTCCTCGCGGCAAGCCTCGCGGCGGCTCCCTTCCTGCTGTTGGCTCGCTGGACGGTGCGGGATGGGGCTAACCCCTTCGTGGCCATCGGGCTGCTGACCGCGGGGGCGCTGGCTGGCTCCATGCACTGGCTGGCTCGACCCCACCTGTTCACCCTCCTGCTGGCGCTGCTGTGGACCCGGGCACTGGTACGCCACAGGGCCACCGGCTCCCGCCGCCCGCTGGCAGCGCTGCCGCCGCTGATGGCGCTGTGGGCCAACCTCCATGGCGGCTTCCTGGTGGGCTTCGTGATCCTGGGAGTGTTCCTGGTGGGCGCCATCGTGGAGGCGCAACGGGATGACGGGGTGACGGGGAGACGGGGAGACGGGGAGACACGGGGGACTCAGAACTCAGAAACCAGAACCCAGAACCAGCGGAGCATGGTAGCGATGGCCGTTGCCGGACTCCTGTCGCTGGCGGCGACGGGGCTCAACCCCGTGGGCTACTCCCTCCTGCCCCACGTGGCCGGCTACTTCCGTTCCCAGTTCCTCGTGGATAACACCGTGGAGTATCTCTCCCCCAACTTCCACGACCTGGGGCCGCAGCTGTTCTTGGGGTTGCTGCTGGTGGCCGTGGTCGCCCTGACCCTGGCGCCGCGCCCCATCGCCCCCACCGATCTGGGCATGCTGCTGGTGTGGACCGCCCTCGCCCTCTACTCCGCCCGCAACATCCCCCTCTTCGTGGTGATCTGCCTGCCCATCGTCGCGAGGCTCGGGTCGGAGGCCTTGGGGATCCGCGGAGGGGGCATCGCCGGCCGGCTGGCGGCCACCGAGCGGCAGTTGGGAGGCCCGCTGCTCCCCCTCCTGGCGGTGGCCGCGGCGCTGCTGATCTCCAGGGGGACCGTCGGGGACATCCGGCCCCAGTTCGGCTTCGATCCCGCGCTGTTTCCCGTCCAGGCCCTGGCCAAAGCGGAGCAGGCCGGCGCCCGCGGCAACCTGTTCAACTACTTCTCGTGGGGAGGATACGTCCTCTACGCCGGCTATCCCGCGCATCGGGTCTTCATCGACGGGCAGACGGACTTCTACGGCGAGCAGCTCACCCGAGACTACCTGAAGGTGGCCCGCCTGGAGCCTGACTGGGAGGCGGTTCTCGACCGCCACCGGGTGGACTGGGTGCTGTTCCCCCACCGCTCACCCCTCAGCATGCTGCTGGCCCGCACCCACGGCTGGAGACTGGCCTACGAGGACGAAACCGCCGATATCTATGTTAAGGAACGTTAGGGTCCTGGCAGAAGGCACAGGGGGCAAGGAGAGATGGGGATGCGGCGACACGGCGAGACAGGACAACTGGGGCTCAGAGCACGGGATGCGGACCCGAGAGCCCTCAGCCCTCACCCCGACCCTCTCCCAGAGGGAGAGGGAGTCTCCCTCTGCCCTCAGCATCCAGCACTCAGCACTCAGCACTGGATTCCGGCGCTGCCGACCTCTACCCTGCTGCAGATAGTGCTGCTGGTCGGGATCTTCCTTCTCAACTTCTTCCCCGGCACCGACCCCGACCTCTGGTGGCACATGGCCACCGGCCGGTTCATAGTGGACACCGGGACCATCCCGAGGGTCGATCCCGTCTCCTACACCGCGACGGGCAGGCCGTGGGTAGCCCACGAGTGGCTGGCCGAGGTGGTCCTTTACCTCACCTACCGGTCCGGCGGCTACCTGGCCCTCGTGCTGCTCGCCGGCACCGCGATCACCCTTACCTTTGGAATAGTGCTCCGAACCTTGAGGCTCCTCGGGCTGAAGCCGGTCGCGGCCTCCTGCATAACCTTCTGGGTGGCCTCCATGTCGCTGTTCGGCTGGAACGTCCGGCCCCAGCTGTTCTCCTACCTCCTCTTCACCCTGTACCTCTACCTGCTGCTCCGCTCCAGGAGGCAGGCCGATCGGTGGCTCTGGCTGATGCCCGCCCTCATGATCCCCTGGGCGAACCTCCACGCCGGCTACGTGATGGGGTTGGTCCTGGTGGGACTGTTCCTCGCAGGCGAGGGGATCAATCGATGGCGGGCGACGGGGAGACGGACTCCCCTCTCCCTCTGGGAGAGGGTCGGGGTGAGGGCTCGAGCACCCAGCACCCAGCACCCAGCACTCAGGACTCAGGACCCAGCATCCATCCCTCAGGACTCAGCACTCAACACCCAGCACTCAGCACTCAGCACTCAGCACTCACTCCGCCGCTACCTCACGGTGGCCGTGGCCACGGTCGCCGCTACCCTGTTCAATCCCCAGGGGCCCGCCGTGCTGCTGTATCCCTTCAGCTACGCCGGCACCCAGAACGCCTCCATGAAGTTCATCACCGAGTGGCAGTCGCCCAACTTCCACTACTACTACTTCTTCGTCTTCGGCATCAGCCTGATGGCGCTGATGGTCATTCCCATGCGGCGGCCGCTGGATTGGGCCCTGACCATTCCCCTCCTGGCCCTCACGGCCATGTCGCTCCAGTCGGTGCGGGTGATCCCCTTCTACGCCATCGGCGTGGCGCCGGTCCTCGCCTCCCGTCTGGGCATAGCAGTCAGCGGTCAGCACTCAGCACTCAGCAGTCAGCACTCAGGACTCAGCACCCGGTCCTCGCTGGGGACCCGTTGGAACTGGATGGTGCTGGGGCTCTGCCTCGCGACCCTGGCCTCCACCCTCTTCCTCTCCGATCGCACCCAGTGGGGACCCGAGCCCCGCACCTCGGAGTACCCGGCCGCCGGGGTTCGGTACCTGCGCGAGTCGGGCCTCCAGGGGAAGCTGTTCAACACCTTCCACTGGGGCGGCTTCCTCATCTGGAGCTTCTACCCGGAGCGAAGGGTCTTCGTCGACGGCCGGCCCGACATGTACGGCGACGGCTTCATGGAGGACTACGGCAAGGTCCAGGACGCGCGCCCCGGTTGGAGGGAGGTGCTGGACCGCTACCAGGTGGAGGTGGCGCTCGTCGAGAAGGACGGCAGGGTGGCGACGCTGTTGACGGCCAGCGGCGAATGGCGCGAGCTGTTCCGAGGGGAGATCGAGAGCGTCCTGGTGAGGTCTCCACGGCAGGGAGAAGATCGGAGGGACGGTCTACCGGCGTCCGTGGACTGAGATTCCCCCATTTTCCTTAGCAAAACCCTAGCGTCTCTTGCGCCTTTCCTGTAGAATCGCCGCAACAGTTCAGCGCCAGGACCGGGGTAACATGTTCCGGAACGGTGCGGAGCCCAAAACCGACATAGAAGACGACAGGCACCTCGGGTGCCTGCCTGCGTCTATGGAGATTCTCGCCGGGAGGACTACGATGCAAGTGGTGGTCAAGGGCAAGAGCATGGAAGTCAACGACAGGCTGAGGAAGTTCGTGGAGAGCAAGATCGCCCGACTCCAGCGTGTTCTGCCTGACATCGCCGAGGCGGAGGTGGAGCTGTCCAGCTCCCGTACGAAGAGTGCCGGCACCCAGTACGTGGTCGAGGTGACACTGAAAGCCAACGGTGCCCTGATCCGGGGAGAGCAGGCGGCGGGTGACGCCTACAGCGCCATGGACGCCGTCCTGGGCAAGATAGATCGCCAAATCGCGCGATACAAGACCAAGAAGTTCGGCGCCTTCAACAAGGGCGGGGTGGAGGCCAAGGCCGCCGCAGCCGTCGCTGCCGAAGAGGAGATCGCTCCCGCCGAGGAGGGGGAGGAAGGGAGATTGGTTCGGACCAAGCGGTTCGACATGAAGCCGATGGACGTAGAGGAAGCCCTCGACCAGATGCAGCTTCTGGGGCACACCTTCTTCGTCTTCAGCAACACCGAGACCGGACGGGTCAGCGTAGTGTACCGGCGGGAGGATGGCAACTTCGGCCTGATCGAGCCGGAGTAGAATCGGGTTGGCCTTCCGCAGTGGGATATGCTATCATTTTCCTGCCGGATGGCCTGCTACTACTGGGACAACCCATGCGAAACCTCAGCGTCTGGCAGGCGGTCGCGATCGCCTCGCAAGTCGGGTTTGTGATGGCGGCCGCCGTGGCCATTGGTCTCTTCGCGGGGTGGTATCTTGACTCCCTCATGCATACCAGCCCCGTTTTTACGGCCCTGGGGGCCCTCGCCGGCATGGCCGGCGGCATTTTCAGCTGCGTCCAAATAGTCCGGGACCTCCAGAGAAACGGATAGTCCAGGGAATTGGGCGCAGCCAACGGGTGCTGGAATGGAGCACATATCGATACAGGCCACGGTTCTCTTCTACCTTGGCCCGCTGCCCGTCACGAACTCCATCTTCTCCGCATGGATCACCACGGCCGTGCTGGTGGTGGGATCGTTCCTCGCTACCCGCCGCATGAAGCTGATCCCCGCCGGTTTCCAGAACCTGGTCGAGTACGCCATCGAGCTGCTGCTCGGGGTGTGCGAGACCACCGCGGGGCCGCAGGGGCGGAAGTTCCTCCCCTTCGTGGGTACGGCCTTCTTCTTCATCCTGTTCTCCAACTGGATGGGGCTGCTGCCGGGTTACGGCGACACCCCCTGGCTGCGGTCGTCCAACAGCGACCTCAACGTCACCGCTGCCATGGCCATAGTCGTCTTCTTCCTGGTGCAGGGGTGGGCCATCAAGGCCCAGGGCCCCTTCCGGTATCTCAAGGAGTTCGTGGTTCCAAACCCGCTGCACCTGCTGAGCGAGCTCAGCAGGCCGCTGTCCCTGGCCTTCCGGCTCTTCGGCAACATCTTTGCCGGTGAGGTGCTGCTGGCCACCATGGCGGCCTTGCTCCCGCTGGCCGTGCCGGCGGTGTTCTTCGGCCTGGAGATCTTCGTCGGCATCGTGCAGGCCCTCATCTTCTCGATGCTGACTCTGGTATTCTTAACTATCGCGACCATGCAGCATGGGGGCGAAACCCACCACTAGAGTGGCTCTCATACAACCATAGAGTTGTTCTCACTGGGGAGGAAGCGCGAAATGCCGGAAAGCTACATTCCACTGGCGGCAGGATTGGCGATCGGGTTGGGGGCTATCGGCCCAGGCATCGGCATCGGATACGGCGTAGGCAAGGCCATGGAGTCCATCGGGCGGAACCCTGAGATCAGCGGGACCATCCTGGTGCCCATGCTGATCGGTCTCGGCCTCGCCGAGGCGGTGGCGATCTACGCCCTGGTGATCGCCTTCCTGCTGATCGGTCGAATCTAACGAAAGCTATCAGCTTTCAGCCATCAGCTATCAGCAAGAGGCTGACCGCTGAACACTGAAAGCCGGTAGCCAGCTAATGGAGGACTCGTGGAGGCACTAGCAGCGCTGGGTATCAACCTTCCAAGCCTGCTGTGGCATACCGTCAACTTTCTGTTGCTGGTGGCGCTGCTGTCCAAGTTCCTCTACCGGCCGGTGACCCGCATGCTCGACGAGCGATCGGCCCGGATCAGGGAGAGTGTAGAGCGAGCTGAGACCATCAAGGAGCAGCTGGTCCGCACCACCGAGGAAACCCGACTCCAACTGGAGGCCGCCCGAAAGGAAGGGCAGGCCATCGTGGAGCAGGCCAAGCAGATCGGGGAGCGGATGAAGGCGCAGGCCAGGCAGGATGCGCAGGGCGAGGCGGACAAGGTGATCGCCAAGGCCCGAGCGCAGTTGGAGCAGGAACGGCAGCAGGTCGTGTCGGAGCTGCGGCGAGACATGGCCGATCTGGTGGTCTCCGCCGCCGGCCGGGTCATCGGGGAGTCGATGGACGATCGGACTCAACGCCGGCTGGTCGAGGAGTTCCTGCACAGTAGCGGTAACGGACAGAAGCTGGACGACTAGGGACGTAACCACAAAAGCACCAAGACACAAAGAAACGCGAAGAACAGTAGTGAGAGCTTGGTGTCTTAGTGTCTTGGTGGTTGACGGTCCCCATTGCGAGGGTGATAAGAGTTGCCCGTAGCGAGATCTGGCATCGCCAGAAGATATGCCGAGGCCGTGTTCGAGATCGCCGAGGCCCACGACAGCTTCGACCGCTGGACGGAGGAGCTACAGGCCATCGCCGCGGTGCAGCGACAGCCCCAGCTGGCCGGCTTCGTGGCCAGCCCAGCCGTGGGCATGGCGGCCAAGGACTCCCTGCTCACCCAGCACCTGGAGGGGATGAGCCAGGAGTCTATGAACCTGGTTCGCCTGCTGCTGCGAAAGGGCCGTTTCGTCCTGGCGCCGCAGATCGCCGACCACTACCGAGATCTGCTAAACGAACATCGGGGGATCGAGACGGCGGAGGTAACCTCCGCCGTACCTTTGAGCCCCGAGGAGACGAAGGCCATCGCCAAGCGGCTCTCGGCCCTGACGGGCCGCAAGGTAACAGTAGAGGTCGACATCGATCCCGCCATTATTGGCGGGATCGTGGCGCGTATCGGCGACCAGTTGATTGATGCCAGCGTGAGGGGCCGGCTGCAGGCGCTTAAGAGGCGGCTCGCGCCGGCCTGATGGACGGACCGTGGAGACGCAACGTGTCGCGTCTCTACACCATTGGACCCTCTTTCAGGAGGATTATCGCTTATGGCGGTTCGCGCAGACGAAATCAGCTCGATCCTGAGACAGCAAATCGAACAGTTCCAGGAGGTCGTGACCTCCGTCAACGTGGGAACCGTCGTCGAGGTGGGCGACGGGATCGCCCGCGTCCATGGCCTGTCGGGAGCCATGTCCAACGAGCTGTTGGAGTTCCCCGGTGGGGTCATGGGCCTCGCCCTCAACCTGGAGGAGGAGAGCGTCGGCTCCGTGATCCTGGGTCCCTTCACCGACATCAAGGAAGGCGACCAGGTCCGGGCGACGGGACGCATCATGGAGGTGCCCGTCGGCCAGGAGTTGGTTGGCCGCGTCGTCAACGCCCTGGGCCAGCCCATCGACGGGAAGGGTCCCATCAACACCACCAGGACCCGGCCGGTGGAGAAGATCGCCGCCGGTGTGGTGCTGCGCGAGCCGGTCAACACCCCGGTCCAGACCGGCATCAAGGCCATCGACTCCCTGATCCCCATCGGCCGTGGCCAGCGCGAGCTGATCATCGGCGACCGGCAGACCGGGAAGACCGCCATCGCCATCGACACCATCATCAACCAGCGCAAGGGCGACGTGGTGTGCATCTACGTCGCCATCGGCCAGAAGCAGTCGGCCGTGGCCCAGGTGGTGGCCACCCTGGAGGAGTACGGCGCTATGGACCACACCATCGTGGTGATGGCGGCCGCCTCCGATCCGGCGCCCCTCCAGTACCTGGCCCCCTACTCCGGTTGCGCCATGGGCGAGGAGATCATGGAGCAGGGCGGTGACGTGCTGGTGATCTACGACGACCTGTCCAAGCACGCCTGGGCCTACCGGCAGATATCGCTGCTGCTCCGGCGGCCCCCCGGACGCGAAGCCTACCCAGGCGACGTGTTCTACCTCCACTCCAGGCTGCTGGAGCGGGCGGTCAAGCTGAACCAGGAGCACGGCGGTGGCTCGCTGACGGCGCTGCCGGTCATCGAGACCCAGGCCAACGACGTCTCGGCCTACATCCCCACCAACGTGATTTCCATCACCGACGGGCAGATCTACCTGGAGCCCGACCTCTTCTACGCCGGCGTTCGGCCCGCGCTGAACGTCGGTATCTCGGTGTCCCGCGTCGGTGGCGCGGCCCAGACCAAGGCGATGAAGCAGGTGGCCGGCAAGCTGAAGGGAGACCTGGCCCAGTTCCGAGAGCTGCAGGCTTTCGCCCAGTTCGGGTCCGACCTGGACAAGATCACCAAGGCGCAGATCGACCGGGGCCAGCGGATCACCGAGGTTCTCAAGCAACCCCAGTACGTTCCGGTGCCGCTGGAGAAGCAGGTGATGGCCCTCTACGCCGTGACCAACGGCTTCGTGGACGACGTTCCGGTGGAGAAGGTCCGCGATTTCGAGGCGGCCTTCCTCCAGTTCATGGAGTCGGCCCACCCCGGGGTCGGGGAGACCATAGCCCAGGAGAAGGCCATGAGCAAGGAGACCCTCGAGGCCCTGCGGACGGCCGTCGAGGAGTTCAAGAGGACCAGCAGTTTCTAGCCTTCCAGGAAATGTAGGGCGGGGGCCGTCCACACGCGCCAACTAATCGGCGACGACCCCACCCCGGCCCCTCCCCGCTGCGGGGAGGGGAGAGGGGTGGGGTGCGTACCGGCCGGCCCGCCGCCTCGAGTTCTTGTTATTGGGGATAGACAGTGCCGAGTCTCCGCATCATCAAGCGACGGATCCGGAGCGTCAAGAGCATATCACAGGTGACCAAGGCCATGGAGATGGTGTCCGCCTCCAAGATGAGGCGGGCGCAGCAGCGCGTGCTGGCCTCGCGGCCCTACTCGGAGCGGCTCCAGAGGATGATCGCCGATCTGGCGGTTCGGCCCGGGCTGGAATGGGAGAGCCACCCGCTGCTGCAGCAGCGGGAGACCAGAAACCGCGTGGGCCTGATCGTCATGACCTCGGATCGGGGACTGTGCGGCAGCATGGACAGCAACGTGATCCGTCGAGCCACCGCCGAGATGCTGGAAGTTGGAGGACCCTCGGTCGTGGACGTCGTCACCGTGGGGCGCCGGGGGCAGGACTACATGGCGCGCCGCGGGGTGGGGATCGAGGCGACCTTCACCTACATGGGGGACCAGCCGGGCATCCTGGCGATCCATCCCATCGCCCGGATCGTCATGGACGGCTTCACCAGCGGCCGGGTCGACGCCGCCTTCGTCGTGTATCCGAAGTTCGTCAACACCCTTACCCAGCGGGTGGCGGTCGATCAGATCTTGCCGGTGGTGCCGGCCAAGACGGCGGAACCGCAACTGGAGTACATCTTCGAGCCGAGCGCTCCCGACATCCTGGCGGAGCTGCTCCCCCGATACGTCGAGGTGCAGATCTACCAGGCCCTGCAGGAGACGATCGCCAGCGAGCACAGCGCCCGCATGATCGCCATGCGGAACGCGACCGATAACGCCAGGGATCTGATCTCCACCCTGACACTGGTGTACAACAAGGCTCGCCAGGCGGCGATCACCAAGGAGCTCGCCGAGATCGCCGTGGGCGCGGGCGCGCTGTCAGGATAGGCTTCAGCCACGAGGCACGCAGCACTCAGCACTCAGGACCTCACTTGGAGGAAAACGTTGGCAACAGGAAAAGTTGTTCAGGTATTCGGGGCTGTCGTGGACGTCGAGTTCCCCCCAGAGCAGCTGCCGCAGATCTACAACGCCCTGGAAACCGAAATCGGCGGCAAAAGGCTCGTGCTGGAGGTGCAGCAGCACCTGGGCAACAACTGGGTGCGGGCCGTGGCCATGTCCAGCACCGATGGGCTCAAGCGGAACAACCAGGTGATCGACAGCGGCTCGCCCATCAAGGTGCCCGTCGGCAAGGAGACCCTGGGCAGGATCTTCAACGTCCTCGGGGAGCCCATCGACGAGTTGGGCCCCGTGGCCACCGAGCTGAAGTACAGTATCCACCGTCCGGCGCCCTCTTTCGAGGAGCAGGAGACCACCCCCCAGATCTTCGAGACCGGCATCAAGGTTATCGACCTGATCGCACCCTTCCAGAAGGGCGGCAAGGTGGGGGTCTTCGGCGGCGCCGGGGTGGGGAAGACCGTCATCATTCAGGAGCTTATCCGCAACATCGCCACGGAGCACGGCGGCTTCTCCGTCTTCTCCGGCGTGGGCGAGCGCACCCGCGAGGGCAACGACCTCTGGCTTGAGATGAAGGGTTCCGGGGTCATCGCAAAGACGGCTCTGGTCTTTGGGCAGATGAACGAGCCCCCGGGGGCCAGGCTGAGGGTGGGGCTCACCGGCCTCACCATGGCCGAGTACTTCCGAGATCAGGGGCAGGACGTCCTGCTCTTCATCGATAACATCTTCCGCTTCACCCAGGCCGGATCCGAGGTGTCGGCCCTGCTGGGCCGCATGCCATCGGCCGTCGGCTACCAGCCGACCCTGGCCACGGAGATGGGCCAGCTCCAGGAGCGGATCACCTCCACCAAGAAGGGCTCCATCACCTCGGTCCAGGCCATCTACGTGCCGGCCGACGACTACACCGACCCGGCGCCGGCCACCACCTTCGCGCACCTGGACTCCACCATCTCGCTGGAGCGCTCGATCGCGGAGCAGGGCCTCTATCCCGCGGTGGACCCGCTGGCCTCCACCTCCCGCATCCTGGACCCGAGGGTGGTGGGCGCGGAGCACTACGATGTGGCACGTGAAGTGCAAAGGGTGCTCCAGCGTTACAAGGATTTACAGGACATCATTGCGGTCCTCGGTATCGACGAGTTAAGCGAGGACGATAAACTGACGGTGGCGCGGGCACGGAAGATCCAGAGGTATCTTTCCCAGCCCATGTTCGTCGCCGAAGCCTTCACCGGCAGGGAGGGCAAGTACGTTCCGATCCGTGAGACGGTCCGAGGGTTCAAGG
>DAHVXI010000077.1:0-18028 GCA_027356795.1 Chloroflexota bacterium | reverse complement strand
GATGCTGCCATCCAACTGGTTATCAGCCATCGCCACCTGGCCGATCAATCCACCGAACACTGGGCGCGTCGGCTCGAAGCCGCCCTCCTCGCCGCCTGAGACCTCCCAACGAAGTTTGCGCAATCCTGGATACAGTACCGGTGCGGAAGCCAGCCCCGAAATGGCATGCATCTTGCCGCCAGCTACAGCCGGCAGCATCGCTCGATGGGGAGGGTACCTTAATGGTCGGCGAGGACGAGAGGATAAGGCTGGAGGTGCTCCGGGCGGCGTCCCAGTTCGACGAGCCCTCGGTGGCCTGCGCCGTCGAGGATGGGCACGTCACCCTGGAGGGCGTTGTCTCCTCAGACGAGCACGCCTATCAGCTGGAGGCAGCGACCCGGGCCATCCCCGGGGTTCGATCCGTGGCCAACGACCTGATGATCGAGGGGTTCGCCGCCTCGGTGTTGAACGCGGCCGATGGGGTCGATCTGACCCCGGATTTCACCTCGGAGGTGGGGACCGCCGACTACCTCGAGTCGGTGTCGGAGGCCGAGCCCTACACCCCGCCCACCGACCCGGTGGTCAAGTCCGACCGCAGCACCGACGGTGTGGAGATCGTCAACGGGTTCGCTGCATACGCGAGCGACGAGGCCGCCACCGCGCAGCTGCCCGGACTTCCCCGTGGAGACGACGAGCTCAGGGAGGCGGTGCTGGCAGCCCTGCATTCCGATGCGGCCACCACCGACCTTTCCATAGAAGTAGAGGCTCAGGAGGGGACCGTGGTCCTCCGCGGGTTGGTGTCCTCCTTGGAGGACGCCGATCAGGCCGAGTCCGTGGCGGCCCAGGTTCCCGGGGTGCAAGAGGTCCAGGAGGAGCTGCGGGTCGAAGGGATGTAGGGCGCGGGCCACTGGCACGTGTTTTGCCTTAAGGGGGCCGAAGCCACCTGCTCCGGTCGGGGGCTACCAATGTCGCTCTGCCAGTGAGGATCGCCGTTGCGCCCTGTTGTGAAGCATCCCGTCGGTTTCCGATCGCTTTTCGCAGAAGGCTCGTTCCGGGATAGACTGTTCGCTTCCTCTGCCGTCCGGATTGCCCTTGGCCTGGTCGCGGCGGCCCTGGGAGTGCTGCTGCTAAGCAGCTGGACCCGGTGGCCCAACCCGCTGCAGCTTCTCGCCGCGGCCACCAGCCTGGTGCTGGCTTACGCCCCGGCAGACAACGCGCTGCCCAAACGTTCAGGTCAACGCCCCCCAAAAATGCTGCCCGAGAAAACGGAACCGGAATCCGACCTTGCCGATTCCCCTCAACTTCCGATCCTCGCCTGCCCGGCGGGTCGATCCGAATGCTGGGTCCTCGACACCATACAGGGTCTCCTAACCACGGCTCAGGAGGCAGCCCACGGGTTGGAGGTCTCCCAGGCCGCCAACGCCCTGGCCCGCCGAGCCTGCGAGCTGGTCGACGCCAATGCAGCGTGGGTGTATCGCATGGAGGAGAATGGGGAGAGGACTGTCCTGGTTTCCAGCCATCTGCACCCGCGAGCCGCCCACGACTGGGATGGGCTGTCGGCCGCGGCTCATCAGGTGGCCGGAGAGGGTGCACGTTCCTACGGCAGGCGAGGCATCCGGGAGGCCCGGCACCCCCGGGTGTCGACGGTGGGCGATTACCTGGCGGTTCCGCTGGTGCGCCGAAACCGAGCCTTGGGGATGCTGGTGGTTCACTGCGCGGGCACTCACGGGATGCCGTCCCGCTTCAAGGGGGAGCTGCTCTCCGCTCTGGCCAACCAGGCGACCCTCGCCCTGGAGAACTCCCTGCTGTACGAGTCCCAACTGGACGCGGAGGCCAAACTGCGACAGTTCGGGCTTCACAGGGCGGATTACGCGGCGACCCTCTCCCACGAGCTGCGGACGCCGCTCACCTCTATCAAGGGCTTTGCCCAGTTGTTGACGAGAGACCAGGATGCATCCATCGAGACGGTGCGCCAGTACGCCAGCACCATCGCCTCGGAGGCCGACAAGCTCGCCCTGATTGTCAGCGACATCGTCGATCTGACGAGGATGGAGACTGGTCTGCTGCAGATGCACCGCAAACCCGTCGCTCTCGGACGGTTGATCCGGGACGTCGTCGGCCGAGTGCAACCGATGTCGCCGACCCAGCAGCTGCAATCCAGCCTGCCCGAGCGGCTCCCCTCGGTTCGGGTGGACCCCGAAAGGCTCGAACAGGTGTTGGGAAGGCTTCTGGTGGACGCCATCGGCCAGTCGACGCCCGACAGCACCGTGCTGGTGGCGGCGGAGGCCGGCGAGGAGGGAGTGACGGTTCGACTGGAGTATCGAACTTCCGAGGCCCAGGTAGACAGTCTGATCAAGGCTCTCAAGGGGCCCGGGCAGTTCGCCGATGATGGGCAGGCCACCCAGTTGGGTCGAGGCAGACTCGGGTTGTACATTTGCCGGAACTTCATCGAGGCCCACGGCGGCAAGATGTGGATCGAGCAGCCCGAGGAGCAGGTAGCCAGGGTAGTCTTCACGCTGCCCTACTGACCCTCTCTTCGAGGCACCCGAATAGAACCGTGGCGCCAACCATCCGCGCATAGCCGGCCCTAGCTGGATTTAGTGGGCCACTGCCGGTATACTTTGCGGATGGCAGGCATGAGGGGGAAAGCTCCTTATGGATATGGACTTGGACGCAATTCAAGATCAACTGCCGCAACAGACGATGAAGGTCTCGCCGAGGCTGGTAGCGGCGAACCATATCCTTCAGCTGTCCTCCATGGAGTTGCAGCAGGCGATCTCCTCTGAATTGGAGGAGAATCCGGCCCTCGAGCTGATCGACATACCTACCTGCCCGACCTGCGGCACCCAACTCCAGGGCAGCCTCTGCCCGGTGTGTATTCGGCGCCAGAAGCCGGACAACCAGCTGCTGGATGGCCCCGATGCCAACGACGAGCCCTACTACAGCCAAAACCTCCGCTCCAGCGACGAGGAGTTCGACCCGATCACCCAGGTAGCGGCCGAGGTCAGCCTTCCGGAGCGGCTGCTGACGGAGCTGCGGGCGGTAGTGCAGCCGGAGATGATGCAGGTCGTCGAGTACCTGGTTGGGAACCTGGACGAGAAGGGCTACCTCTCCTGCTCCCTGGAGGAAGCCGCCTTCGAGTGCGGCGTCGAGGACTACGAGGTAGATCTGGTCCTGAAGCTGCTCCAGACCCTGGAGCCGCCCGGCATCGGCGCCCGGAATCTTCGGGAGTGCCTCCTGATACAGCTGGAGTACCTGGAAACCCTGGGTTTTCATCAGGCATTTGCCAAGGAGATCATCGGCACCCACCTCACAGAGCTGGGGGAGCACAAGTTCAGCAAGATCGCTCAGGACCTCCGGATATCCTCCGAGGTGGTGAGCGACGTCTGGGACTTCATCAAGCGGGAGTTGAACCCGCATCCGGCTCACGAGTTTTCTTCCTCCAGTGGCCAGCAGGATGGGAGGGAAACCCGCTCCTCCTACGTGCTGCCCGACGTCATCATCAGTGAGAGGGACGGGCAGTTCGACGTGGAGGTGGTGGAGTCGAAGCGCTTCCTGCTGAGGGTGTCGCCGGTCTACTCGCAGATCAGCGCCGACCTGGAGCGGGATGGCGATCGCTACTCCGACGATGAGAAACGCCACATACAGCAGTACGTGGCCCGCGCGAAGCTGTTCATAGCCAACATCAACCAGCGACGGCAGACGATCCACCGGATCACTACCTGCCTGGTGGAGTGCCAGCAGGACTTCCTTTCCAAGGGGGTCCGGCACCTGAAGCCGCTGACCCGCGCCGCCGTTGCCAGCAAGCTGGGCATTCACGAGTCCACCGTCAGCCGAGCCACGGCCTCCAAGTTCGTGATGCTGCCCAGCGGCGAGGTCATTCCCTTCAGCAACTTCTTCACGGCATCCCTGAGCATCAAGGACGTTATCGAGGAGTTGATCGAGAACGAGAAGGCTCCCTTGACCGACGCCGAGATCGCCCAAAGGCTGGCCCAGCGGGGAATCCACGTGGCGCGCCGCACCGTGGCCAAGTACCGGATGCAGCTGAAGATCCTGCCATCGTCGCTGCGCTAGCACGCCAGGGGCGCCCCGTCGAGATTCCGGGAAAGCAGTTTCCGTCGCAGGGTCCTCCAGGGCGCGAGCCGTCCGCCATGGTCGCGACCTGGAGTACGGTGGCCTGCCACCGCTTTCGGCCCGACCGGAAGCAGCGCGTCGGGAGATGGCAATGTACCGTGCGGAGCCCAGGTGGTAAACTGAGGGCTCCTGCCGTAGCGATCACCCATCACCATCTGAAAGCCCGCGGCCGGCGTTGCACAGTTCGCGCCGCGCACTTCGCACTCACCAAGACTGGAGACTGGAAATGGACAAGGTAGTCTTAGCGTACTCCGGCGGCCTCGATACCTCCGTAGCCATCCGCTGGCTGCAGGAGAAGTACAACATGGAAGTCGTCGCCGTCACCGCGGACGTGGGCAGCGAGCGGAACCTCCAGGCCATCCACGACAAGGCCCTGAAGATCGGGGCCATCAAGGCCATGGTGGTCGATGCCAAGGACCTCTTCGTCAAGTACTTCGTCTTCCCTGCCCTGCAAGCGGGCGCCATCTACGAGGGCACCTATCCACTGGCCACGGCTCTCGCCCGGCCGCTGATCTCCAAGATCATGGTGGACGTGGCGCGGGAAGAGGGCGCCGGCGCCATCGCCCATGGGTCCACCGGCAAGGGCAACGACCAGGTGCGCTTCGACGTATCGGTGGCCGCCCTGGCGCCGAATATCAAGATCATCGCCCCGGTGCGGGAATGGCGGATGTCCAGGGATGAGGAGATCGAGTACGCCGAGAAGCACGACATACCGATCCCGATCACCGCGGCCAGCCCCTACAGCATCGACGTGAACCTGTGGGGCCGCAGCATCGAAGCGGGCATCCTGGAGGACGCCTGGATCGAGCCCCCCGAGGACGCCTACCTCTGGACCGTCGATCCCCGCCGGGCTCCGGACGAGCCGGCCTACCTGGAGATCGAGTTCCGGCACGGTATTCCTGTCGCCCTGAATGGCGAGGAGATGGACGGGGTGGAGCTGATCGGCCGCCTGAACGACCTGGCCGGCCAGCACGGTGTGGGCCGCATCGACACTATCGAGAACCGGCTGGTGGGGATCAAGTCCCGCGAGGTGTACGAGACTCCGGCCGCGACGGTTCTCCACCTGGCCCATGCGGAGCTGGAGAAGATGACCCTCACCAAGGAGCAGTCCCGCTTCAAGGCGAGGATAGCGACCGAGTTCGCCGACATGGTGTACAACGGTCTCTGGTTCTCCGCCCTGCACCAGGATCTGGCCGCCTACATCGCCAGCTCTCAGCGCCACGTCAGTGGCACGATCCGGGTGAAGCTGCTGAAGGGTGTCGCCCGAGTGGCGGGCCGCCAGTCACCCAAGGCCCTCTACGACATGTCCCTGGCCACCTACGAGCGTGGCGACACCTTCGACCACTCCGCCGCCGTGGGCTTCATCCAGCTGTGGGGTCTGCCCCTCCGCACCCAGTCCCGGGTGCAGTGGATCGGCCAATCCTCCGACGAGATCCTCCGGCTGACGGCGCCCGAGGTGAAAGAGGAGAAATAAGACCCCACCCCGGCCCCTCCCCGCAGCGGGGAGGGGATGGGGGTGGGGTCCGTCCCTTGGCGGGAACAGGAGGCAGGTGCAGACAATGAGCGGAGCTAAAGACAAGCTGTGGGGCGGGCGCTTCGAGAAGGAGATGGATGCCGAGGTGCACGCATTCGGCGCCTCCATTCCGGTGGACCGGCGCCTCTACCGGCAGGACGTAGCGGGCAGCATCGCCCACGCCACCATGCTGGCGAGGCAGGGGATCCTGTCTGAGGCGGAGGGCACCACCCTGGTGCAGGGGCTGCGGCAGATCCTGGAGGAGGTCGAGTCCGGTGCCGTGACGCCGGACCTCCGATGGGAGGACATCCACTCCTTCGTGGAGAGCCGCCTGCGGGAGCTGGTGGGCGACGTGGCGGGGAAGCTGCACACCGCTCGCAGCCGCAACGATCAAGTTGCCCTGGACGCCCGCCTCTTCGCCCGGTCCAGCCTCAAGGAGCTAGCCTCCCGGCTGGCGGCCCTTCAGCGGGTTCTCCTCGACCTGGCGGAGGCCAGGCTCGGCGTGGTGATGCCCGGCTACACCCACCTGCAGCGAGCCCAGCCCGTGCTCCTCTCCCACCACCTCCTCGCCTACTTCGAGATGTTCCAGCGCGACCTGGAGCGGCTGCGGGACTGCTATCGCCGGACCAACGTGATGCCCCTGGGCTCCGGAGCCCTGGCCGGCGTCACCTACCCCCTCGACCGGCAGTTTGTAGCCGATCAGCTGGGCTTCGACGCCCTCAGCCGCAACAGCATGGACGCCGTGTCCGATCGGGACTTCCTGGTGGAGCAGACAGCCGCACTCAGTCTGGTGATGGCCCACCTCTCCCGCTTCGCCGAGGATGTGATCCTCTGGTCCACCGAGGAGTTCGGCTTCCTCGCCCTGGACGATGGCTACTCCACGGGCAGCAGCATCATGCCTCAAAAGAAGAACCCGGACGTGGCCGAGTTGATCCGCGGCAAGACCGGGCGGGTCTACGGATCTCTCCTGGCGCTGCTGACAACTCTCAAAGGGCTGCCCCTCACCTACAACAAGGACCTCCAGGAGGACAAGGAGCAGTTCTTCGACGCCGTGGATACGGTGTCCACCTGCCTGCGGATGTTCGCGGGGATGCTGGCCACGGCCGGCTTCCGGGAGGACCGAATGAGGCAGGTGGCCGGAGGAGGCTTCTCCACCGCCACCGACGTGGCCGATTACCTGGTGCGTAAGGGGCTTCCCTTCCGCCGGGCCCACGAGGTGGTGGGACGGTTGGTGCGCCACTGCCTGGAGCAGGGCTGCGACATCACCGACCTCCCCCTGGCCGATCTTCAGGGGTTCTCCCCCCTTTTCCAGGAGGACGTCTACTCCGTCAACGTCGATAGCTCGGTCCAAGCTCGCGACGTCCCCGGCGGCACCGCGCCCAACCGGGTCCGGGAGGCCCTGGCCGAGAGCCGCCGGCTGTTGGCGACCACTGAGGCGTGGGCGGCAGAGGCCTGAGCCTTCATAACTGCGCCCACCGCGCAGCGTCGACGGTTGCGAGGGCCAAGGTCAATGGCCCGTGGTAACGACTTCAGTCGTTCGTCCCGCGACCACAGAAATGGTGCGAACGGCTGATGCCGGTCTACTACCTGCTGGCCACGGGGCTGCTGATCCTGCAGCTACGCCACGAAGACCCCGTAGCTGAACACGGCGCTCCAGTAGAGCAGCAGCAAGATCGACAACAGGATCACCGTGAGATGGAACCATCGGCGCTTCCCCCAAATGGCCAACACCACGAAACAGGGAAACAGCAGCAGCAGGTAGCGGGAGAAGCTCATGAGGGGTATGAGAGGTGAAGCCCTGGAGAGAGGGGCCAGGAAGAAGAGCAGGGCATAGAGGGAGTACCCCACCTCCAGCCTGGCGAAGCCAACCACCAGTAACAGCAGGAAGGCTACGGCCATCAGGAGGCCGAAGAAGTCTATGTGGTATGCCGCGCCGGACAGGATGCGTTGGGCAGCGAAAAGGAGGTCGGTCCCGGGTACGGCCAGCCACTGAGTCGCCATGGGACCTTCACCGGCCGGCGTTCCAGGCCTTCGCCAGGGTGTGTCCACCAGGGCCAGGAAGGTCACCAGCCCCAGCAGGGAGGCCGTCAGCAGCCCCAACCCGCCCGGAAGCGATCTGCGGCGGTGGCTCAAAAGGTCCCGCCATCTTCCCCCACCCTTCAGCCACTGGACGGCCAGGGGCATCCCGAGCAGCACCCCCTGGGGTCTCGCCAGCCCGGCCAGATAAGCGACCACCAACGCCCCTGCCCAGCGGCGTCGTGACACCAGGTAGAACCCCAGTACCGCCAGCATCAGCATCAGGCTCTCGCTGAAGGGGCCGTGCAGGAAGAAGGCCGTGGGGAACAGGCTGAGATACACGAGGGTCCGGTTGGCAACGCCGGAACCGAAGCGCGGAAGCAGCAGGCGGTGGAGCAGGAAGAGCGCCGCAAGGAGCGCGACGTCCGAGATCACCAGTCCCGCGGCAATGGGGTGGAGCCCGGTGACCAGCGACACAGCCCTCATGAGCAGAGGGAACAGCGGGAAGAACTGGGTGGTCATGTCGCCGTCGGTGTAGCCAACGGTGGCGATCTTCTGATACCACAGCGCGTCCTCCCGCTGCCACACCCCCAGGAACAGCCTCTCCCAGCCCGAATCCAAGAAGTCCACTCCGACCGGGGCGTAGTGCTGTTGGAGGTCCGGTCGGTGGACGTAGAAGGCCACGGCGGCCATGTAGAGGGTGAGAAACAGCCGGACGCCGGCCACGCAGGCGAAGGCCACCAGCAGGGAGTACCGGCTGCTTCCCGTCGCGGGCAGCCGGAGCGCGCGCCGGCCCTCGGGTGATGAGACCGCATCCACTGCGTTCAAGGCGGCTACTTGCGACCGCGAGCCCGGTGTTTTCCAGCGCGATTGCCGGTGCCGGAAGGGGTGGCGTCTGTGGCAGACGGCTGGGTGGTGGCGGCTTCCCGCGGCCCGGCTCCACCATTCGCTCCCCTGGACTCGGGCCGGCCCTTCGCCACCAGATCGAGGCGCACCGCCCCATCCTCCACCGGCAATCTAACCGTCCTCTGGCTCCCGAGATTCCACTTCCAAACCCCGCTGGCCAGCAGGGCCCCGGCAAACCCCAGCAAGAAGAGGATGGCAGGCAGTGCGTAATCCATCGGTACCCCCAAGGTCGCGAATTCGGCGGAAGGAGGGAAAGACACCCCAAAGGGCGCCGCTAAAGTATAGCCCTCCAGCCCCGACCCCGCACCATGGGAAATCATGGCTACCGGGCCGGTCGCGACGTCA
The DNA here is from genome assembly GCA_027356795.1 of Chloroflexota bacterium. Lineage (GTDB taxonomy): Bacteria > Chloroflexota > UBA6077 > UBA6077 > UBA6077 > JAJYNT01. The sequence goes on along the minus strand of DAHVXI010000077.1, from coordinate 9,135 downwards.
CCCTACGATCGGGCTACACTACCTGTTGGAGTCAGGAGCTGACCCTCTCGCCTTGGGAGATGCAGCGTCGGTGAGCGCCCTCACCAGGTGGGTCAGGGTCCAGTTGACCGGGGTGGGCACGCCGTGAGACTCCCCCTCTCGGGCCACCGCGCCGTTGATGAGGTCGATCTCCGTCTGTATGCCTCGATCCACGTCCTGAAGCATCGAGGACCGGTTGGAGGCGGTGAGACGGCACACCGTCTCCACCCTCTCCACCGGGTCGGGGTAGGGCAAGGGGATGCCGAGGGCCTGGGCCACCGCGACCGCCTCGAGGGCGGCGGCCCTCATCAGCCGGCGCGCATCCTCCCGGGCCAGCAGCTCTCCGTTGGGCACCCGCAACAGCGCCGTCAAGGGGTTTATCGCCGCGTTCACCACCAGCTTGCCCCAGATCAACGAGTCCACCGCCTGGGACAACTCCACCTCGATCCCCGCCCGACGGAAGGCGGCGGCCACTCGCCGCAGCCTGTCGGTCTCCCTGCCGTCCAGCTCGCCGATGGCGGTCTCGCCCTCCCCGGCGTGGCGAACCAATCCGGGGCCGAGCAAGGTCGCTCCGTGGGCCGTCACTCCGGCCAGCACCTTGTCCCGCCCCACCACCGAGGCGATGGTCTCCACGTTGTCGAGGCCGTTCTGCAGGGTCAGCACCACCGTCTCCGGCCCGACGGACGGCAGGGCATCCTTGCACGCCTGCAGCGTGTCGTAGCCCTTCACGAAGACGATCACCAGCTCGGCCGGTCCGGCATCCCCGGCCCTGACGGTGGGGTTCACCCTCACCGTCCGCCGGGTGTCGCCGCGGACCACAGTCACCCCCTCCCGGGCGATGGCCGCCACCACCTCGGTCCGCCGCCCCAACAGCCACACCTCGTGGCCGCCGAAGGCCAGCATCCCCGAAAACAGCGTACCCATGGCGCCGGGGCCGACGACCAGTACCTTCAACGGAGACTATCCCTCCAGGAGCTTGTCCAGCTCTTCCTTCTTCATGTTGAAGCAGTGCTCCGGCGCCGGGAAGCTGCTCTCGGCCACCTCCTCGCAGTAGCTGGACAGGGCCTCGGCCACCGATTGACCCAGGTTGGCGTACTGCTTCGCGAACTTGGGAACGAATCGTTGAAATAGCCCGAGGGCGTCGTGGAGCACCAACACCTGCCCGTCGCAATGGGGGCCGGCGCCGATCCCTATCGTGGGGATCGAGAGCTCTTTGGTAACCACCTCCGCCAACTGGGCAGGGATGGCCTCCAGCACCAGCGAGAAGGCGCCTGCCTCCTCGAGCTGCCCGGCGTCGGACACGAGAGCCCTGGCAGCCGCCGCATCGCGGGCCTGGGCCTTCAGTCCGCCCAGCATAGTGGCCGTTTGAGGCGTGAGGCCCAGGTGGCCCATCACGGGAATGCCGGCGACCGCGATGGCCCGGACGGTTTCGGCCACCGAAGAGCCGCCCTCCAGCTTGACCGCGTCGGCTCCACCATCTTTCAACAGCCGCCCGGCGTTCCTGATGGCTTCCTCCACGCTCACCTGGTAGGACATGAAAGGTAGATCGGCCACCACGAAGGTGTTCTTGGCCGCCCGCACCACGGCCCTGGTGTGATGGATCATCTCCTCCATGGTCACCGGTACCGTGCTGTCGTACCCCAGCACCACCATGCCTAGGGAATCCCCCACCAGGATCATATCCACTGGACTCTGGTCCACCAGCACCGCCATAGGGTAATCGTAGGCGGTGATCATCTTGATCTTCCGCCCCTGTCGCTTCATCTCCGACAGTAGCTGAATAGTCAGCTTCTTCTTATCCACTAGAGGACCTCCTGCAAACGAGAGGACACGGAGGGAGGATGAAGTGAGTCACGACGCCGGCGGTAGCCGCCGGCGTCTCACTCAACAGCTCGCGTTCGATGGAAGAGGGATCAGCGAGCCGTGCTCTCAGCGATGGCCGATACCAGCTCTGCACCCCAGGCCGGAAGATCCTCCGGCGTCCGCGAGGTCACCAGGTTTCCATCGCGAACCACTTCCCTGTCCACGTAGTTGGCGCCTGCATTCACCACGTCATCCTTGATGGCCTTCACGCAGGTCAGGGTTCTACCCTTCAGGATCTGCGCGGAAATCAGCACCGACGGGCCGTGGCAGATGCTACCTATGATCTTACCCTGCTCGTCGGCCTCCTTCACGAGCCGCAGAACCGAGGGATAGCGGCGGAGTCGATCCGGGGCCCATCCTCCAGGAACGATGATGGCGTCAAACTGGCTGGCGCCCACCATGTCCGCCTCGGCATCGACCTTCACCGGAACCCCGTGTTTCCCCAGGTAGCTATCGCTGCTGCCCGTCCCAACCACGAAGATCTCGGCACCGGCCTCTTTCAGACGCAGCAGCGGGTACCACAACTCCAGATCCTCAAAGTTGGCCTCGGCAAGGACTGCCACACGCTTGCCGTTCAGTGACATTGGGTCTCCTCCTTACTTGAACCACCGCAACCGCACGACGACAGACTGCCTCCCGGGTATCTGCTGAGCCCATAGCCCTCAATGGGCCTTGCGCCCTTTGTCAACGTGGCTCCAGTGTAGCGTCGCACGGCAACGAAGGTCAACCTGGAAATGGTACGAAACTTGCGGCCCGCTTCTATACTTCTACATGGATACTCCGGCCTGCCCTCGACGCGAGGACCCGGGCTCGTCCACAACCGAAGGAGGTGGAGATGGCCAGCTTCCTGGAGATGCTGCTCGGAGGCACGGCGGCCGGCATAGGCTTCGTCCTGGGGGTCGGCGGGGCCCTGGCAGGAGCCCAGCAGATGCGTCCGCTGGCAAAACGGGCGATGAAGAGCTACCTGGTGGCAACAGACCGGGCCAGGGAAATGGCGGCCGAAATGGGCGAGACCCTGGAGGACCTCTACGCGGAAGCCAGGGCCGAGCACGAGGCCGAGGCCAGGGCAGCGTCGGAAGGACAGCCCGGTACAGGCCAGTAGCGATCCCTTCCCACCACCGAGAGGAGGTTAACGTGGCCGGCATCCTTCGACCCATATTGATAGGGGGCAGCTGGGGATTGGGACTCGGAGTCGCCGCCACCGCCGCCACCGTCCTCAGCCCTGCCCTGCGTCCCCTGGCCCGCCGAGCCCTGAGAGGCTATCTCGGGGCTGCAGCCCGGGCTCGGGAGAGAGCTATCGACGCCACGACACGCCTGGAGGATCTGTACGAGCCCCCGACCCCCATCCGCAGGAGGCAGTGATGCAGGGCAGCGGCGACAGGAAGGCCACCATAGTTCACGCTATCCCGGGCAGGGTGCGGGTTAGACTCGACCGCTCGCTGAGGTCTCCGGTCTTCATGCGCACCCTGGTCGATGCCCTGTCCCAGGTCGAGGGCGTGCGCAGGGTCCAGGCCAATCCCTCCACCGGTAGCCTGCTCCTGCTGTACGATCCCCAGCTGCTGAGCCTCGAGCAGCTTTACCAGGCGGCGCGCGCCGCCGACGTGACGCTGGTTATTCCCGGCACCCCGGCGGGGCCCGACTCGGCAGGGGAGCTGACCCCGCTGGCCCAGCGCATCAACTCCGCCATCGGCCGCCTGGACCAGACAGTGTTCGGCTTCACGGGGGGTAAGCTCGACCTTCGGACTCTCTTCCCTTTGGGGCTCGCCACCGCCGCCCTTCGCCAGATCGCGACCTCGGGCGGCAACCTGGCCGCTGCCCCCTGGTACGTCCTTCTCTGGTACTCCTTCGAGAGCTTCACCAAGTTCAACTCGAGAAGGGCAGCCGTCAATCCGGAGATGCCGGGTCCGGGTAGCGCCGCAGAGGGCTGATCCCGCTTTCGTTGAGTGCCGCATGGTGCAGGAAGCTCCTGATGGTGGATAATGCCCTCATACGGTGGTCGAGAAGGAGGGGACGCATGACCTTCAGGATCGGTCCCTTCATGGAGTTGGGCACGGTGCGCGGCGAGCCGATGGCCGTGGCGGGCCGCCAACTCGTCCCCGTCGCCCGGGTTCTGAAGCTGTCGCTCGGCAGGCGCGGGGCGCCCGCGGCGGGCGGCATAGTCTGGACGCACCCCATAGCGGTGGAAGTGATTGAGACCGCGGGCCCGCGGCGGGTGGCCATCCCCAGCCCGAACAGGACGTTCATGATCGGGCTGGGGGCGGGCTTGGGTCTGCTGTGGATGCTGGGTCTCCGGCGGTCACGCCGCCCGAGCATAGGCTGAGGAGGATCTAACATGAGCGAACCCGTGCAAGGTGGTGTGCCGGGCGGCGAGGCCGCTGCGGCGACTCGAGACCCCATGGACAGAATGGCGGAGCTGCTGCGGCAGCTCCTCACCTCAGGAGGCGTAAACGCGGCCTTCGGTGAACCCCGAACGATAGGGGATCGCACCGTCATTCCGGCGGCCGAAGTGATGCACGGCTTCGGATTTGGCATGGGATCCGGCCCGGGCCGTGGTCCCGATGCCGAGTCGGCCGACGGCGGTTTCGGAGGGGGTGGCGGCGGAGGCACCCGCACCAGGCCGGTGGCAGCCATCGTGGTCGGGCCCCAGGGGGTTTCCGTCGAACCGATCCTGGATATGACCCAGATATGGATGGCGGCCCTGACGGCGGGAGCCTTCAGTCTCCTGTGGATGAAGCGGCTCGGAAGGAAGATGGGAGGCATGTCCACCGCGGCTGCCGAGCCATCGCCGAGGAAGCTGGCAAAGCTGTTCCGGGGAAGGTAACCCCGTGGAGACGCGAGATCGGGTGACAGTTGCGGGAGGGCGAGCCTCCCGGCGAGCCGGCTCAGCAGGAGCTTCGCCCTCCCGCACTGTGACCACGTCCGTGAACCATCCCGCGGACTCGAGCCGTCGGCACGGAAGATGCCCCAGGTGAGCCTCACGTCCAAAAGGGTCGACCCTCAGCCGGAGAGGGCCAGCGCTGAGCTGCAGCCGTCTCGAGAAGACGGCTCCACGGCCGGGCGCCACGGGCTGCCGGGCCGGGTCGACCGAGAAAGGCGAGGTGCTCACTGTGGAGGAAATCATCGAGGCGATGGCGACGGGTGGCCGGGCCGCCGTCGTCGGTGTGGGCGTCGGCGTTGCCCTGCTGTTTACCCGCAACTTCCGGCCGCTGGCAAAGCAGGCGGTCAAGGGCTATCTGACGGCCTCGGAAGGGATGCGTCGGGCTGCTTCCGGAGCCCGAGAGGGACTGCAGGACATCTACGCCGAGGCGAGGGCCGAGCAGGAGGGCCGGGTTCACACCCAGGTCCATGCCGAGCCCGGGACTCCGGCCGAGGGCGGAACGCCGGCGTCGGGCGCCGAGCCCTAGATGTCAGGCTCACAGCACCGGTAACGTAGGGCAGGGCGCTCTGCCCTGCCGCTTGGTGGTGCATGTTGTTCCGCGGGCGGCGGGGCACAGGGCCCCGCCCTACGTTGTCGACGCAATCGCCAGCCGGGCGGCGGGGCACAGGCGTGGCGCTGCGCTCGCTCGCGCCACGTGCCCTACGCTGTTGAGGCCACCTGTTGCGAGACTGTGAGACCGCTATGGGCTATCGGATTGGCTGCTCGGGTTGGTCCTACCCCCACTGGCGCGACGTCTTCTATCCCCGTGGCCTCCGCCAGGCCGATTGGTTCCAGCACTACAGCTCGGTCTTCGATACCGTCGAGATCAACAACTCCTTCTACCGCACACCTAGCGAGGAGAACTTCCAAACGTGGGCTCGCAAGGCCCCGGAGGGCTTCCTCTACGCCGTCAAGGTGAACCGGGCCATCACCCAGTACCACAAGCTGAACCCCTTGGCCTACCCTCTCTTCGCGGAGTTCGTCCGCCGGTCAGAGCGGATGGAGGCTGCCCTCGGCCCCCTCCTTCTCCAGCTGCCGCCCTCCTTGGGGCGCGACGACGGCAGGCTGGCTGCCTTTCTCGAGCAGCCCATAGCCGCCCGTCACCCGCTGGCCATCGAGTTCCGGCACGCCGGCTGGTTTGCCGAGGAGGTGTACGACCTGCTGAGGAAACACCGTGTGGCTCTGGTGCTCTCCGACTTCAAGGAGCTCCCCATACCCCAGGTGGCCACCACCCACTGGGTCTACCTGCGTCTCCACGGCACCAGCGGCCGCTACTTCGGCTCCTATGGAGATGAGGGGCTGAGGTACTGGGCGGACCGGCTGAAGGCCCTCTGTCCCGACGGATACGTCTACTTCAACAACGACGTCGGCGGCGCCGCCCCTCACGACGCCCTCCGCCTCCGCGATCTGCTGTCGAAGTAACCCCCAGGCCCTTGCCCAGCCTCTACAACCTGTTGTAAGCTGCCCTCGCCGCCAACCTGAACTACTTTCCAGGGTCCGGTGGCCGGCGACTTTCCCTTTGTGCCACACCGACCTTGCCGGATTCCCGATCCGTTCCCAACGCTCTGCCTTGGAGGCTCGATTTTGTCCAGGCTCACCGATCGCACCTGCACCGAAACCTCCAGCCGGAGCCCCCTCTGGCTCCTTCTCGGGCTGCTGCTGATTCTCGCCGCCCTGCCCGCGGTAGCCTTCTCACAGCCGTCGGATTCCCCCTCGGCGGAGGGTTGGAGCACCCTGGCGCTCCACACCCCGCGCGACCTCCAGAGTGGGGAATTCCAGAACCTCCAGCTGGAGGGTGAGACCCTCCAGTTGGCAGGGGATGACGGCTTCGAGAGCGACCTTCACGCCCCCTTCCGCTTCTTTGGGGTGTACTCCTCCCCAACCATCGGGACGGACACCCCCTTCGGCCCCCTCCGCGTCGGCTTCGACGCCTCGACCTCCCCGGGATCTACCCTCTCTCTGGAGGTAAGGGTGCAGACGGCCGAAGGCAAATGGTCCCCCTGGCAAGAGGTGGAGGCGTCCGAACAGGTCTTCTCCAGCCCCGCTGCCGGCGTCGGAGTCCAGTACCGGGCCACCCTGCTGGCCGAGCAGCCGACGGCCTCGGCCTCCCTGCGGGAGGTTCGCCTCGAAACCCAGCCGGCCGAGGCAGCGGCACCCGCCCAATTCCAGGCGATGGATTCCCACCCCACAGTCCGGCTGTACGCCACGAGGGAGGGGCTGGTGGGACGCACCACGGCCAACGGCCACAAGATCGTGGAGAGGGACCACTTCGTCGCGCTGCCCTCCAAGAAGCCTCTCAACCCCAAGGAGAGCAAGGACTACCAGGTGGAGATCTCTTACAAGGGTAAGAAGGCGACTGCCCCCGTCTGGGACGTGGGTCCGTGGAACACCAAGGACAACTTCTGGGACTCGCCGCGGGAGATGTTCAACGACCTGCCCCGCTTCACCCCTCAGGTCAACGCGGCCTTCTTCAACAACCACAACAGCGGCAACGACCAGTTTGGCCGCCCGGTGCTCTACCCTGCCGCCATCGATATTGCCGACGGCACCTTCTGGGACGATCTGGGGATGGCCGGCTCCGACTGGGTGGACGCCACTTTCCTGTGGGTCGACGCCGCCGCCCCGCCGCTGGTCGCGATGCCCAGGGTGGTCCCCAAGTCGGGCCCCATTCCGCAGCCCATCTTCCAGTCGGCTCCAACCCCGACGCCGCCTCCAACCCCAACACCCCTGCCCAAGCGCTGGTACTTCGCCGAGGGCTCCACCTCCAAGCCCTTCGACACCTGGCTGCTGCTGCAAAACCCGGATCCGGCCCCGGCGACCGCCAAGGTCACCTACATGCTGCCCAACGGCGGCCAGAAGATCGCCGATTACGCCCTCAAGCCCGCCAGCCGCACCAGCATCTACCTGAACTCGGTGGTCCCGAATACCGAGGTCTCGACCCTGGTCGAGTCCGACCGCTACATCTTCGCCGAGCGGGCCATGTACTTCTACCAGGAGGGCCACGATACCGTCGGGACCATGTCGCCCTCCACCACCTGGTACTTCGCCGAGGGCAGCACGGTTCCCCCTTTCGAGACCTGGTTGCTGATGCAGAACCCCAACAAGGAGCCAACGACCGCCACCATCACCCTCTACAAGGAAGACGGGGGCACGGTCACCCACAAGATGCTGATCCCCCACGTCTCCCGGGCCAGCCTGCTGCTGAACCAGCTGTTCAGCGGCGCCTCGGTGGGGGCAAAGATCGAGGCCGACAGGCCGATAGTGGCCGAGAGGGCCGTCTACAAGGAGAAGGGGAAGGTGGGCACCGACTCCATGGGCGCGATGGCCCTCTCCAAGAACTGGTACATGGCAGAGGGAGTAACCCGGGGCGGCTACGACACCTGGCTCCTGCTGTTGAACCCCCACGATGTGCCCGGTACGGCCAAGGCGACCTACATGAGGGAGGACGGGACCACGACCAGCAACAGCTATCTGCTCCCTCCCCGGACACGGCTCAGCGTTTACGTGAACCAGGAGGCGCCCAACACCCGCGTGGCGACGAAGGTCGAGGCCGACCTGCCGATAGTGGCCGAGCGCTCCACCTACTTCCCCGGTGGCCTCGGCGGCCACAACTCCATGGCAGCCCCGGCCCTCAGCAAGCAGTGGTATCTGCCCGAAGGCTCGACGGCCAAGCCCTTCTCCGAGAACATTCTGATCGCCAACCCGAACCCCGCGGCCGCCAACCTCACGGTGTCCTTCATGAAGGAGGACGGTTCCACGGTGGAGAAGCAGTACGCCATGAAGCCCACCAGCCGGCTCACCCTGCAAATGAACGACATCCTCCCCGATACGGCCTTCTCCACCCGCGTCCAGTCGGACCAGCCGGTAGTGGCAGAGCGCTCCATGTACTTCTCCGACTGGAAGGGCGGCCACAGCTCCATGGGCATACCCCGGTAGATTCCTACACCCTTCTATTAGCCGATGCGTTACACTAATCGGGGGCGGTCTCTCCAGGCCGCTCCCCCGAGACCTCTTTGCCGGTGAGGAAGCGATGGCCGAGCAGAGACGCATTCTGGTGGTGGATGACGAGCCAGACCTGGTCCACGCCATCAGGCTGTACCTGGAGATGGAGGGCTACCTGGTGCTGGCCGCCTACAACGGCAGCGAGGCCCTGGAGAAGGTGAGGGAGAAGCTGCCCGACCTGGTGGTGATGGACATCATGATGCCCGAGATGGACGGCTTCGAGACCCTCAAGCGACTCCGGGAGGCCCACCACGTCCCGGTGATCATGTTGACCGTCCGAGGCGAGGAACCCGACAAGGTGCGGGGCCTTCAACTGGGAGCCGACGACTACGTCA
>DAHVXI010000069.1:0-9125 GCA_027356795.1 Chloroflexota bacterium | reverse complement strand
CCCAGCAGGGTACCTCCTGCCACGTCCCGAGCCAGAGCGGCACCGAGGGGATGCCCTCGAAGCCGGCGGGCAGATCGCCGAAGGGCAACCCCAGCTCGGGCAGATCGGGCACCACCAGCCCCTGGTCCTGAAGGATCAGCCAATGGCCGGACTGACCTGGCGGCGGACCGCCTCGCTTGGCCGGTATGAAGCTGCCGTTCAGGCAATCCACATTAAACGGTAGGTACGCGGTTTCTGTCACTTGAGGCCCCCTATATCAGATCGCTGAGCCGGCCGAGAAGGATCGGCCCGTCAGCTTCTCAGCACCGGACCGGCGTCCGGACGCGCCGCCGTCTCGCCCGTTCCCTTGAGTCCGGCCTCTCGGCCGAAGCGGCATGGAACACCATTATGAATCGCGACGGTCCCTCTGGGTCAAGCGGGACGAGCACGCTCGCTGATTCATGGACAACTCCGAAATGGCTCGCCCGCTTCGGCACGTTCCGTGCGGTCACCTTGCACATCATGGTAGCATGGGCGGGAGGGGCAGGATGGACGGGCTCAGAAGGGGAGGACAAGGGCTGGTCTTGGCGGCGGGAGGCCTCGGGTTGGGGCTGGTGGGGCGGGAACTGGTCCGACGGTGGCGGCGGCCAGAGCTGCGGGGGCAGGTGGCGCTGGTTACGGGCAGTTCGCGAGGGCTAGGCTTCCTGCTGGCCAGGGAGTTCGCCCACCATGGCTGCCGGGTGGCCCTCTGCGCTCGGGACCAGCGGGAGCTCGATCGGGCCCGGGAGGAGCTGGAGCGGCAGGGGGCCGAGGTCGTGGCCCTCCGATGCGACGTCGGCGACCGCCGGCAGGTGGAAACCACGGTAGGCGAGGTAACGGCCCGATTTGGTCGGATCGACATCCTGGTGAACAACGCCGGCATCATGCAGGTGGGGCCGATCCAGAACCAGACAGTGGAGGACTTCCAGCGAGCCATGGACGTGATGTACTGGGGCGCTCTGTACTCCATCCTGGCCGTCCTGCCTCAGATGCTGGAGCGGCACGCCGGCCGGATCGTCAACATCACCTCCATTGGCAGCAAGGTCAGCATGCCCCACCTGCTACCCTACAACTCGGCCAAGTTCGCCGCCCTGGGGCTGTCCGAGGGGCTGCGGGCGGAGTTGGCCAGGGAGGGCATCAGCGTGGTCACTATCGTCCCCGGGCTGATGAGGACCGGCTCCCACCTGAACGCCCTCTTCAAGGGACGCCAGGAGCGCGAATATGGCTGGTTCGCCCTGGCCGCGAGCCTGCCGCTCGTGTCCATGGATGCCGAGCTCGCGGCGCGCCGGATCGTCGAGGCGGCCAGATGGGGCGAGACCGAACGGATCCTCTCCCTCCCCGCCAATCTGGCTGCCCGATTCCACGGACTGTTCCCGGGGACGGCCGTCAACATCTTCGAACTGGTCAACCGGTTGATTCTACCTAGACCTGTGGCCGATGGGGCGGCCACGGTCAAGGGCATGGAGGCCCAGGAACGGCTGGCGTCTCCTCTCTTCGAGTTCTTGACGCGTGGGGGCTTTCGGCCGCCCGCCGCTACCACCAGCACCCGTCGGCTCCCGCAGCGGATGATGCCTGACAACCCATAGGAGAAGAAAGCCATGAACGAAGTTCCACCTGGATATCCGACGAACCTGACCGTCGACTACCCCGAGAGTCTGGATAGGCTCACCACCTTCTTCCGTATCTTCACGGTGATACCGATCAGCATCGTCCTGGGACTGCTTCTGGCAGGCGGTGGAGAACGCAGCTCCGCCTACGGCGTCCCCTGGTACGTGGTCATCCCCACGGCCCTGATGCTCATCTTCCGCCAGAAGTACCCACGCTGGTGGTTCGACTGGAACTACGGGCTGCTCAGCTTCGCCACGCGGGTCACCTCCTACCTGGCCCTGTTGCGGGACGAGTACCCTTCCACCGACGAAGAGCAGGCGGTCCACGTGTGGCTCGTCTATCCCGATGCGAGGAGGGAGCTCAACCGCTGGCTGCCCCTGGTGAAGTGGCTGCTGGCCATCCCCCACTACATCGTTCTCTTCTTCCTCTGGATCGCGGCGGTGGTAGCGGTCATCATCGCCTGGTTCGCCATCCTGTTCACCACCCGCTATCCCAGGGGGCTCTTCGACTTCGTCGTAGGGGTGATGCGCTGGACCGTCCGGGTGGACTCCTACGCCTTTGTGCTGACCACCGACCGCTATCCCCCCTTCTCCCTGACGGAGTAGAAACCGGTGGAGGGATCGCTACTGGAAGAAATCGGACATGGCTTGGGTGCCGGTGACCCCGGCACCCCCCATGAGCCCCAGCTGCCAGCCCTCCTCGATCGTCCGCAGAACGCTGTAGTGGGTGTAGGGGGTCTGAGACTGGTAGCCCTGCTTCCCTTTGGCCGCGATCACCAAGGCGATGGTGTGGCCCCCCGCGGCGTCGCCGCAGCATCCGGCATTGGTCGTCCCCTCGTCCCAGAGAATGAAGAGCACCCCGTTGTCCTTCCAGGCAGGGGAATCCAGGATCTGGGGGACGAAGGAGGATAGCCAGCTGTCCCCATCCTCGATGGACCCGTCGTGCATGTCGTGCTGGAGGTTCGGCGAGATCCAGACGAAGTCTGGAAGCTGGTTGTTCTGAAGATCCCCCGCGAACTGGCTCAGAGGCACTACCTGGTTGCATCGGGTAGGGTTGCCGCTGATGTCCTGGAAGTACATCCAGGGGTTGTGTCTGCGGACGTACAGCTGCCCGAAGGGTCCGATCCCCCCGCTGGACTCGCCGTTGAAGCAGGGCGCGGGCATGTCCTCCATGTAGGCTTTCCAGCTCTTCTGGTGGGCGTCCAGCTGATCCACCAGATTCGGGGCGTTGAAAGAGCAGTCACCGCAGTCCGTCGTCATCCCCTGGGTGGATCCGGAGGCAAGGGCTAGGTAGTTGGGCAGACTGGGGTGGCGGATGGCGTAGTACTGGGCGGCCGAGCCGTAGCTCTGAGCCAGGCTGTTGATGTAGGGAGCCTTGGAGGAGCCGATGATGTCCCCGTACTCCTTATTCTCCATCAAGAGGACGAAAACGTGGCCGAAGCTCGGAACGGTCGAGGTGACGCCGGGTGTAGCCGCCCCCGCGGTGACCGCGCTGGTGCCGACCGCAGAGGGGATGACCGCCGGCTGAGAGCCGGGAGCGCAGCCCAGCAGTGCCAGGGACGCTATCAGGACGGCGGCTGCCACAGGCACCAGCCCTCCAAGCGGGCGGCCTGCTCTCGCCAACGCTCTCATACATCGATCTCCAGGGGAAAAGTACGCGTCTTCGCCGCCGTCCTCGGCTCGTTCTCCCGGCTGCGGCGACCAGCTCGGAACTCTACCGCAGATTCCGTGCGAGCCACGTAGCAGAGGCTTGCCCTTGCACTGCCCCTCCGACCGCCTCAAGGCTTTAGCACCACTATATCTATCTTATCGAGTATAGCGTGACCTATATCGTGTTATCTTGCACATATGTTCTTCGCGTGTTATCCTATCAATGTCGTTTCGGTTTTGGGTTGCCCGGGGGAACAAACTGCCGCCCGAGGGCCGCAGCCCCGGACCTACACCCGAGATATCCAGCAGGCAACAAGTGAATAGCTGCCGCTGAACTAACAGCCAGGGTAGTCCTGTGCCCAGCGCCAGCCATCTCATTCCCGCAGCTTCGTAGAAGCTCCTTGTGACGTTCCGCTTCTACTTTGCTGCGCCATTTCAGGAGGTACTCAGTGCTTTCAGGCAAGGACCGATCGGACGTTAACGGCCGTACTACTCGTGCCGTTGGCTCCGATCACACAGAGGAAACCGTGTCCCGGAGCAAGGTCGGCTTCTTCGACCGCGCGAAGGTTACCGGACAGCGACTGGCGGAGCGGGTCTTCCTTCGACCTCGAAGGAACTTGGCCCAGCGCGCCGGGGTTGCCGTGACCTCGGGGATGCTCCTGATGACGGTCCTCCTCCATCCCTGGGCCGGAGCAACTCCCGCCCAAGCCGCCGCGGCGCCTTCGCCGGCTCCCAGTAGCCAGGCGACGACCGCTACGGTAAGCCAGAACCAGGGCCAGGTGCAACTCGCCAGCTTCACTGTCGATGCCCCTGCTGCCCAGGATCACAGCGGACCGACGCCCGACATCTCGACGCCCGAAAAGTTCATAGCCGCCGTGGCGCCCGCCGCGCAGGATTCCCAGCGCGAGACCCACGTGCCGGCCGCCGTCACCATCGCCCAAGCGATCCTGGAGTCGGAGTGGGGGCGGAGTGGCCTGTCGACGATGGCCCAGAACTACTTCGGAATCAAGTCGGCCTCGGGCCCCGGACCCGCGGGAGTGGTCAGCATGAACACCTGGGAGGTGTTCAACGGGCAGAGCGTAACGATCCAGGATGGCTTCAAGGCCTATCACAACCTGTACGAGTCGGTCATGGACCATGGACGCTTCCTGGCCGGCAATCCGCGGTACGCGGATGCCTTCCAGACCAGCGATCCCAAGCTGTTCACCCAGCGAATGCACAAGGCCGGGTACGCTACCGATCCCGACTACTCCACCAAGGTGAGCTACCTGATCGACAGGTATCACCTCGATCAGCACGACCTCAACTAGTACATCGCCACACAGATCTTGATAGGTGTCATCCTGAGCGATAGCGAAGGATCTCCTCTCGCCACGGGGAGATGCTTCGCTGCGCTCAGCATGACAGTACATATCACCTTCACCGTGGCGGCGTACTAGTGCTTCGCCACATTGGTTCTGATACGTAGGGTGGGGCCCTGTGCCCCACCGCCCGCGTGGCGATGATAGGCCGGCGGCAGGGCAGAGCGCCCTGCCCTACATCTCGAAATCCCCGTGGCGAAGCACTAGGGGAGAGAGACCAACCATTTCCATCACCCAACCAGCGTTTGCCCTGGAGCGCATCGTGCCCTCTTTCTGTGGGGCGCCGACTCGTCTCCTGGGGCGGGGCGTGCAGATGGGCCTATGGCAGCGACTTCGGTCGTTCGTAGCCCTTCGCAGCCACCCGCCGGATACGAGTGCAGCCGTTACTTCGCGCACGGGCGGCCGTTACTACAGTGACGTTCCGGCCCCTCGGCCGGCTGCCGATAGACGGGAAGAGCCGATACCGTGATATTATGGCGGAAGAAGATGTTGCCCGGCCTGTCGCTCGCCCCCAACGAGTGCCCGACACAATCCCGAAAGCTGGCGGCCAACGATGATTGCTCACACGAACTTCCCCCTGTCGACAGTCCTGTACTACGGGATCGGCGGAACCGCCCGCTTCCTGCTGGAGGCTGAGAGCGAGGAGGACATCCTGGAGGCCCTCGACTTCGTTCGAGACAACCGAATCGAGAGGCTGATCGTCGTGGGGCTGGGCTCCAATCTGCTATTCCCCGACGATCCTTTCGACGGCGCCGTGCTGAGGATCACCTCTTCCGGCAAGCCACAGCTTCGCGATCTCCAGGCCGGCCGGGTCCAGGCCTTCGCCGGTGAGGATCTCGACCACGTCATCAGCTTTGGCTTCGACAGCGGCTACACGGGGCTCGAGTGGGCCGGAGGGTTGCCGGGCACGGTGGGGGCCGCCGTCAGGGGAAACGTCGGGGCCTTCGGCGGGGAGTTGAAGGACCTCCTGGAGAGGGCCGAGCTGCTGGAGATCCAGCCCGAGGGTGCGGAGGTCCGCGGCTTCAGCAACGCCGAGCTGCGCTTCTCCTACCGCGATAGCGCCGTCAAGCAGAACCGGAGGCTGGTGGTCCTGTCCGCCACCTTCAGACTTCGCGAGACCGGACAGGAGGAGCTACTCGAGGCCCGGCGGCGCTACCAGGCCAACATCGAGTACCGGCACCGAAATCACCCCATGGAGCACCCCACCTGCGGGTCGGTTTTCAAGAACGTCGAGAAGCGCGATGAGGTGGAGAGGATCCTCGCCGTCTGGCCCGACGTGAAGGAGATGGTGGAGAGCCGCTGGCACGGCAAGGTCTCCATGGGCTACGCCGTCAACCGTCTGGGTCTGGCCGGATACCAGATCGGCAGGGCTCAGGTCTCCCTCAAACACAACAACTTCATCGTCAACCTGGGCGGAGCCCGCTTCTCCGACGTTTTTGGCATCATAGAGAAGGTCAAGGAGCAGTTCTCCGAGACTTTCGGGTTTGCCCCCGAGGCCGAGGTGGAGATCGTCGACTGGAGTAAAAGCATTGGCCAGCGAGTATAGCCTCACCTGGGATCTGGACCCCATCTTCGACGGGGGCAGCGGCTCGCCTGCTTTGCTGCTGATCCTGGACACCCTGGCGAAGGCGCCCCAGCAGCTTCGGGAGCAGGTTCAGCTCCTCGCCCTCGAGGACACCCCCGAGGCATTGGACCAGTGGCACTCCACCCTCCAAATGCGGGATCGGATCGAGGAGCAGCTGGACGAGGTCCGCGCCTTCGTGGGCTGTCTGATGTCCCAGGACGTCAACGACGCAGAGGCGAAGCTGCTGGCCGGGAGGGTGCAGCAGCTGATCGCGGCCTTCGAGGGGGCGGAGCTACAGCTGAAGGACCGGCTGCGCAGATTCCCCGAGCCCGCCTGGCAAGGGCTGCTGGCCGACGAACGGTTTCAGCCCGTGGCCTTCCAGCTCCAGGAGGCCCGGGAGAACGCTGCCGAGCTGCTGTCCCCCGAGCAGGAAGCCCTGATCGTCGATCTCTCCGTCGACGGCTACCGCGCGTGGGAGCGGCTGTACCAGACGGTGGTGGGCCGGATGACCGTCCCATGGGTGGAGGGTGGCCTGCTGGAGCAGCTCTCCGTGGGCCAGGCCTACAACAGGTTCGCCCATCCCGATCCGGCGGTCAGGGCCCGCCACTTCGCCCACTGGACCCAGTCCTGGGAAGCCGAGTCCGAGCTGTGCGCGGCGGCCCTCAACCACATCGGAGGCTTCCGGCTGGCCATCTATCGCCACCGCGGCTGGGATTCCGTCCTGGCCAGGGCGCTGAAGGACAACCGAATCTCCCAGGCCACCCTGGAGGCCATGTGGGGCGCCGTCGACACCGCCAAGGATCGGCTGGTGGTCTACTTCCAGCGGAAGGCGAAGCTGCTGGGGCTGAAGGCCCTCCACTGGTACGATGAGCTCGCCCCCATAGCAGATTCGGTGCGTCCCCTCAGCTACGACAAGGCCGCCGGCTTCGTCGTCGAGCAGCTCCGCCAGTTCAGCCCCCGCATGGCCGATTTCGCCCGATTGGCCCTCGAGAACCGTTGGGTCGAGGCCGAGGACCGGCCGGCCAAGAGGCCCGGGGGCTACTGCACCAGCCTCCCCCTCAGCCGGCAGAGCCGCGTCTTCATGACCTTCGGCGGGACCAGCGACGGCGCCTCCACCCTGGCACACGAGCTGGGCCACGGCTACCACAACCAGGTCCAGTGGGATCTCCCCACCATGGCTCGGGGCTTCACCCTCAGCACCGCCGAGACCGCCTCCACCTTTGCCGGGCTGGTGGTCTCCAGGGCAGCCGTCGCCCAAGCCGGCAGTCGAGAGGAGAAGCTGACGCTGCTGGACGAGGCGCTGCGCGACGCGGCCACCATGTTCATGAACATCCCCGCCCGCTTCCTCTTCGAGCGGCGCTTCTACGAGGCCCGGAACCAGGGACCTCTCAGCGTCGACCAGCTGAACGAGATGATGGTGCAGGCCCAGAAGGACGCCTTCCGGAACGGCTTGGCGGGGTACCATCCCCAGTTCTGGGCCTCCAAGGGGCACTTCTACGGCTCGGGGACACCCTTCTACAACTTCCCGTACACCCTCGGGTTCCTGCTCAGCGCCGGCATCTACGCCAGGGCGCTGGAGGGGGGGCCCGGCTTCGAGGAGAGCTACGTGGGGTTGCTACGGGACACGGGCCGCATGACCACCGAGGAGCTGGCCCAACGGCACATGGGGGTGGATCTCTCCCAGCCGGACTTCTGGGTGAGCGCCGTCGACCTGGTCATGGCAAGCCTGCCCGAGTTCCTGAGCCTCACGGAGGAGCGGTAGAGGCGAACACGGGCCGGCGGAGTCAGCCCCCTCGCCCGGCCAACCATCCGTCGGAGGCACACGATCTCGGCTTCCAGACGGTCGGTGGGGGCAGGGCGCGCAGGTAGCTCACGGTGGCCAGCCAGGGTGGTGAAGTCCCCGACCTGCCACGGCATCCCATCTTCAACTCGATAGGTTTACAAAACTGTACAACTTTCGGCCCTCCATCGATAGGGGAAGGAGGCTCCGACCCTGGCCGCCCTGGAGGCCGGCGAGGGGCGATGGTGGGCCGGCGGGGGCGAGCTACCATTTACCTGGACGCGGGGTCGTCCCGCTCTCCGGGGGTTGGAGCCGCCGCCCGTTCCCGGGCCAGCAGCCGCTGCTTTCGATCCATCCCCCATCGGTAGCCGCCCGGATCCCCATCCCCCCTTATCGCCCGATGGCAGGGGATCGCCAGCGCCAACCGGTTGCCGGCGCAGGCGCGGGCAACGGCCCTGGCGGCGGTGGGGCGGCCGATGGAGCGGGCGATCTCGCCGTAGGATCGGGTGCTGCCGCAGGGAATGGCGCGCAGCTCCTCCCACACCCGCCACTGGAACGCGGTCGCGCGCACCTCCAACGGAAGATCCAGCCGCCTTCCAGGGCCGCTCATGTAGCCGAGGAGCATGCCCGTCCATCCCGCGAGGCCGGCTTCGTCCCGATGGATCTCCGCCTCCGGGTACTCCCTCCTTAGGTCGGCCTCCAGGGCGTCGTCGGCGTCCCCCAGGCTGATGGCGCAGACGCCCCGCTCCGTGGCGGCCATCAGCAGGCGGCCCAGGGGACAATCGACGATGGTGTAGCCGATGCGGACCCCGCGGCCACCTCGCCGGTAGACGGCGGGGGTCATTCCCAAGCGCAGCGGCGCCCGCTCGTAGAGACGGCTGCTGGAACCGTACCCCGCCTCGTACAGGGCGTCAGCCACCCCCTGTCCATCCCGCAGCCGCTCCTTCAGCAGCCCCAGCCTGCAGGCCTCGGCGTACTGGCGCGGCGAGATGCCGGTGACCCGTTTGAAGGTGCGCTGCAGGTGGTGGGGGCCGATCCCCGCCGCCGCGGCCAGGGCGGCCAGAGACGAGGGCTCCTCCGGCCGGCCCTGGATTCGCCGGCATATCTCTCCCACCAACTCCAGCTCCCTTCCGGGCCCGGGGTCC
>DAHVXI010000040.1:0-11138 GCA_027356795.1 Chloroflexota bacterium | reverse complement strand
AGCCCCGGCCATGGCCCAGATGCTGGGGCTGATCGCCGAGGCGAGGCCCCCGAGGGTGAAGAGGCCGAGGCCCATCAGGGCGTTGCGCTTCCGGCCGTGGAGGTCTCCCAGGCGGCCCCACATCGGCTCGAAGACGGAGGCTCCCAGGGCGTAGGCGAGGCTGAGCCAGGCCACCGTCTCGATGGAGACGCCGAAGTCGCTCATGATGACCGGGCTGGCGGGGAAGAGGAAGCTGAGGCTCAGAGTGACGCTGAAGGTGCCTACCAGCATGGCCGCCAGGCCCCGCCACCTGTAGGTGGGGTCGGTTGCGCCGGGTTCCGCCATAGTCATCGCTCCTGGCGAAGGGATCGCAAGCTAGGTTATATCGGCCAGATATAGGGCGCAGTCTATATCGAGTCGATGTATTTGTCAAGATGCAGTCTCTCAACCTCTTGACAGCGACCGGGAATTACTTTAATCTTGCTAGCGTTCCTCTTAGGAGTACAAGTTTCGCCGTTTGTGGGGGTGTGGCGGTGGTGCCGGGTATCCGGATCTGTGAGGCAGCGCAGCTGTTGGGTGTCAGCACCGCCACGCTGCGTCTTTGGGAACGGCAGGGGCTCATCCAGCCTGTCCGAACGCCTGGCGGCAATCGGCGATACCAGGAGGATGATCTCGCCCGCCTTCGACACATCCAGTACTTGCGACGAGTGGAGCGCTTGAACGCCGCGGCCATAGCTCGGGCTCTCACGAACGCGCCCAGCGTCCGGCCGGGCGGTTCCGGACCAAACCGTGAGAACCCGGGGCTTGGCGACCGCTTGCGCGCCAAGCGTCGCCGCGCGGGATTCACCCTGAAGCAGGTGGCCGAAAGGACCGGGCTCTCGATCTCGTTCCTCAGCGCCATCGAGCGAGGGGTCACCGGGCCGTCCGTATCCACCCTGAACAAACTCACGAAGAGCTACGGGATCACCATACTGGACCTGTTGGACGGACAACACGGCGTGAAACGGCTGGTGCGCACGGCGGAGCGGCCTCAACTGCCGGGATCGGGTAGTGGGGTCACGGTAGAGCACCTGGCGCTGGGGACGCTTCAAATGGAGCCTCAACTGTTCAGCGTGCAGCCCGGGGCAGGCAGTGAGGGTGCCTACGACCACATCGGTGAGGAGTTCATCTTCGTTCTGGCAGGGACGCTCGAGATCTGGCTGGAGGAACTGGAACACTACCTGTTGACCCCGGGCGACTGCCTGTATTTTCCCAGCACCCTGCCCCACCGCTGGCGCAACCCCGGGTCCGAAGAAACCAAGCTGTTGTGGGTGAACACGCCCCCCACGTTCTAGTTGGCGACACTCTACCCGTTGCGCGATCCACAGCGAGCGCTGCCGCAGCGCATGTCGCACCCGGCCGCGAGCCAGATCTGTGGTTTGTGGACCTGGGCCAAGGTGCCACCTGTGGGGCGTTAATGGAAACGCTACTGGCATTTCGACGACGAGATCGGGATCAGGGACTCTTGGCTCGGGCCGAGGAGAGAGAAAGGAGGAGACATCCTGATCTAGGCGAACCCAGCAGGCCGACCTACCTTCGCATTGGTTCGCATTCGCTATGCCGACGCTCAGTTGAGGAGGAGGACGATCGTTGAAGAAGGTGTTGCGTCCCTGCCTGGTTGTCATTGGGGTGCTCAGCATCCTCGCCCTGGCAGGCTGCGGCGGTGCTGCGGCGCCGAGCCCCACGGCGACGCCCGAGCCGAAGGCCGCGGCCAACCCCCCGCAGGCGAGCCAGCCGGCTCCCACCGCGAAGAAGGACTTCAAGTTCGCCATGGGGGGCGCCTACAAGCCGTTCAACTACATGCAAGGCGGCCAACTGGTCGGGTTCGACGTGGACATCGGCATGGAGATCTCCAAGCGGATGGACGTCAACGGTGTCCCCGTCACTAACCCCTGGGAGACGATCCTAGAGGGCTTGAAGTCCGGCAAGTACGACGCCATCATCGGCAGTATGGCGATCACCGAAAAGCGCAAGGAGCAGGTGAACTTCTCCCGGCCCTACTACCGCTCCGGCGCGCAGATCTTCGTGGCCAAGAACAACACCACCATCAAGGGGCCCGACGACCTGAAGGGGAAGAAGGTCGGCGTCGTCATGGCCTCGACCTTCAAGGACATCGCCGACAAGCTAACCGATCCGGACAAAGTGGTGGGCTACGGCAGCGACGTGATCGCCCTACAGGACCTGCCAACCGGTCGCCTCGATGCCGTGATCACGGATCAGATCGTTGGGTACAGCGCCATCAAGGACAACAACGTGGCCATCAAGGACGTGGGCAAGCCGCTCTTCGTCGACCAGATGGCGATCCCCGTGCGCAAGGAGGATACCCAACTGCTGAGCAAGATCAACGGGGCCCTGGAGGCGATGATCAAGGACGGAGCCTACCTGAAGATCAGCGAGAAATGGTTCGGCCGCAGCATCCTCGGTGAGTAGCAGCAGAACGGGGAGGCGCGCCGTCCGGCGCACCTCCCCGGCTAGCTAAGCTAAGGGAAGGTACCGATGCTGGCTATTTGGGGAATACTCCAGGAGTACTTCATCCCGTTTCTCGCTGCCACAGGCATTACCCTCAGGTTGACCGTCGTCTCACTGGCGATGGCAATGGCGATCGGTCTGGTTTTCGGTTTCCTGAAACTCTCCAGGAACCGAGTCCTCAGTGCCATAGCCAACGCCTACATCTCCATCATCCGCGGGACGCCGCTGGTCGTCCAGCTCATGTTCCTGTACTTTGGCATCACGTCGATCGTGGTGCTGAGTTCCTTCTGGGCCGGCTCCTTGGCCCTGGCTATCCACGCGGGCGCCTACATCGCCGAGATCTTTCGGGGGGCTATCCAGTCCATCGATCGCGGGCAAATGGATGCCGCCCGCTCCCTGGGGATGTCCCACTGGCTGGCGATGCGGCGGATCATTCTGCCCCAGGCTTTCAGGCGCGCGGTGCCTCCCCTGGGCAATCAGTTCATCATCGGCCTGAAGGACTCGTCCCTGATCGCATACCTGGGAGTTCAGGAGCTGTACGGTACGGCGCTCGCGGCGCAGGCGGCGAACTTCCTGCCCTTCGAGACCTATCTGGTCGCCGGTCTGTACTACCTGGTCCTGGTTCTGATCTTCTCGGTGCTGGTCAGCAGGCTCGAGGCTCGGCTCAACAAGCCCAGCCGACTCGAGCCGCGACTGGAGCCGGCGAAGGGGGGTGCGCAGCATGATCCGGCTGCAAGGACTGCATAAGTATTTCGGCTCGCTCCACGTACTGAAGGGGATCGACCTGGACGTCAACAGGAATGAGGTCGTGGTGCTGATCGGGCCGAGCGGCTCCGGCAAGACCACCCTGCTGCGCTGCGTCAACTTCCTCGAGCTGGCCAACGCGGGCGAGATCTGGATCAGTGGGCGTCGGATCGATCCCCACAAGGACGACCTGAACAGGGTGCGGGAACACGCGGGGATGGTCTTCCAGCACTTCAACCTGTTCCCCCACATGACCGTGCTCGAGAACGTCATCGAGGCGCCGATTCACGTCAAGAAGCAGCCCAAGGGCCACGCCGTGGCCAAGGCGAGGGAGTTGCTTGCCAGCGTGGGGCTAGCAGACAAGGAGCGGACCTATCCGGATCAACTGTCCGGTGGCCAGAAGCAGCGAGCCGCCATCGCCCGCGCCCTGGCCATGAACCCGGATCTCATGCTCTTCGATGAGCCCACCTCTGCCCTGGACCCGGAGTTGGTCAACGAGGTCCTTCAGGTGATGAAGGACCTGGCCAGGAGCGGCATGACCATGGTCGTCGTCAGCCACGAGATGGGCTTCGCCCGGGAGGTCGCGGACCGTGTCGTGGTCATGGACGACGGCCTGATCATCGAGCAGGGCACACCCGAACAGGTGTTCAAGGCGCCCCAGCACGAGCGGACCCAGCGTTTTCTCAGCCAGGTGTTGTAGCGCCGTCGGAGACGCACGGGCCGACCTATAGCCCTGTCTTCGCGCAGGGAAAGCACCGGAAGCAGAGAGGTGGAGCCGATATGCCGCAGTCCCACGTCATCAAGCCCATGATCGATGGTAGCTATCCCGAGGTGTCCCGGGGCAAGGGCGTCTTCCTCTACGATGCCGAGGGCAAGCAGTATCTGGACGGCTGCTCTGGAGCGGTGGCCGCCGGCCTCGGCCACGGGGTGCAGGAGATCGTGCGGGCGATGGCCGCTCAGGCGGAGAAAGTGGCCTTCAGCTACCGGTCGCAGTTCACCAACAGCCCGGCGGAAATGTTGGCTGCCGAACTGGCGGAACTCGCCCCCGGCGACCTGGATTGGGTCTTCTTCGTCAACAGCGGCTCCGAGGCGCTGGAGACCGCCTTGAAGATCGCCATTCAGCACTGGCACGAGCAGGGCCAGAGGGGCAAGACCCTGGTGCTCTCCCGCCGGCTTAGCTACCACGGCATCACTCTGGGAGCACTCTCCATGTCGGGCCACATGGCGCGCCGGCGCTGGTTCGCGCCCCTCTTGAAGGAGCTCGCCGTGGTGGCGCCGTCCTACTGCTACCGCTGCCCCCTGGGGAAGAGCTACCCGGGCTGCTCCGTGGCCTGTGCCGACGACCTGGAGGTGGCGATAAAGCGGGCTGGTCCGGAGCGGGTCGCTGCCTTCGTGGCGGAACCGATTGTCGGGGCGGCGGGCGGTGCCGTTCCGGCGCCCCTGGAGTACTTCCCCCGAATCCGGGAGATCTGCGACCGCTACGGGATACTCTTCATCGCCGACGAGGTGATGACCGGCATCGGCCGGACCGGAAAGATGTTCGCCATCGAACATTGGGGCATCGCGCCAGATCTGGTCACGGTGGGCAAGGGGCTGAGTGCCGGATACACCCCGCTGGCGGCGACCCTGGTGAGCGACCGGGTGGTGCAAGCCATTCGCCGCGGGTCTGGATCGATCATGAGCGGGCACACCTTCTCCGGTAATCCCCTCTCCTGCGCGGTGGGGCTGGCAGTCCTGCGCTACGTGCAAGAGCATGAACTGGTGAGACACGCGGCCGAGGCGGGGATCCAACTGCACCGGAAGCTACTGGATCTTCAGCGCAGGCATCCTGTGATCGGCGATGTGCGCGGGGCCGGCCTGATGTGGGGACTCGAGCTGATCGCGGACCTGGCCACCCGTGCGCCATTTGCCCCCGAACGCCAGGCAACCGCGCTCCTGGTGGAGCGGGCCCGGCGCAACGGGCTGCTGGTATACCCGGCGCTGGCGGGAGCGGACGTGGCGGGTGGCGACGCGGTCATGGTGGCGCCCCCGCTGACTATCAACGATGCGGAGCTGGACCTGCTGGTGGAGCTGCTGGAAAGGGCGGTCGCCGAGGTGGAGGCCGAGCTGCTGGCGAATCGGGCTGGCTGAGGGCAGCCCGGAGCGAGGCGATGGACGTCGGAATGCAGGCCGCGACGGGCAAGGTGGTATCCCTGGATCGAGCGCTGTCGGTGATTACCGATGGCGTGGCGCTGATGTACGGGGGCTTCGGCGGGGTCGGAACACCTCCGACGCTGGTCGAAGGCATCCTGGAGAAGGGCGTGCGCAACCTAACCCTGATCGGCAACGACGCGGGGATGCCCGAAGTGGGAGTGGGACCTCTGATCGTGAACCGGCGGGTGGCCCGGCTGATCGCCACGCACATCGGCTCCAACCCCGTGGCCGGTGAGTTGATGCACCGGGGCGAGTTGGAGGTGGAGTTCTCGCCTCAAGGTACCCTGGCCGAAAGGATCCGCGCCGGAGGGATGGGGCTGGGTGGCATCCTGGTGGACGTGGGCTTGGGGACCGTGGCCGAGAAAGGGAGGCAGCAGTTGGCAGTGGGCGGCCGGAGCTACCTGGTGGAGCCGGCGCTGGTGGCAGACGTCGCCATCGTCTACGCTGCGAGGGCCGACCTCCTGGGCAATCTGGTCTACGAGAAGACGGCGCGCAACTTCAATCCGTTGGTGGCAATGGCCGGCCGGGTGACCATCGCCGAGGCGGGGGAGATCGTGCCATTGGGAGCCCTCGACCCCGAGACGATCGTCACACCTGGCGTCTTCATCGACATGGTGGTCCAAAGCCGGGGGATCAAGTGGAAGTGGAGTTGGGAGTAAGGGAGCGGCTGGCCCGACGAGCAGCCCGGGAGATCCGACACGGCATGGTGGTCAACCTCGGCATCGGAATACCGACCCTGGTGCCGGGCTTCGTGCCGCCGGACGTTCAGGTGTTGTTCCATTCCGAGAGCGGCATCCTCGGCTACGGTGGCCGCCCCCGGCCGGGCCTCGAGGATCCCTACATGATCAACGCGGGCGGCGAACCCGTGACGGCGCTGCCGGGCGCCTCCTACTTCGACAGCGCCATCGCCTTTGGCATGATCCGTCGAGGACGGCTGGACATGACCATCCTCGGCGCCCTGCAGGTGAGCGCTCGCGGCGACCTGGCCAACTGGCTGGTGCCGGGCCGCCGAGTCCCCGGGATGGGAGGCGCCATGGAGCTGGCCCAGAAGGCCAAACGGGTAGTGGTCGTCACGACTCACACCGCCAGGGACGGGGAACCGAAGATCCTGGCCGAGTGCAGCTACCCGCTGACCGCGCGCGCGGCGGTGGATCTGATAATCACCGAGATGGCGGTCATCGAGGTCACGCCGTCTGGTCTGGTGCTGCGGGAGGTAGCCGCGGCCTACACGGTGGACCAGGTTATCGCCGCGACTGGAGCACCGCTGAGGATTCCACCGGTGGTCGACCGGTATGGGGAGGATGAGGGCCGTGCGTGATGCCGTGATTGTGGCTGCCCGACGCAGCGCGGTGGGGGCCTTTGGGAGATCGCTACGAGACGTGCCGGCAGCCGAGCTGGGCCGGATGGTGCTGGAGGAACTGATGACCCGCAGCGGGGTGCCGAAGTCTGCGGTGGACGAAGTCGTGTTCGGCCACGGCTACATCCACGGCGGTGGCTCCAATGCGGCCAGGATCGCCTCGCAGAGGGCCGGGTTTCCCCACGAGACGCCGGCCTACTTGGTGAACAAGGCCTGCGGCTCTTCGCTCAAAGCCATCTCCCTCGCGGCCCAGACGATCATGTCGGGAGCGGCTGACGCAGTGGTTGCCGGTGGGATAGAGAGCATGAGTCGGGTCCCCCACCTGGTGCGCGCGCGGTGGGGGACCCGATACGGTGACGTGAAGATGGAGGATGCCCTCCTGGCCGACGGCCTGATCTGCTCGCTCGAGGGTGTACACATGGGGGTTACGGCAGAGACCCTGGCCCGGCGGTATGGAATCAGCCGTCAACAGCAGGACGTCTTCGCCTGGGAGAGCCACCGCAAGGCGGCAGACGCTCAGGCCGCGGGCCGCTTCCAGGAGGAGATCGTTCCCATCACCGTCCAGGACGGCAAGTCGCAACGCGTCTTCGCATCCGACGAGTCGGTCCGGCCCGATACTTCTCTGGAGCGCCTCGCCGAGCTGCCACCCGCCTTCCTGGAGGGGGGCACCGTGACCGCGGGCAACGCCTGCCCTATGAACGACGGGGCGGCAGCGGTACTGGTCATGGCGGCCGAGAAAGCGTCCGAGTGGGGAATCCACCCGCTGGCGCGAATCAGGACCTTTGCCGCCGTGGGAGTGGAGCCCGGGATCATGGGGATCGGTCCGGTTCCCGCCACGCAGAAGGCGCTGCGACTCGCCGGGCTGGCCCTCAGCGACGTCGACCTGATCGAGCTGAACGAGGCCTTCGCCGCCCAGAGCCTGGCGGTCGTGCAGGCCCTCGGGTTGGATCCCGAGCGGCTCAACGTCAACGGGGGCGCCATCGCCCTCGGGCATCCTGTCGGAGCCACCGGAGCGAAACTGACCGTCACTCTCCTGCAGGAGATGCGGCGGCGGGATGTCCAGTTCGGCCTGGTCACGCTCTGCATGGCAGGAGGGATGGGCTTGACCGTGGTGTACGAGAACCTCGGATAGGAGAAGTGCGACCGACCTAACCGCCACCGCAGGAAGGGTGAGAACAAGCGATGATCGACGAGAAGCTGCGCCGCCGGATCTGCAACCAGGTGGAGCGGAGCGCGGCAGCCACCATCGAGGATATCCGGACGCTGGTCCGGATTCCCAGCCTGGTAGGACAGGAAGGGGCGGCCCAGGACTTCATAGCCGACCGCTTCCGGAACCTGGGTCTGGAACTGGACGTCTTCGAGGCGGACCGGGCGGTCGTATCACGGCATCCCGCCTACACTGAGGTGGAGTGGGGCTACGAGGGCAGGCCCAACGTGGTCGGAATCCTGCGCGGCCGGGACCACGGACGCTCGTTGGCGATGAACGGGCACGTCGATGTCGTCTCGCCGGAGCCGCTGGCTGGTTGGACTCACGATCCCTGGGGGGGCGAGCGGGAGGGCAACCGCCTCTACGGTCGGGGCGCACTGGACATGAAGGCTGGGGCCATCGCCAACATCTATGCCGTGAAGGCTTTGCTCGACCTGGGGTTGCGTCCGAAGGGCGCGGTGATACTGCACAGCGTCATTGAAGAGGAGGCCGGCGGGGGGGGAGGCACCCTCGCCACGCTGCTGAGAGGCCACACCGCCGAGGCGCTCTGGATTCCGGAGCCACTGGACATGAGCCTGGTGCTGGCCCATCCAGGCGTCAATTACTTCCGGGTCCGGCTCCAGGGAAAGACGGCCCACGCCGGCCAATCCCACTATGGGATCAACGCCATCGGGCTTGCTGCCAGGATCTACGACCGGCTGGTGGCCCTGGACCGGGAGCGGGCGAGTCAGTTCCGAGACCCCTTCTTCGAGCAATGGACGGACCGGGCCATCAATCTGAACGTCGGCACCATGAGGGCCGGCGACTGGGTCTCGTCGGTGGCCGGCTGGGCCGAGATCAGCTGCCGTATCTCCTACATCCCTCCCGAGACCGAGGCCCAGATGAGAGCATCGGTGGCGAGGGCGGTCCAGGAGGTGGCCGATGCCGACCCCTGGTTGGGTGAGCACCCCCCCGAGATCGAATGGTTCGGTTGGCACGCCGAGCCGTGGGCCCAGGATCTCACTTCTCCCTTCGTCAACCTGTGCCGCGAGGTGGTGACCGACGTGGTCGGCACACCTCCCAGGGAGATGGCCTCCACCGCCGGGCTTGACAACCGATTCGCCAGCTACTTCGGAATGCAGTCAGTCTGTTACGGCCCTCGAGGAGAACGCCCCCACGGTCCGGACGAGTGCGTGGAGCTGGACAGTGTGCTCGACGTCACCAAGGTGGCGGCTTGCCTGATCGCCGCCTGGTGCGGTGTCGGGTAGGCGAGCATCCCAGCGACAACAATCGGCGGCCACTCAGAAAGGGATAGTCAGACATATGGGTACAGTGGATGTACGGACAGCGATCCCGGGTCCTCGATCATTGGAGGTTCTGGAGCGGCGCCGAGCCGTCGTTCCCCCAGGTGTGAGCAACATCACGCCCATCGTGGCGGCCCGGACCGAAGGAGCGACACTCACCGACATCGATGGAAACGTGTACATCGATTTCGCCGGTGGCATTGGGGTGTTGAACCTGGGTGCCAACCACCCCGAGGTGGTCGCCGCCATCAAAGAGCAAGCCGACCGGTTCATCCATACCTGCTTCCACGTCACGATGTACGAGGGCTACGTTGAGCTTGCCTCGGCCCTGAACCGGATCACGCCCGGCCGCTTCAGGAAGAAAACCTTTCTAGTCAATTCCGGCGCGGAGGCGGTGGAGAACGCCATCAAGCTGGCTCGGCGCTTTACGGGACGCCCTGCCATCGTCACCTTCACCAACGCCTTTCACGGCCGCACGCTCCTGGCACTGAGCCTGACGGGGAAGGTCTCGACCTACAAGCACGGCTTCGGGCCCTTCGCCCCTGAGGTCTACCGGCTGCCGGCCTGCTACACCTATCGCTCGCCATGGCACAGTCCGGAGGAGGACGCCAGGCAGACTCTGATAGAAGTCCGCAGGGCCATTCAGCAGGAGATCGGGACCGAGCAGGTCGCCGCCGTGATAATCGAACCCGTCCAGGGCGAGGGTGGCATTATCGTTCAGCCGCCGGAGTTTCTGCGGGGTCTCAGGGAGTTCTGCAACCAGCATGGAATCGTTTTGACCGTGGACGAGATCCAAACAGGTTTTGCCCGGACAGGGAGGATGTTCGCCATCGAGCACGCCGGAGTGGATCCGGACCTGATCACCACGGCCAAGTCCCTGGGCAATGGCGTCCCTATCGCCGCCATCACGGGGCGGGCGGAAATCATGGACGCGGCTCAGGAGGGTGGCCTCGGCGGGACCTACGGCGGCAACCCGCTCGCCTGTGCCGCCGCGCTGAAGGTGATCGAGGTGATGGAACGAGATAACCTGTCTGCCAGGGCAGGGGAGATCGGTGAGCAGGTAACCGCCCGCTTCCGGGAATGGGTGGATCGATACCCCCTGGTGGGTGACGCGCGAGGCCTTGGGGCGATGTGCGCCATCGAGTTCGTCCGCGACCGCGTCACCAAGGAGCCCGCGACGGCAGAAGCAGCGCTGGTTCTCAGCGAGGCGCTGCAGAACGGGCTCATCCTGATGAAGGCCGGCAATGCCAACAACATCGTCCGGTTTCTCTCGTCGCTCGCCATTACGGACGAGCAACTCAGCGAGGGGCTGGGTATCCTGGAAGCTGCTATTCGCAGCGTCTCTCGGAGCCCCACAATAGCGCGCCAGGGAGAACAGGGCTGAGCTTCCTGCATAGGGCCGACGCATCTAATATTGGGGTGCAGACAGTGCTGATAGGATAACGGCCAGGTTTGAGTTCTAGATGGAGACCTTGGCCGGCCGTGCCCTATCTGAGCATTTCGCCTCTCTTGAGGACCCCCGAGTAGAGCGCACCAAGCTGCACCCGCTCCTTAGCATAGTGACCATTGCGTTGTGCGCGGTGATCTGTGGGGCGGAGAGTTGGAACGAGATCGAGGAGTTCGGGGGGGCGATGGAGGATTGGTTTGCCGACTTTCTGGAGCTACCGAACGGCATTCCCTCCCACGACACCATCAACCGAGTGTTCTCGGCCTTCGACCCTGTGCCTTGGGGGCTCCCGTCTTGCCAGATCAGGTCCACCGCCTGCAAGGAACGGAACCCCTGGAACAGACGGTCGGCCGTCACTGCCAGCCCCCGCTGCCGACACGCTCGTTCCAGAACCGCTCGTACCAAGAGCGCCACCAGGGT
>DAHVXI010000038.1:0-23870 GCA_027356795.1 Chloroflexota bacterium | reverse complement strand
TCCTGATCCTGCTACTGGCCGTTGCCGCCGCGGCCACCTGGGCGCGATCCAACGCCCAAGAGACCCCGAGGGCCTCCACTGCAGCAGCGGTAGAGGCCCTCGCGAGCCTAACCCCCGAAGTCAGGGCAACTCCCAAGCCGGCTCTCCTCCCAGCGAGGCTCTCCCTGGAGAGCAGGCCCGAGGGGGCCACCGTCTCCGTCGACGGGGTCGAGCGGGGCAAGACCCCTCTGCTGATCGACAACCTGGGTTCCGGCAACCACCAGGTGGCGCTCTCCCTCGCGGACCGGCAGCTTTACCGGACCAGCGTCTTCCTATCCCCGAACGAGACAAAGAAGCTATCGATCGACCTGCCCCCAACTCCGCTGCCGACCCCTTCGCCACCGCCGATCCCCACGGGCACCTTCTACCCCCTGGCGGTGATGGTGGAGAACTTCGTGGACGCCAGACCCCAGTCGGGGCTGGACAGGGCCGACATCGTCTACGAGGCCCTGGTGGAGGGTGGCATCTCCCGCTTCTTGGCCGTCTATGTCGATGGACAGGCCGACGCCATCGGCCCCGTGCGGAGCGCTCGCCACTATTACGTCTATCTTGCCGCCGAGCTCAACGCCTCCTACGTCCACATCGGCGCCAGCCCGGAAGGGTACGCGGCGCTGAACGCGACGGGGATAACGAACCTGGACGAGACCTACGGCGACCCGGGCTTCTGGCGCGACGGCGCCCGATCCGCCCCCCACAACGCCTACACCAGCACCGACCTGCTCCGCTCCTCCCTGAAGAAGGTCCGGAGGGTGACCCCGGGCTCCGCGGCGGGGTTCCATTTCCGCACCGATCCTCAGCCCGTCCAGGGCCGGGACGCCAAAGGGCTCTCCATCCAGTACGCCCCAGACTATCGGGTGGAGTACCGGTACTCTCCGGAGGACCGGCTGTACCGCCGCTTCATGGATGGCCTTCCCCACAAGGATGCCGACACGGGGGAGCAGGTGGCCCCGCGAAACCTGGTGGTCCAGATCGTCGAGGCGTGGGTGATCGACAGCGACGGAAGGCTGGACATGGCGCAGGTGGGGGAGGGCAAGGTCCTCTACTTCCGGGACGGCGTGGTCACCGAGGGCTCCTGGCACAAGCCCTCCTACGGCAAGGTCACGGAGTGGTACGACGCCGACGGCAGGCCTGCGCTGATGAACCCTGGCAAGATATGGGTGCAGATGGTGCCACCCGGGACGCCGATAGAGTACTAGAAGAGCTCTCCCCCTTCACAGATTCTTCACCATCCCCTGATATAATCAACCGTAGCCGGGTTACTGCGCCCCTGGGGAGGAGCTCATGGCCAGAGAGACCATTCTGGTGGTGGAGGACGAACCGAAGATCTTCGAGCTGCTGAGGCTCTACCTGGAGAAGGAGGGCTATCAGGTCGTGGTGGCCGCCGACGGTGGCACCGCCCTGGAGGACTTCCGGCGGAGGCAGCCCCAGTTGGTGGTGCTCGATCTCAACCTGCCGGTGATAGACGGTCTGGAGGTCTGCCGGCGTCTTCGGAGGGATTCGTCCGTCCCCATCATCATGCTCACGGCCCGAGACGAGGAGGCCGACAAGCTGATCGGCCTGGAGTTGGGCGCCGACGACTACGTCACCAAGCCCTTCAGCCCGCGGGAAGTGGTCGCCCGGGTCCGCGCCGTCCTGCGCAGGGTTGCCTCGACTCCCCAATCCACCCAGGAGATCCTGAGGGCGGGTGACCTGACCCTGGACGCGGCTCGCCACCAGGTCCGGCTGCGCGACGAGCTGCTGGAGCTCACCCCCACCGAGTTCCGCCTGCTGGAGGTGCTGATGGGCCATCCAGGGCGAGTCTTCAGCCGGCTCCAACTGCTGGACCAGGTCCAGGGAGAGGCCTTCGAGGGATACGAGCGGACCATCGATGCCCACGTGAAGAACCTGAGGCAGAAGGTCGAGACGGACCCCCAGCACCCCACCTACGTCCTGACGGTGTACGGCGTGGGTTACAAGTTCACGGAGCAATCCGATGCGTAGCGTCGCCTTCAAGCTGGCCGCCGGCTTCGTCGTCGTCGCCCTGGTGGGGGTGTTTATCGTCGGCTATCTGGCCAATCGATCCACCACCGCCGAGTTCGGCAACTATCTGGAGGGCGGGAGCCAGGCCCAGGAGCAAGGGGCCGCCGACTACATCGCCGACCGCTACTCCTCCGCCGGAGGATGGCAGGGGATGCCTCAGGTGGTACTCACCCTGTCGCGATGGCTGGGGGAGAGGCTGGTGGTCGCCGACAGCTCCGGTAGGGTTGTGGCCGACTCCGGAGGCCAACTGGTTGGAGCCAGCGTCCCGAACCCTCCACCGGGCCAGCCACTCCCTCTGGTGGCCGGGGGCAAGGCCGTAGGGACCCTCTACCTCTCGGCCGATTCGGCGACCGGCGGCGGGATGATGGGCGGCATGATGGGGCGGGGCGCCGGCGTGGCGCCGGTCATGACGGACATGATGAGGCAGATGATGCAAACGGCCGGCAGCCCGGAACGCCACTTCCTGGACGCCGTCAACCGATCCCTATGGATCGCCGGTGGGATTGCCCTCGCGGCGGCCCTGCTGCTGGGGCTGCTGCTCAGCCGCCAGATCACGGCCCCCCTCAAGCGGCTCACCCTCGCCTCCCGTCGGGTCGCGGCCGGGGACTTCTCTCAGAGGGTAGAGCTTCGCTCCCGGGACGAGCTGGCTTCCCTCGCCGAGGCCTTCAACAGCATGGCGGACAGCCTGGCCAGAAACGGGGAGCAGAGGAAGCAGCTGCTCAGCGACATAGCCCACGAGCTGAAGACACCCCTCGCCATAATCCAGGGGAATCTGGAGGCGATGATGGACGGTGTGGTGGACGCTTCCCCCGAGAGGCTGGCCTCCCTGCGAGAGGAGACCCTCCTGCTGGGGCGGCTGGTCACCGATCTGCGGGACCTCTCCCTCGCGGAGTCGGGGCAGCTTCCCCTCCACCTGCAACCCATAGATCTGGGCGAGCTGATCCGAGGGACTGTCTCGGGCCTCCAGCCCCAGGCCGACGACCATGGGGTTCACCTGGGGATGGAGCTATCGCAGGGGTTGCCGCTGGTCTCCGGCGACCCCGACCGGGTGGGCCAGGTGCTGCGCAACCTGCTGAGCAACGCCCTGCGCTACACGCTGGCGGGAGGCACGGTGCTGGTATCGGTGCGAGCGGGCGAAAGGCCCGCTGATGCAGCGGGGATCAACGGCTACGTCCACGTCACCGTCGCCGACAGCGGATCGGGCATCCCCGCCGAGGAGCTTCCCAAGGTCTTCGACCGCTTCTACCGAGTGGACAAGTCGAGGGCCCGATCCAGCGGCGGATCGGGCCTCGGGCTGTCCGTGGCGAAGCAGCTGGTGGAGGCCCACGGGGGGGAGGATCTGGGCGGAGAGCGAGCCCAGCCGAGGCAGCGCCTTCCACTTCACCCTGCCTCTGAGCGTCACCGAATCCAAGGTGGGGTAGGGCGGGCGGCAATGCCGGCCCTACAGTTTCCTCCAGATCGGCCGTATATCTTGCAGCAGGGGGACAAGCCCTCATCCTCTGTTGGAGACGTGCCTTGCCAGGAAGAACGGCGAAGAAGGACCCGACGGCCACCAGGAAGGCCGAGCACCTGGACATCTCGACCACCCAACCGGTGGAGTCCCCCCTGGACGCAGGATGGGAGGATGTTGTCCTGGTCCACCGCAGCCTGCCGGAGATAGACGAGGAGGGGATCGACCTCTCGACCTCGCTGCTGGGCAAGACCCTCCAGGCACCCCTGGTGATCGCCGGCATGACAGGGGGAACCCCCCGGGCCGAGGAGATCAACCGGCGGCTGGGCCGCGCTGCCCAGCGATTCGATCTGGCCCTCGGAGTGGGGAGCCAACGAGCTTACCTGGAGAAGCGAGAGACAGGCAGCTCCTATGCGGTGGTTCGGGAGGAGGCGCCCAACGCCCTCCTGATAGCCAACATCGGCGCCCCCCAGCTGATCTCTCAGCGTGCCCACAGGGCCTACACCCCCGACGACGCCCGCCGGGCGATCGAGCTGATCTCCGCGGACGCCCTGGCCATCCACCTCAACTACCTGCAAGAGGCCGTTCAACCCGAGGGCGACACCCGCGCGGCAGGCTGCGCTGCGGCCATCGAACGCATCGTTCGGGAGGTGGGCATCCCGGTCATCGCCAAGGAGACGGGAGCCGGCATCTCACGGGAGCAGGCCCTCCTCCTGCAGGGGCTCGGCGTAGCGGCCCTGGACGTGGGGGGAGCGGGCGGCACCAACTTCGCCCTCATCGAAGCCTATCGCTCGGCCGCGCGGGGCGCCCGCCGGCTGCAGGAGCGAGGGAGGCTGTTCGCTCGCTGGGGCATACCCACGGCAGCCTGCCTGATCGAGTGCTCCGTCGCCGGGTTGCCTGTGATCGCCACCGGCGGGATCCGCAGCGGATTGGACGCCGCCAAGGCGTTGGCCCTGGGCGCCACGGCGGTAGGGGTAGCTCTGCCGCTACTCAAGGCGGCGATGGAGAGCTACGAGCGGGTCGAGGAGTGGCTGGAGGGCTTCCTGGAGGAGCTGCGGACCGCCATGTTCCTGGTGGGGGCCCGCACCGTGGAGGAGTTGCGATCCCGCGAGGTGGTGCTGCTGGGTCGCACCCGTGAATGGGCAGGGCAGCGGGGCCGCTGATTCCCAACTCTGTCTGAAAAACCCCTTGACATCCCCAAGAGAAGCGGCGTACTATGGCCTCACCGGTTTTGTATACGAGTATACAGAACTCCCGTCGCGAGACCTTCGCTCGTACCCGCTTCCCCAGCCTCCCGCGGAGCGAGCCTCCCCTCCAGGGTAGGCATACACCCAGAGGGTCGGCCCCTCCTCAGGCGGTCAAAAGGAGAACCACGATGACGTAGCTGCCGCCGCCACGCACACCGTTGCCGCTCCGAGACCCTTGGGCACTCCTAACTCTTGAGAGGAGGTTGCTGGTGTGGCCACTAAAGGGCTAACCGAGATTACCGTTTGGTATCGGGGGATCACCGAAGGGAAGATCTCCCGAGATATCGTCAACAGCCTGGCCAAGGCGGCCGAGAAAGAGGGCTGCTACACCCAGGCCTTCGACAACTACGGCGACCTGCCGGACCGAGTTTACGTCCCCTGCCGTTCCTACGCCCGAATCAGCGATTCCCCCATCGCCGAGCCCTACCTGTACGAGAACGATCACCCCGCCATCGTGGCCGTAGTGGAGCCCACCATGGTTAAGGGGGTCCCCGTGATCAAGGGTATAAGGCCCGGGGCCGTCCTGGTGGTCAACACCGACAAGACACCCGAAGAGCTGCTGCAACACCTGCAGGACACCGATCTGAGCGACCTGGCGGCCATAGCGACCATCCGCGCCGGCGGCGGCGTCCTGGAGGGCGCCCTGAGCGGCATCGAGGGGGCTACCGACGTCAGCGGCATGGGCAGCGGAGCCGCGGGCCCCATCGCCGGCGCCATCGCGAAGATCTCCGGCATTGTGGAGCTGGGCTCCCTCGAGGCGGTTGTGATCGACCCATCCGGAGTGCGCCGCGGCTACGAGCAGGTGAAGGTGCACTGGTTGGGTGCCGCGGGCTACAACCCGGGCCCCGCGCCCCACCAGGAGGAGCGAGCCCTGGGCGAGGAGGTCCCGGCGATCATCCCCTCCCCCGTGGGGGAGAACGACGGGATGATCACCGGCAACTGGCGCTTCCTCCGCCCGGTCATTAACCAGGAGAAGTGCACCCAGTGCCGGGTCTGCGATATCTACTGCCCGGACGCCTGCATTACCGCTGATCCGGCAGGCTTCAAGATCAACCTCAAGTACTGCAAGGGCTGCGGAATCTGCTGGACCGAATGCCCGGTGAAGGGGGCCATCGCTCCGGTTCCCGAGCTGGACTTCGTCGGCGGCGTCGTCCGATTCTGAGAGTGAGGTGAGTGCAGTGGGCAAGAAAATGAAGTTGAGCGGCACCGCCGCGGTGGCTCAGGCGGTCAAAGCCGCCGATGTAGACGTCATCTGCTCCTACCCGATCCGCCCCTACACCGCCACCATGATCGAACTGGCTCGGATGGTGGCCACCGGGGAACTGGACGCCGAGTTCGTCCACGGCGAGGGCGAGCACGCGCAGCTCAGCGTGGTTCTGGGTGCCTCGGCCGCGGGTGCTCGGGTCTTCACCGGCACCTCGGGCGTCGGCTTCACCTACGCCATGGAGG
Organism: Chloroflexota bacterium; assembly: GCA_027356795.1. Lineage (GTDB taxonomy): Bacteria > Chloroflexota > UBA6077 > UBA6077 > UBA6077 > JAJYNT01. The sequence goes on along the minus strand of DAHVXI010000038.1, from coordinate 17,666 downwards.
TCTATTCCCCCATCTCCGGCGAGTTCCACCCGGTCCAGTGCATGGTTGGCAACCGAACCCTGGACCCGCCGGGCGACTTCGGCTCCGAGCACACCGAAGCCATGACGGGACGAGATCAGGGCTGGATCATGGGCTGGGCCGAGAGCTCCCAGGAGGCCTTCGACAACACCCTGATGTACTACCGGATCGGGGAGGATCCCCGAGTGATGCTCCCGCAGTTCCCCTGCCAGGACGGCTACTTCATCACCCACATTCCGGACCTGGTGGAGCTACCAGAGGCCGGGCAGGTGGAATCATTCCTGCCACCCTTCAATCCGAAGTTCTCCCTGGATCCAGCCAGGCCCGTCATCATGGGACCCCAGTGCCGCGCCGACCAGGGTGCCGCCATCGAGTTGGGCAGGACCAACGCTATGAAGCGGGCTCGATCGGTGATCCCGGAGATCGTCAGGGACTTCAGCCTGAAGTTCGGCCGCCAGTACGATCCCTTCGTTGAGAAGTACAAGACCGAGGACGCCGACTTCATCTTCGTCGGCCAGGGCGCTCACGCCCGAACGGCAAAGAGCTTCGTGGACGCGGCTCGGGCTGCCGGCCAGAAGGTGGGCGTCGCCCGGCTCCGATTCATGCGCCCCTTCCCCAACGACGATCTGGCCCAGGCGGTCGGCCACGCCAAGGTGGTGGGCATCATGGAGAACAGCAACTCCTTCGGCTCGGTCCTCGACTCGGGGCCGGTGACCATCGAGACCCGCGCCGCCCTGTACGACCTGGATAAGCGGCCCAAAGTCCTCACCTTCATGGAGGGGCTCGGCGGAGAGGTCGTCCGGCTGAACGACTTCGCCTGGATGTACAAGATCATGAAGGAGGCGGCTGGTCTCAGGAACCCCAACCAGAAGGTGTTCTGGGTCGGCTTTGACACGGGCGCCATCCAGGAAGCGTAGGAGGATGTGAGATGCCAGAGATAAGGACGCTAGGAGCCGAAGCGCCCGGCAAGAGCTCCGTCGACGAGTACGAGCAGATCAAGAACATCCGGACTGCCCCCACCAAGGAGTACTACCTTTCGGGTCACCGAACCTGCGCGGGCTGCGGCCCGGCCCTGGTGTACAAGCTCGTGGCGAAGGCCTCGGGCGAGAACACCATTTTCGTCGGCCCCACCGGCTGCATGTACGTAGCCAACACCAGCTACCTGAACGGGCCGTGGGCGGTCCCCTGGATCCACTCGCAGATCACCAACGGTGGCGCCGTCCTCTCGGGCATCGAGGCGGGCTACCAGGCCATGCTCCGGAAGGGCAAGAAGCAGGGGGAACTCCCCAACATCATCTGCATGGCGGGCGACGGCGGCTCCTCCGACATCGGCCTCCAGGCACTGTCCGCGGCGATGTACCGCAACCACGACCTGCTGTTCATCGCCTACGACAACGAGGCCTACGCCAACACCGGCATCCAGGTTTCGCCGATGACCCCGTACGGGGCTCGGACCACCTTCACGCCGCCCGGCAAGGTGGTACCCGAAGCCAAGAAGCTGTGGCCCAAGGACCTGGTGAAGATGATCGCCGCCGGGCACCCGTCGGTGAAGTACCTGGCCTCGGCCTCGCCGGCCCATCCGGTGGACCTGATGAACAAGGTGCGGAAGGCGCTGGCCTACAAGGGCCCTACCTTCCTGCACATCCACGCCCCCTGTCCCAAGGGTTGGACCTTCGATCCCTCGCGGACGGTGGACGTTGGTCGCCTCGCCGTGGAGAGCGGGATGTTCCAGCTCTACGAGATCGAGAACGGCGAGACCAAGCTCACCTACCGGCCCAGGAGCATGAAGCCCGTGAACGAGTACCTGGGGCTTCAGGGCCGCTTCAGCCACCTGACCCCCGAGATGATCGGGCGCATTCAGCAGTTCGTGAACACCAAGGCGACCGAGGTCGGCCTAGCGGTGCCGATCCCTGCGACACCTCCTCCAACAGGGGCCTGATTGAGGGACCCCACCCCCCGGCCCCTCCCCGCTGCGGGGAGGGGAGAGGGGTGGGGTCCGTAGTCACGAAGTGAAGAGCCCCGACACCGCTGTCCCGGCTTGCCGGCACGATGCCCTCAGTGTCGTGTCGATCCCAACGACCAGGTGGGAGTCCAGGCGCTAGCCGTGGCCTTGCCAGCCTTTCGCTGCCGAGCGGGCAAGCGGGATCGCTCGCAGTGCCGGTGGGGTGAAACCCTGTAGTGGCGTTGGCTACAACAGCTGCCAAGCTCTGTACCAGGCGGGAGCCCGGACCGACGGGTCTCCGTGCCCGTCCCCCTCCGCCATCGGCCTCCAACGGTCGTTGGCTTTGTTGCCTTGCCTTGACCTCGTCTTCCGTCGCCGTTGCCTCGTTCAGAACGTGTGATTGCAGCTAGAAGGGAGATAGGCGTGTCAGCCGCAGCAACAACCACGTCGACCAAGGCTCTACCCAACCGTTGGATGCAGCTACTCATGGGTGTCTTTGCGATGGCGTCCATCGCAAACCTCCAGTACGCCTGGACCCTGTTCGTCAACCCGATGCAGAAGCAGTGGCAATGGGAACTGCCCGCCATCCAGGGCGTCTTCGCCATGTTCATCCTCGCCGAGACCTGGCTGGTTCCCTTCGAGGCTTACCTGATCGACCGCTTCGGGAACCGTCTCATCGTGTCCATCGGCGCCATCCTGATAGGGGTTTCCTGGGTGGGGTCCGGCATGGCCACCACCCTGCAATCCCTTTACATCTGCTACGTCATCGGTGGCGTCGGGGCGGGTGCCGTCTACGGCGCCTCGGTGGGCAACGCCCTCAAGTGGTTCCCCGATCACCGCGGACTGGCCGCGGGCTGCACCGCCGGTGCCTACGGTGCCGGCACCGCCATCACCGTCTGGCCGATCCAGAACATGATCGACTCCAGCGGCTATCAGCAGGCCTTCATCGTGTTCGGGATCATCCAGGGGGTCGTCTGCCTGGTGGCGGCGCAGTTCATGATCGCCCCTCCCAAAGGCTGGCTGCCCCATGGGTGGGATCCCAAGGCGGCGGCGTTGAAGCGCGGTCTACGCCAAACCCTGCGCGACGTCAACCCCATGGGAATGGTCAAGACCACCGAGTTCTGGGTCCTCTATGCGATGTTCGTGATGGTCGCGGCCAGCGGCCTGATGGCCACGGCGCAGGTGGCGCCGATCGCCAAGTTCTACCATGTGGACAAGGTCCAGATGATCTTCGGCATGACCGCCCTGGTCATGGCGGTGGAGGTGGACCGGCTCCTGAACGGCTTCACCAGGCCCTTCTGGGGCTGGGTGTCGGACCACATCGGCCGTGAGAACACCATGGCGATCGCCTTCACCCTCCAGGGGATCTTCGTCTTCCTCTGGATGAACCTGACGACCAACCCCGTGGCCTTCGTCGTCCTGACGGGTCTGGTGTTCTTCTCCTGGGGCGAGATCTTCTCCCTCTTCCCCGCGACGGTGGGCGATCTGTTCGGGAGCAAGTTCGCCACCACCAACTACGGCATCCTGTACACCGCCAAGGGCGTGGCCTCCATCTTCGCAGGCCCCCTGGCCGCGGCGCTGTTCGTCGCGATGAACTCCTGGACCCTCATCTTCCTCATCGCGATGGCGGTCAACTTCATCACCGCGGCCCTGGCCCTCTTCGTCCTGAAGCCACTCACGGCCAAGTACGTGAGGGTCGCCGAGGCCCCGAAGCCGGCGCCCGTGATGGGCGGCTCCGATTAGCGTTCCCCAGCAGCGGGGAACAGTGCCCCCTGGGGGATGAAGGTCGCGCAAACCCGACTTTCATCCCCCGCGGCATCTCCGGACGTCCACCTGCATTCCCCCGGGGCCCCTCTCGCAGATCGGCCGCTGAGCCCTCGCGAGCCGCCGATCCATAACTGCATCCTCACGATAACTGCCCCCCGTTGGCATTGGACCTTCTACGGCCATCGTTGCCGCGGCTTTCTTCGTATACTGCGCCCTGGTCTTCAAACCCGAGGATGACGGCTTCGAGCCCGAACCCGCGTCGGAATACCTGCCCCTCGAGGAAGCCGACGGGGGAAAGAAAAACCCCCGCATTGCGCACCACAACCCAAGGGGGTATACTAACCTGAGCCACACGGTCCCACGTGCAGTCCCCCATCAGCGACTTGGGGCCGGCGCGAGCGCCCTGTCTTGCGTCCCCACAATAACATTGCGGCCGCGATCGGCAGGCGCCTTCGCACCCTGTCTTGGCACGGGGTAACGATTGAGAATGAGATGGCGTGGGAGGTGCCAGGGTGTTCAAGAAGACGGAAGATACCGAATGGTCCCGCTTTTCGAGAGCGCTTTCCGGCCAATCTAGAGCCGGCGCAGAACAGGAAGAAGAAGGGGTGATCCTCAAGGAGGAGCCCCAAGACACCGCTACGCTGCCGCGGGAGGCCGCGGCCCGTGAGGCACCTGCTCGGGAGGCACCGGCCCGGGAGGCCGTGGCTCGAGAGAGCGTGGCCCGAGAGGTGGCTCAGCCGATGCCCGCCCCGCCGCCCGCACCGTCCAAGCCGAGCCCTGCCGCCCAACCCGCCTACACTTCTCGCGCCCACGCCCCCTCCATCTCCCAGGAGGCCGAGGGGGCGGAGACGATAATCGGCATGCAGTCCGTCTTCGACGGCAACCTCCGGTGCGAATCGAACCTGCGCATCAAGGGCGCCTCCCAGGGCGAGATCGCCTGCGCCAAGTCGGTCTTCATCGAGGAAACGGCGAAGGTCAACGCCAATGTCAAGGCTTCGAACGCCGTGGTGGCCGGAGAGCTTGAGGGTTCCATCACCTGCGACGGACGTCTGGAGATCCTGGCCACCGGCAGGGTCACCGGAGAGTTGACGGCCGGCGTCCTGATCATCCAGGAGGGAGCCTTCTTCGAAGGGCACCTGAAGATGAAGGATCGGGGCCAGTAGGGCAGAGCCGAGCCATCGCCTGCCCTCTAGACACTGAAATCCCCCATCCCAGAGTCCGTGGTACACTAGAGAGAGGACCGGCACCGACTCGACAGGCGGCCGGGCCAAGCAGGCCCGGCCGTGCCTATTTGATGAACCCATGCACGAACTGGCCATCACCCAGAGCCTTCTCCAAATAGCCACCGACGAGGCCGAACGGATCGGGGCTTCCCAGATCAAGGTGATTCGACTCAGAGTGGGCGCCCTGACGGACATCGTCCCCGACTCGGTGCAGTTCTACCTGGACTCCATGACCCCCGGCACCATCGCCGCGGGGGTGCGGTTGGAGACCATCCGGATCCCCGTCGGCGCCACCTGCACCCGGTGCGACCGCTTCTTCGTGGTGCAAGACTACGACCTGACCTGCCCGGAGTGTGGGGGGGTCGGGAAGATCACCCAGGGTCGGGAGTTGCAGGTGGAGAGCCTGGAGGTGGAGGAGTGACCGTCCCCGGCTCCGAGGAAACACCCCTGGGCTCACCACCGTCAGGGCCGGCAGAGACGCCGGCCCCTACAGGAGTTGGGGTGCAGAGGCCGGCAGAGCTGCCGACTCCCGCAGATGTGGGGGCATCGTTGGTCCGGTCCCGACTGGTGGTTTCGGGCATAGTCCAGGGGGTCGGTTTCCGCCCCTTCGTCCACCGGCTGGCCCACAGCCTCGGGCTGAAGGGCTGGGTGCTGAACTCGACCGAGGGGGTGGTGATCGAAGTTGAGGGCAAAGCGGACCTTGTAGATCGCTTTGTTCAGGCTCTTCGCCCAGAGGCACCTCCGCGAGCGCAGGTGGACCGGATCGACCGGGCGAGTCTGCCCCCCATCGGCTACAGCTCCTTCGCCATCGAGGCCAGCCAGGCGGCCGAGGGTCGGTTCGCCCTCATCTCCCCCGACATCTGCATCTGCGACGACTGTCTGCGGGAGATGCGCGACCCCACCGATCGCCGCTTCCGCTACCCCTTCATCAACTGCACCAACTGCGGCCCCCGCTTCACCATCGTGGCGGACATTCCCTACGACCGGCCCAAGACGACCATGGGCTGCTTCCCCATGTGTCCCGATTGCGAAGGGGAGTACCACGATCCCTCCAACCGCCGCTTCCACGCCCAGCCCAACGCCTGCCCGGAGTGCGGGCCGCGGCCGTGGTTGGTGCACGGGGAAAGGATGGGGAAGATGGTGAGTGCCGAAGAGGCCATCCAGGAGACTCGCCTTCTCCTGGCTCAAGGCGCCATCGTGGCAGTGAAGGGGCTCGGCGGCTTCCACCTGGCCTGCGACGCCACCGACGATCGGGCCGTGGCCGAGCTGCGCCGCCGGAAGCGGCGCAGCGACAAGCCCTTCGCGGTCATGTCGCTGGACGCCGAAACCGTCACCACCTACTGCTACCTGAGCGACGAGGAGCGGCAGCTGCTGGAGTCGCCGCAGCGCCCGATCGTCCTGCTCCGCCGCAAGGAGGGCTCCCCCCTCTCCCCCCTTGTCGCCCCCAACAACCGCTTCCTGGGGGTGATGCTACCCTACACGCCGCTGCACTACCTGCTGCTCGAGCGATCAGCGATCAGCGATCAGCTATCAGCATGGCCTCTGGCCCTGGTCATGACCAGCGGCAACCTGAGCGAGGAGCCGATCGCCACCGGAAACCGGGAGGCCCTGGAGAGGCTCGACACCCTGGCCGACGCCTTCTTGCTCCACGATCGGGACATCCAGCTGCGGTGCGACGACTCGGTGACCAGGCTCTTCCGGGGCAGGGAGGCCGTCCTGCGCCGCTCCCGGGGCTACGCCCCCTTCCCCGTCCGGCTCGGCTTCGAGCCGCGGGACCTGCTGGCGTGCGGCGGCGAGCTGAAGAGCACCTTCTGCATCACCAAGGGCAACTACGCCTTCCTCAGCCAGCACGTCGGCGACCTGGAGAACGCCGAAACCCTGGAGTCTTTCGCCCGCTCCGTCGAGCACTTCCGTCGACTGTTCCGTTTGGAGATCGCCGGCATCGCCCACGACCTGCACCCGGAGTACCTCTCCACCCGCTACGCCTGGGAAAGGGCCGAGGGGGGCAGCCGGCTCCCCCTGGTACCGGTGCAGCACCATCACGCCCACGTTGCCGCCTGCATGGCCGAAAACGGGGTGGACGAGCCGGTGATCGGGGTCTCCTTCGACGGGACCGGCTACGGCGACGACGGCCACCTGTGGGGCGGGGAGTTCCTGATCTGCGACTTCGCGGGGTACCGCCGGGCCGCCCACCTGAAGTACCTGCCGCTGCCCGGTGGGGAGACGGCCATCAAGCGCCCCTACCGGATGGCGGCCGGCTACCTGCTGGACTGCTTCGGGCCCGAGATCCTGGAGGCCGATCTCCCCCCACTGCGCGAAGCCTCGGCCCCCGAGATGGCCGTCCTGCAGCGTCAGATCGAGCGAGGGATCAACTCTCCCCTCACCTCCAGTGTGGGGCGGCTGTTCGACGCAGTGTCCTCTCTGATCGGGCTTCGCCAGGTGGTAAACTACGAGGGACAGGCGGCCATCGAACTGGAGATGGCAGCCCAGGAGGGGATCGAGGACCGCTACGGCTGGACCATGCTTCCGGGCAAGCCGCGGGTGATCGACGTGAGCCCTGCCCTTCGCCAGATCGTGGAGGAGGTGCGGTGCGGCACCCCGACGGGTGTGATCTCCGCCCGGTTCCACAACACCGTGGCCGACCTGATCGGCTCCCTCTGCGACCGACTTCGGGAGGAGACCGGCCTCACCATGGTAGCCTTGAGCGGCGGGGTTTTCCAGAACCTGTTTCTGCTGGAGCGGGCCTGCCGCCTGCTGGAAGCCCGAGGCTTTCGGGTGCTGATCCATCACCAGGTCCCCCCCAACGACGGGGGCATAGCACTGGGCCAGGCGGTGATCGCCAATCGCCGCCTGCTGACTGCTGATTGCTGACTGCTTGAGAGCTGGAGGCTTGAACATGTGCCTTGCGGTGCCGGCTCGGATCACCAGGATCGAGGGTAATCGGGCCACCGTCGACGTGGCTGGAGTGGTACGGGAGGCCAGCATCATGATGCTGCCCGACGCCAAGGTGGGCGAATACGTCATCATCCACGCGGGCTACGCTATCGAGAGGCTGGACGAGGAGGAGGCCCGGCGCACCATCGACCTGTTCAGGCAGATGGAAGCCCTGGGTCCTGAGAACTGATGAAGTACGTCACCGAGTTCCGAGACGCCGCCGCGGCGGCGCGGCTGGTGGAGCAGATCCACCGGCGCCCGGCCATCCCCATGAAGCTGATGGAGGTGTGCGGCACCCACACCGTCTCCATCTTCCGCCACGGGATCCGGCAACTGCTGCCCGAGCAGGTCTCCCTGGTCTCGGGTCCTGGATGCCCCGTGTGCGTGACGGCCAACCGCGACGTCGACTGGGCCATCGCCCTGGCACACCAGCCGGATACCATCCTGGCCACCTTCGGCGACATGCTGAAGGTGCCGGGCTCCTTCTCCAGCCTGGCACAGGCCCGGGCCGAGGGCTGCGAGGTGCGGATCGTCTACTCCACCCTGGACGCCCTGGCCATCGCCCGCGCCAACCCCCAGAAGAAGGTGGTCTTCTTCGGGATTGGCTTCGAGACCACCGCCCCAACGGTCGCCTGCTCCCTCCTGGAGGCGGAGCAGATGGGGCTCAGCAACTACTTCGTCTACCCGGTGCACAAGGTGATGCCTCCTCCCATGAAGGCGCTGGTGGACGCCGAGGAGATCCGGATCGACGGCTTCCTCTGCCCCGGCCACGTGAGCACCATCACGGGGTCCGAGCCCTACCAGTTTCTGGCCCGGGATTACGGCATCCCCTCTGTCATCGCCGGCTTCGAGCCCCTGGACATCCTCCAGGCCATCGACATGCTGCTGGTGATGCGGGCTGAAGGTAGGGCGGAGGTGGAGATCCAGTACCGGAGGGTGGTGCGACCGGAGGGCAACCCGGTGGCCCGGGAGCAGATGTATCGCGTCTTCCAACCCGCCGACGCGGAGTGGCGAGGGCTGGGGTTGATCCCCGACAGCGGTCTCGCGATTCGGGAGGAGTACGCCCGCTTCGACGCCCGCCGCGTCCTCCCGATCGATCCGGGGCCAACCAGGGAGCACGCCGGCTGCCGCTGCGGCGAGGTGCTGAGGGGCGTCGTCCAACCCCCTGAGTGCCCCCTCTACGGCCGGGTCTGCACGCCTGAGAACCCGGTGGGCCCCTGCATGGTCTCCAGCGAGGGGACCTGCTCCACCTGGTTCCAGTTCGCGGGGGTGGAATGAGAGACGAACGCATCCTTCTGGCCCACGGCAGCGGGGGCAAGCTAAGCGCGGAGCTGATACAGAGGGTTTTCGTCCCGGCCTTCGGCAATCCGGCCCTGAACCGGATGGACGATTCGGCGGTGCTTTCCCTGTTCCCTCTCCCCTTGGGAGAGGGTTGGGGTGGCCGTCTCGCTCTGACGACCGACTGCCACGTGGTGAAGCCCCTCTTCTTCGACGGAGGCGACATCGGCCGGCTGGCCGTTTGCGGCACCGTGAACGACCTGGCCATGGTGGGGGCCAGGCCCCTCTACCTGGCGGCAGGCTTCGTGTTGGAGGAAGGGCTGCCCATCGCGACCCTGGAGCAGGTGGTGGCCTCCATGAAGGCCGCGGCGGAGGAAGCGGGCGTGGCCGTGGTCACCGGCGACACAAAAGTGGTGGAACAGGGAAGCGCCGACGGGCTGTTCATCACCAGCACCGGGGTGGGGGTGGTGCCCGAAGGGGTCGACGTGTCGGGCAGCAACGCCCGGCCGGGCGACCTGGTGCTCCTCTCCGGCCCCATCGGCGATCACGGCATCGCCGTGCTGAGTCGAAGGGAGGGGCTGGAGTTCGGCGTTTCGGTGGCCAGCGACGTTGCCCCCCTCAACCGTCTGGTGGAGGCCATCCTGGTGGCCAGTCCTCACCTTCACTCCCTGCGGGACCCCACCCGGGGCGGCCTCGCCACCACCCTGAACGAACTGGCCGCCCAATCGGGCGTGGCGATCCGGATCGAGGAGGATCGGATCCCCGTTCGCCCCGCCGTCCAGGCCGCCTGCGAGATGCTGGGCTACGATCCCCTCTACGTGGCCAACGAGGGCAAACTGGTGGCCATCGTGCCCCCAGATGAGGCCGAGCAGGCCCTGGCAACCATGCGGAGGACCCGCTACGGCGAGGAGGCGTGCCTCGTCGGCACGGTGCTGCCGGAGCAGGGTGGCAGGGTGCTGATGAAGACTCGCATCGGGGGAACCCGGGTGGTCCAGATGCTGATGGGCGAGATGCTACCCCGGATCTGTTAGCGAGGAGACTCCATGGAAATCAAGGTACTGCGCAACGTACTGGAAGCCAACGACGCCATCGCGGCCGAGAACCGGCGGCTGCTGAAGGCGAAGGGCATATACACCCTCAACCTGATCGCCTCGCCGGGCGCGGGCAAGACCTCACTGCTGGAGCGCACCCTGGATGGATTGAAGGGCGAGTTCCGCATGGCCGTCATCGAGGGGGACATCGCGGGCAGCGCCGACGCGGAGAGGATCGGCCGGCACCAAGTCCCGGTGATTCAGATCAACACCGGCGGCGACTGCCACCTCAACGCCAACATGGTGCGCTCGGCCCTGGAGAGTCTGGCCCTGGAGGGGATCCAGCTGCTGTTCGTAGAGAACGTGGGGAACCTGGTGTGTCCCGCCGGCTTCGACATCGGCGAGGACGCCAAGGTGGTGATCCTGAGCGTGGCCGAGGGCGACGACAAGCCGGAGAAATACCCCCTCATCTTCGAGCGGTCCAGCGCCATGGTGCTCAACAAGATCGACCTGCTGGCGATGGTGGACTTCGACCTGGAGAAAGCGAGGGCCGCGGCCAGGGCCACCCATCCCGACCTCCCCATCTTCGAGCTGTCGGCCCGAAAGGGGCAGGGGCTGGAGGGCTGGCTGAACTGGGTGCGAGCCCGGGTGAATACCCACAAATAGTTAGCGAGCCTTCATACCTTGCCTTTTCCCGGGCTATTTGGTAGCATCACAGTCGCGGGGCGCTCACGCTTGCGGCGCCCAATGCGCGGGTGACGAGCGCCTCTCCCTTCCTGATGCGACCGCTGTGGCTCGGGCTGGGGAGAGGCTTTTCTGCCTTCAGCGAAATCGACAGCCAAAGCTCATCGGCAATAACTGGCGGAGGCTGAGTTGCGACGGTCTGCTCCCGTTGACGTAGAGCTTAGCCAGCGCATCTACTGGCTCATTCAGCTGAGGTGGCTGGCCTCCTCCGCGGTGATCTACGGCACCTTCCTGTCCACCACCCTGTTCGGCGTGAGGCTAGACCCTCTGCCGCTCTACCTCATTGGCGCCGCCATCGCCATGTACAACACCTTCTTTATCGTCGGTCTCAAGTGGAACGATGTGGTCTCCGGCGATAGCCAGCTGGCGCAGGCCAGGATGATGGCCAACGCCCAGATCGTCACGGACCTCCTGTTTCTCACCCTGCTGATCCACTTCTCGGGGGGTGTGGAGAACCCCCTCGCCTTCTACTTCATTTTCCACGTGATCATCGCCAGCATACTGCTATCCCGGCGGGCAACCTTCATCCAGGCGACGGTAGCCATCGTCCTCTTCGGCAGCCTGGTGCTGGGCGAGTACGCCCGGATAATCCCCCACGTGAGCCTCTTCGGGAGGGCCGGGCTGTCCCGGGCCCACGACGGGCTGTTCGTGGCTACGGTTCTCCTGGTGTTCAGCAGCACTCTCTATCTGGCCGCCTACATGGCCACCTCCATCATGGGGAGGATGAGGGCAAGGGGCATGGAGATCCTGGGCCTGACCATGGAACTGGAGCGGAAGGCCCAGGAGCTGGAGAGGGCCTACAACCAGCTGTCGGAGCTGGAGCAGATGAAGAGCCAGCACATGCGAAGGGTCTCCCAGGAGATGAGGGCACCGCTGGCGGCCGTCCAGAACTCGCTGCGAGGGGCGCTGGAGGGCCGTGCCGGCGAGCTGCCGGCGGCGCAGCGAGACATGATCGCCAGGGCGGAGAGGCGCACCCACAGCCTGTTGACCCTGGTCGGCGATCTGCTCGTCCTCTCGCGAGCCCGGGAGACGAGGCTGTTCACCGACAGGCAGCCGGTGAGCCCCCTGACGGTCGTCGAGAAAGTAGTGGCGCAGCAGGCGCCCAAGGCCGTGGCGAAAGTGGTGGCCCTCTCCACCCGCGCCCCCGACGCCGCCCCGACCATGTTCGCCGATCCGGAGGCCCTGGAGCAGCTGTTGTCCAACCTGCTGTCCAACGCCCTCAACTATACCCCGGCCGGAGGCAAGGTAGATCTGGCCGTCGACGTCCTGGAGGACAACATCCGCTTCCGGGTCAGCGACACGGGTATAGGCATCCCGTCGGCGGAGATCCCCAAGGTCTTCAACGAGTTTTACCGAGCCGAGAACGCCCGCCGTTTCAGCGAGGAAGGAACGGGGTTGGGACTCTCCATCGTGCGCAGCATCGTGGACACTCACGGTGGTCAGATCGACCTGGAGAGTCAGGTAGGGGTCGGCACTACCGTCACGGTGGTGCTTCCCTGCGGCGAAAACCCTGCGGCCGAGGGAGAGGCAGAGGGGGAAGAGCAGCCCCTGGAATCGCGGGCATCACCCTCGCCCTGACCCTCTCTAGTCGGGCTTCGGAGGCAGGCCCCATGGTCTCGGCGCTGCGGGCCGGCACATACCTCGTGGTTCTCCTTATGGCCCTCTCCCTCCTGCTGCTCCTGGCGGGATTGGGGATGGCAGCCCGGCCGGAATCCTTCGCGGGCCTCGGCTTGACGGAGACCGCCAAGGCCGGCATGGCGATCGCCCTGGTAGGCGGGGTCGGCGCCATCGCCAGCGCCCTCCTGAGCTGGGTTCTCAAGCTGCTCCGGGGCACCCTCGCCGACCAGGACGATAGCTCTTAGGCCTGGTCCAGCTCGAACACCTGGTGGAGCTTCTGCACCGCCTCCTGCACCCTCTCCCGATCGACGATGCAGGTGATCCGTATCTCCGAGGTGGTGATCATCCCGATGTTGATGCCGGCCTCGGAGAGGGATCGAAACATGGTGGCTGCTATGCCCGGCGCGCTCTGGATGCCCGCCCCCACGATGGAGACCTTCCCCTGATTGTCGGAGCTGAGCACCTGCTTCGCCCCTATCTCTCGAGCCACCGGCTCGATGATCCGCAAGGCTTTCGCCACGTCACCACGGGCGACGGTGAAGGAGATGTCGGTCGCCCCCCGGACGGTGACGTTCTGCACGATGACATCCACGCTGATGCCTGCCTGGGAGAGCGGCTCGAAAATGGAAGCCGCCAGTCCCGGTCGATCGGGAACGCCCACGACGGAGATCTTGCCGACGTTGAGATCGTGAGCGATGCCCCGCACTCGGTTTCTGGTTTCCATTCCACCAACCTCGTGAATCAACGTACCCGGCTCCTCGTTGAAGCTGGACCGGACCATGATGGGAACCCCGAAGGCCTCCCCCAGCTCGACCGACCGGGGGTGCATCACCTTGGACCCCAGCTGGGCCATCTCCAGCATCTCCTGATAGGATATCTCGTCCAGCTTGCGAGCCTGCGGTATCAGCCGCGGATCGGCCGTGTAGACGCCATCCACATCGGTGTAGATGTCGCAGCGATCCGCCTTCAGCGCCACCGCCAGAGCTACCGCCGTGGTATCGGACCCACCCCTGCCCAGGGTGGTTATGTCGAACTCATCGGTGATCCCCTGGAACCCGGTGACGATGGCGATCTTCCCTGCCTTCAGCTCGCGCCACAGACGGTCGCTGGCCACGGACTTGATGCGGGCTCGGCCGTGCAGGGAATCGGTGTGGATTCCGGCCTGGCCGGCCGTCAGGGAGATGGCCGTGTGCCCCATGTTGCGCAGCGCCATGGCCATCAGGGTGGCCGAGACGGTCTCACCAGTGGACATCAGCAGGTCCAGTTCCCGCTCGTCCGGCTCCGACGACACCTCCCGGGCAAGAGCGATCAACTGGTCTGTCGTCTTGCCCATGGCCGATACCACCACCACCACGCTGTTGCCCGCCTCTTTGGTGGCAACTATGCTGCGGGCAACCGACAGGATTCTCTCCGCCGTGGCAACCGACGAGCCGCCATACTTCTGAACGATGAGTGCCATCCGGTCCTCCCAGAACTCACGGCCTGTCGGTTCGGACGAGCCCTCACCCCGTGACGCGAGCTGGCGCAGCGTCACGCCTCTCCCAGAGGGAGAGGGGGACTCAGTCCTCGCCTATCCTCTGTCGATGATCTGCGCACCAGAGTAGCAGATCCGGGTGACGATGGTCCGGCCATCTACCCCGGCGCGCGCTCCGGCCTCGTTCATGGCCTCGGCCACCCGGTCCTCGCCCCCGAGAGAGAAGGCCAGGATGCTGGACCCCGCACCGCTCAGCGCCGCCCCGGCAGCGCCAACCAGTAGAGCCGACTGAATGATCTCCTCCATGGCCGGGAACAGCTTCAGCCGGTAGGGTTGGTGCAGGGCATCCTCGGTTGCCGCCTTCAAGAGATGGATGGCCCCCGTGGCCATGGCCGCCACCAGGAGCGAAGCCCGGCTTATGTTGAAGATGGCATCCGCCCTGGAGACATGCCTGGGCAGGATCTCCCGGGCCTCGGAGGTGAGCATCGGAAAGTCGGGGACGAAGACGACGATGCCGAGATCCGCCGCCAGAGGAACCCGGATGTGCTGCACGGTGGAGCCGTTCATGACGGCCACCTGCAGGCCACCGAAAAGGGCCGGCGTCACGTTGTCGGGATGGCCCTCCATCTTGGTGGCGATCTGAAGCAGCGCCTCGGTGGACAGGGGGTGGCCCAGCAGCTCGTTGCCCGCCACCAGGCCGGCTACCAGCGCAGCGCTACTGCTTCCGAGTCCCCTGGCCAGGGGAACCCAGTTCTCACAGGACAGCTTGAGGGGAGGCACGGACCTGTGCAGCTTCTCGTACACGGCCAGCACCCCCTGGTACACCAGGTTGTCCTGGCCCTGGGAGAGGACGTCCTCGCCCTCGCCCGAGAGGCTCACTCCGAACTCTTCGCTGGCTTCGATGGCTACGGTGTTGTACAGGTCCAGCGCTATGCCGATGGAGTCGAATCCTGGACCGAGGTTGGCGCTGGTGGCCGGGACTCGAACGGTGACTCGCCTGGGCATAGTGAGGAATGTTATCTCCGTTGTTAGCTGCTTGTTCGAGCAATGGCGCACATGATAGCGCAGAGGCACTTAATGGGGCAAGCAAAGGGGGCAATTCGACGGCGTAGGGCGGGGTCTTGTACCCCGCCGCCCGGCGCCGGATGTACGGCCGGCGGCGGGGGATAAACCCCCGCCCTACAGAATCGGACTTCAGGAATGTCGGGCTATGCCGTCTGCGCGGCCGCGGCACCCACCTCGGGTACCACCTTTCGCCCGTAGAAGACCTCCTTGTCCAGCATGCCCTCGGTGCGAGCAACGCCCACGGTGCAGGCGGCGTCGCCCGTCACGTTCAGGGTGGTCCTGAACATGTCGGCTATCCGGTCCACACCGGCAATGATGGCGATACCCTCCAGAGGCAGACCCACCGCCGTCAGCACCATGCTCATCATCACCAAGCCGGCACCGGGCACGCCCGCGGCGCCGATAGAAGCCAGGGTCGCCGTCAGGATCACCGTTAGCTGCTGCGAGAACGTGAGGCTGATCCCGTAGAACTGGGCGATCAGCACCGTGGCCACGCCCATGTAGATGGCCGTGCCGTCCATGTTGACGGTAGCCCCGAGCGGCAGGGTGAAGCCGTACAGCGACCGGGGCACGCCCATCTTCTTCTCAGCCGCCTGCATGTTCAAGGGCAGGGCGGCCGCGCTGCTGCAGGTGGTGAAGGCCACCAGCATGAAGTCCACGGCGTTCTTGTAGAAACGGACCGGGCTAACACCGCCGATACCGGCAACGATCAGGGAATAGAGGATCCCCCCGTGCAGGAAGATGGCGACGATCACCCCAACCAGGTACACGGCCAGTGGGACCAGGATGGAGAAGCCAATGGCTCCGGCCACCCACGCCATCAGGGCAGCCACGCCGATGGGGGCGTAGGCCATGACGATGCCTACCAACTTCAGCATCGCCTCATTGCCCTGCTCGATGATGGACTTGAGTCCCGAGGCTCGCTCGCCCACCATCGAAATCGCCACCCCGAAGAAAAGGGCGAAGACGATGATCTGCAGCATGTCAGCCCTGGCCATGGCGTCCACGGGGTTCAGGGGGAAGATGTTGATCAACATGTCGCCCACGGTGGGCGGCTTGGCGACCTCGGGGGCTTTCAGGGCGGCCTTGGCCAGCCCGGCACCCGGCTGCAACATGTTCCCAACGATCAGGCCGAGGGTCGACGCAATCACAGTGGTACCGATGTAGAGGCCGAGGATCTTGCCGCCGATGCGGCCTAGCTTGGTGATGTCGCCCAGGCTGGCCGCCCCGGCTGCCAGGGAGAAGAAGACTAACGGGACCACCAGCATGCGAATCAACCGGATGAAGATGTCGCCGAAGGGCTTGAGCCACTGGGTGGCGATCGGGCCACCGACGATTGTGCCGAGGATTAGGCCAACTACCATCCCGATGAAGATCTGGTAGGTAAGGGGCATCCGTCTCATCCGAAGCACCTCCTAACTTCTAGGAAACGATGGCTTGGCACGACGGGTATTACCATGGACGCAGACATAGGACGAGAAGACAGACCTCGAGCGTTGTCCCCGGACGCCGACCGGCTCAAGGTCTCCGGGCAGGAGGAGCGGCTAGGTTCCCCCACGTCGACCGACGACGAAGCATCGCACTCCGTCGCTTCCTATCGCCTGGCCCTCCCTCACCAGGACTCTTCCTCCGGGCCCTCGACCAGGTCGCGAGTCGGTGCCGCCACTGAGTAACAGAGGGATTACCAAGCCGTGACAGCTAAGCACCACAGGGATGGCGCCGAGGTCTACACACCGGGCGCAGAATAGCATGTTAGTGGTAAACGGTCAATTCAATCGCGGCCTCCCGGCTTCCTGGTATAATCTACTGGACAAGAGATCCATGGAAACGACTTCCTACCTTACCTCCCTCGAAGGCGTCATCGAGCGGATAACCTATAGCAACGACGAGAACGGCTACACCATCGCGCGGCTGCAGCCGGCGGAGGAGCGCGAGCTGGTCACCATCGTCGGCAACCTCCCCACCCTCAACGTTGGGGAGTCGCTGCGACTCCAGGGCCGCTGGACCAACCACCCCCGCTTCGGCCGCCAGTTCCAGGTGGAGCACTACCAACTGCTGCTTCCCGCCACCGTCGAGGGGATTCGCCGCTACCTGGGCTCTGGATTGATCAAGGGCATAGGACCCGTCACTGCCGGCCGCATCGTCGACCGGTTCGGGCTGGAGACCCTGGAGGTGATCGAGAAGGCGCCGGCGCGGCTGATCGAAGTCCCCGGTCTTGGAAACAAGAGGGCCGAGATGATCACCCAGGCCTGGGAGGCCCAGAAGGTGATCCAGGAGGTGATGGTATTCCTGCAATCCCTCCAGATCAACGCCTCCCTGGCCGTGAGGATCTACAAGCACTACGGCGACGCCTCCCCCTCCATCGTCCAGAAGGAGCCCTACCGGATGGCCCGCGAGGTGTTCGGCATCGGCTTCCTCACCGCCGACAAGATCGCCCGCAGCGTCGGCATCCCCCAGGACTCCATGGAGCGGGCCATGGCCGGCCTCCTCCACGTCCTCTCCGAGGCCTCCGACGACGGCCACACCTACCTCCCCCGCCCGGAGCTGGTGGAGAAGAGCGCCGAGATGCTGGA